>JBAQCK010000063.1:0-5834 GCA_049294075.1 Bacteroidales bacterium | reverse complement strand
TTATAGTTGCGGCGCGATCAATGAGTAATCAAAATGAAAATATATGAATCCGCCGCGATGGCAAAAACCACGCCATCCCCTCCCATGGGTCGGGGTACGCAAACAGAATATACCGCCGGAACGTTAGCTGTAAGGCGAGTTGATTAATAAATCAAAAGCCGTCTCACAAGCAAGAGATTTGCAGCCCTTCCCTGCAACCTTCCCTTCGCTGCAAAACACTTGCTTTTGCCCCTTCCTTCCTTTTACATATGCCCTTTCTTTATATCAAAATGGAAATATTTTATTTATCTGTGCAAAAAAATCAAAAAACCGTGTCACAAATGAGCATCTTGTGACATGTACGGTATGAAGTGTCAGAAGAGGTTGTGTGGATCTTCCGGACATTTCAATTAATTTATTGATTTAGTTGTATTTAACCATATAAATAAACTTAATCAATTAACGTATGGAAACTAAGATTAGTTCACTCGGAAGGCAAGTACTCCTCGTAATGGCAATTGCTTGCCTGACTATGTCAGTTCAACTTTATGCTCAGGACCCCGGTTTACTTCCTTTAAGGCAGGAGAATGTGGCGCAAAAAGAAGGTAGATGGAGCTTTTTCAACAAAGGCTATAAAGTGCCTGTTGACTCTTTGATCAGAATAAACTCACAATTCTTTGACTTGCCTGAGGACATTGACAGTCAGGTAGAGAGCAAGGATATAGATGAATTTGGAAATGTTCACTATATGGTTAGGTTGACGATCTACAATATTCCAATAGACGATGCCTACTTCACAATTCATTATGATGAAGACGGCAATCTTTTGCATATAGTTGGAAACTACAATAAGAATATTATTCCCCTCGACAAAACAACGGCGGGAATAACTTCAGAAAAAGCATTTGAAAATGCGAAAAAAGAGTTTTTAAAATATCATAATCTGTCAAGCGCAGAGGACAATATACTGCTTGACAATGAAATTACTGAAGAGTACAGAAATAAGAAAATCATCCCGCAGTTGGTTTATTATCATAGCGACCATAAGACTCTAAAACTTTGCTATAGGGTGGATATCACATCAGCTATGCTCGGTACAACGAAAACAATATATATTGACGCTTTCGATGGGTCATTTATTGATGTTGTGGAATACAGGACACGGGATGTAGCGACAACTGCTACCGTATATAATGGAAGTAGATCAATACAGGTTAAATGGCGTGGATGGCCAAATAACTATTATTATCTGAGAGATATATCGAAATCCAGTCCCATAGAGACAAGAAACAGCGAGATACGCTATGGATACCCTACATGTCAACCCTGGTATGATATATCACACCTGGATCCCGTTTATAAAGGAGACTTAAATTGGCCTATAAATTTTAAGGAAAATGCAGCCTCATCCCACTGGGCAGCCCAGAAATCATATGAAGTATTTAGGAACACCTTTGGCAGAACCTACGGAACATTTTCCTCTTCAGGCGGTGAGATAAATATTATAAATAACTATAAACAAGAACCTCCGTTCTACGATGGCTCATCTTCAGATGATTACATCCGCGTAGGCAGTACTTTGGGAACCCTTAATGGATTCGAAGGCTCTCTGGATGTTATTGGCCATGAGTTCACACACGGTGTAATGTACAGGCAACGAGGTATTGCAGGTAATTCATATTATTATCAAGAGACTGGCGCATTATGTGAATCCTTTGCCGATATTTTCGCAGAGGTGATTGAGTATTATACACTAGGGCAAAACGATTGGGTGGTTGGAACAAATATGAGAGCATCAGCTAGAAGATCCCTTGCTAACCCAAAAGCTTATGTAGCTTATTCTATTACTCCAGAAGTTGATAATAACTGTAAATACTTCATCGCAGATTCCATTGCATATGAAAACCCTGTTATTTTTGGAGACAACTGCTGGATTCCCGGCACAGGTTCATTGCCTGCTCATATTAATAATTCAGTGCAAAACTATTGGTTCTATCTGTTGGCTAACGGAGGAATAAGTAACGGGATTACTGTATCAGGAATAGGGATTCAGAATGCGGCCAGAATTGCATATCGGAATATGGTTTATTACTTGATACTAGGAAGTACTTTTAATGATATGCGTCAAGCATCAGAAACCAATGCAATAACTTTGTTTGGCGAATGCTCTGAAGAGTTTCAGCAGGTAAGAAATGCGTGGGCCGCCGTTGGCGTGGGGACGGCTGCCACGGCCTGTTTATCAGCCTACATAAGCGGACCCTATGACCTTATGTATGGAGAGGAAGGTCATTGGGAGGCAAATGCTAGTGGCGGATCTGGAAACTATTCATATTCATGGTATGTAGATAATCAATACTATTCTAATTCATCCTCAATAGATTACACTTTCTATCCTGTTGTGGCTACGAATTACCCGATAGCCCTATCAGTAACTGATGGTTCTTTATCAGATTATGACGAAACTTCGGTGCATGTTTATCCAGATGGGATGATGCAATCCTACAATCCCGAAATTGTCACCATGAGCCTTTCTCCCAACCCTTCTGATGAATATACATCATTGCGAATAGACATTAAGGACACTTTATTGGATTCTTCTAAGGAGAACCATGAAATAAAGATATTACTAGTAGATGCCAGTGGGCGCATCTTATTGAACATATATATCAGAGACAGGTTATTTGAGATAAATACCTCAGCAATGTCAAATGGTACTTATACCATTGTTGCATCGACGGACAGCTGGAAATCTTCAACTAATCTAATAGTTAATCACTAAACTTGATTAGATGGATGAGATGTCGGACTATTCCGGCATCTCATCTTAATACCCTTACAGAGGAAGTCAAATGTTCTGTATGCCTTATAAGGATTCTCTAAATTGATCTTAATAACACTCAGTTAATCATTATGATACCAAGACTAATTCGGACATTTATGAATATCTCATCCTGTTTATCTATTCTGCTTCTCATTTCCTCATGCTCCCGTGATATGACATTCAGCTTACCTGAAACAGAACCTCTCTTGGCCGTTCAATCACTTATTGGTCCAGACCAAGATAGCAGGGTGAGAGTGACTATGGCAAGAGGGATACAGGATCCTGCAATTCAAATGGACATTGACTGTCAAGTAGACCTTTTTGAAAATGGAGTGTTCTATAAGAGTATAACCCTTGACACCCCGGCAATATTGTCAGGAACCATTTCTACTCAAGGTTACCTGGATTTCCCGGTAGACGCACCGATTGTTCTTTCTGAAGGGAAAGAATACTCTGTTGAAGTTAATTACCCCGGTTTTGAAACCGTGACGGCAAGTGATATCAAACCAAACGCGGTAAAGATCAACAGCATAAGCTGGCGTTTTTTTACAGGTGAAATGCCGGATTGGTATTACAATACCCCCCAGAAACTTTATCAAAATACGTTTGACGACAACTGGCAGACAAAAAGGGACACAGCTTTGATTGAGTACGTCATAAACTTTGATGACCCGCCTGAAATTGGAGACTTCTATCAGATCGGTATCAATTACCTCGTTCCTGACATCTACTCGATCTCCCGTGACACTATCCATTATCGAATACAATATGCCATTGTTACAGATCCTGATCCTCCTTTTGTCATATTTAATTACAGAAAAAATAAATCTCAGGCCTCCGAGGCTGGTAATACCAAAGATGGAAATTCCCTGATTACTTATCAGACTACCTGGGAAATTTTGTGGAAAGACGACGACTTCGACGGCAGCAGGCATTCAATAACGATCATCGCGCCTAGGCCCAACGTAGGAGCAAAATGTATAATTTCCCTATACTCCCTGAGTGAGACTTACTACAAGTATATGATTGACAGGTGGAAGTATTATATGTTATCACATGATCCCTTCTCCGAGCCGATCAGACTTCACAGCAATACAAGCAATAGATGCGGTATTTTTGCCATGTACTCTGTTGATAAAGATACCCTGCAGTTCTAATTGTTTAGGAATGAGAAAACTGTTATTCATAACGCTTCTGTTAGTTACGTGCTCATTAATTAACGGGCAGCGCCTGCGGATAGAGGGCATCGTCCTTGATGCCCAGACTGGAATTCCCCTTCCCGAAGCTGAGATTAAGGTCAATGATGACCGGTACATTACGGATATCAGGGGCAGGTTCTCATTTTATCATTCTGCCGGTACCCTTACCCTGCTTCTTAAGTACGGCGGGTATGAAGAGATGAAATCTGATATGGTTGTAAAAAGTGATACTACCCTGGTGTTGTACTATGACAAACTGGTTTCAATAGAAGAGATAAGAGTAACCGGATCCCGTAAGCCCGGCTTTAAAAGAGACTCCAATCTCGAGATTACAGGTTTCTCCCCGGCTGAAGTGAGTTTCTTGCCCGTGATCGGCAGCGGAGAGGACCTCCTGAAAAAAATCCAGTTCCTCCCCGGAGTCCAATCGGGAGGAGAAGGATCGGCTGGACTTATTGTCAGGGGAGGTCAGTATGACCAGAACCTTTTTAATCTTAATGGATTTCCTGTATATCAACCATTTCACTTCTCAGGCCTGATCTCGGCTATTGATCCTTTCATAGTCTCAGACGTGGAAGTTATGAAAGGAGGATTTCCAGCAAGGTATGGTGGAAAACTATCCTCAGTGGTTAATTTCAATACCGACAGAAGTGTCTCTGACACAGTCCTGACTTCCGTATCAGCCGGGCTGCTGATATCGGGTGCCGGTGTTGCTTTTTCACCTGATACCGCTACAACCATTGCTGTAGCAGGCAGAATTGGCACCACCAAATTTCTTAACAAAACCCTTAACCGCAGTTACCCGAATTTCCCGTTTTTTGATTTTCATGATCTGAACCTGAACGCATCCCGTGCCATAGGCAGAAATAACGATCTCAGCCTTACCCTGTATTTTAACCGTGACAAGCTTGAGAAGTACACAGGCTACACTAAATTCGACCATGATGTTGAAACTCTGTATGAGAACAGGGTGATTTCAGGGTGGAAAGATCTGCTTGCAGGGATTTCATGGACCAACCGGCCCTCTGCGAAAAAAAGCATTACTACTCGTCTGTTCTTTCAGGATTTTCTGTCAGAGTCCGGTGAAGAGATCCATCTGACCCGCTATGAAGAAGAAACTCAGACTGAAGATGCAATAAATACCACCAGCAGCAGGATCAAAGAGCTTGGTTTTAACAGCACCCTGGCCATTTCAAGTAAAGTCCATAATCTTGAGGCAGGCATCTTTACCAATCTACGCTCTGTGAAGCCTGTTATTGGCACATTTCTCTATACAAACGGGGAACTTTCAAACCACCCGGCAGGTGAAAATGCCAGCCTTGAAGGAATCTCCCAGCTCGAAGCAGGAGCTTATATTGAAAACCGGATCACATTCAGTGACAGGTTCACACTCCGGCCGGGAATGAGGCTTACCCTTTTAACAGACCTTAAATCAGCTTACTTTTTCCCAGAGCCCAGGTTGCTGGCTTCCTTTGAAGTCAGTAAGGATCTGACTTTGATGGGAGCCTATACCCTGTCCTCCCAGTCGATCCATACAGTCAGCTCGTCAAATGCAATTGCAGTCAACGATCTATGGATTCCATCATATGGTAATATTAAGCCATCCCGGACACAGCAGGTTGAGGTAGCTGCCTTTTTCAATCCCGGAAGATTCTTCCGGGGAGAGGTCAATCTGTTCCTTAAAAGCAGCAGGGATCTTTACATGTACAGGGAAGGTGCAAGCTTCGTTCTATATCCCCGATGGGAAGATAATATCATCCCGGTTACCGGTCTTGCCTACGGTGCCGAGTTCCTCCTTCAGGCTGAACTGCATAAAACCTATGCACTCCTTACTTACA
>JBAQCK010000062.1:0-27118 GCA_049294075.1 Bacteroidales bacterium | reverse complement strand
TAAAGCCCCCTTTAGGGGGTTGGGGGTAAAGCCCCCTTTAGGGGGTTGGGGGTAAAGCCCCCTTTAGGGGGTTGGGGGTAAAGCCCCCTTCAGGGGGTTGGGGGTCTTCCCGATAGCAGCTGATCGGCTGCCAGCACCAGGAACATGAAGTTAGTTGCACCTCCTCCCATAACGTATTCCTGCTGCTGCCACAGGTAGGGCCAGTCAAGCAGTTCAGGAAAATCGGGACGGATAAGCGCTGTTCCCGATGAAACACCTCCGGGGATATATGACCAGTCGGCCCTGTTGACGCCGTAGGCGACAATTGTTGACCGTGCTCCGACACCTGATGCAAATGATGAAGTGTTGGTTCCGGGATGCACTCCGAGGATGAAATTCAATGCATCGAAAACCGGTGCCGAAGGGAAAACATCAGGAAATGCCTTATGCAGGTAATACTGCCTGACGCCGAAGGATTGGATATCCCAGCCTGCACCCCAGATATTGGGACGGTAAGGAACGCCAAAAGGTGTTTCCTCAGCCTGCTTCATAATGCTTTCCGACACTCCTTTAAGGGCATCCTTCACAGCAGCTGTAAAACCCGGATCGTTGATCGCCGGAAGCGCTCTTCCTATAAGCCATCCGACTTCGCGGACACCCTTTATGACGGCTTCCTTATTACTGATCAGATAATCCCTGTACTGCTTGTCCCCGGTCGTGAGGAAAAGCTCTGATGCCAGATGCAGCTTCGAATTGATTGTTCTTCCGGTCAACTGGTAATCGCTTGAAAAAATCGTTTTGGCAAGCTCCAGGCATTGCATGCTGAGGGTGTCATTGAATCCCTTCAGCACCCGTGCTGCTGCCGCCATATGCGCGGCCGTGGTGAGCTCGCGCGAAGGATTGTTCTCGGTGAACACCCAGCGGTCGTCGGCCGGTGAGGAATGAGTTGCTGTTTTTTCTCCGGACTTAAGATCTTTATTATGGATCAGACCGTCGGTCATTGTCGATCCGTCGCCCAGCATAACATACTGCCTCTTTTCAGGACATATTATCCCCCTGTAGAGCCGTCCGAGATTCATGTAGCCGCCAACAACCGACAAAGCTCCATGTTCAATCTGCTGGAGGAGGTCGGGCTTGCCGTCGGGCTGATGTATCTCCACAATCCTGGTATGCTGGTCGACGGATGTTTCGTCGTAATCAACCCCAAAAGCCTCGTAAGCTCCTATAAGAATATAAACCTCTCCGCTCTGCGACTCCACTCTCAGGTCGTAGTCGCCTGCATCATGCCATCCTCCGATGTTAAGTCCGGGCACATGATCGCCTGAACTGTAACTGGTGAGTGTCGAACTGCCCTGAATGTAACCGTCAAAATGATTGAAGTCTGTCGGCGCCATCCTTGCATCGTCCATATGACACAGTCCGTGCCATACACGGTATTTCTCGTTCACCCTCATATGGCACATCTGAACGGGCAGGAAATACTCGAGAGTCGGCTGCCAGATATTTCTTTCAAAAACATCAGCTGCTATCCTGAATGGCTGAGACTGCTCATTTCCGTATTTAATATAATAGAGACCTTCATGGTTGATTTTGGTAAAATCGAATTTCAGGTATTTGTATCTCAGGAAATTACCCCACATCTCCGCTTTTGAAGTGATGAGAGGAGTTGCTGAGCCGTTTTCTCCGAGTTTAACCAGAACAGCTTCTTCCGTCTTGTTTTCATTCCTGTCGAGCTCGATTATAGCTACCTTTCCCTGACCGGGATGATAGCCGACCTGGGAAACATGAATTACAGGTGAGCTCTTCCATCCCTCAACCATATTGGGAGTGATCACCCATTCGATTGCATTTTTTGTTGCTCCTTTATTCACAACCGTCCTTACTACAAACCAGCCGTTATTGTGGACATACCTTCCGTCGAGAAGCTGAAGGTCGCCTGTCTTCGATTCTATAGTCATCCTCAGGAGATCGGTTTCGGGAGCCACAACCAGCTTCCGGCCTGTTGCCATGGGCTGAGCCGCAACAATTTCCCCTTTGGCATCTGCCATTGCAGGACCGTTTGCCTGCCGCGGAAAGATTCCTGTCCGGTTGTCCATGAACCATGTCTTACCGAAGAGTGTGCCGGGGTACAGTTCCATATTAAATCCCACCTTGCCGATAAACTCATCAGGAACAGGAGTATCAAGATCAACTGTGACCACAACCGATTCTCCCCTTGCAGTCACTTTGACCGAATAATTCAGGTTAAGGTCGGGATATTCAATTGGATTGAATCCCTTCCGGTTTATTGCCGGATCAGGATAGGCAAGCTTTGCTGTAATCGAGTTCCCTGTTGAATCGACTGTCCTCCCCAGCTGCTTTGGTATGGGCTGCCACTGGCCTGGCGTCTCGTCGAGCCTTATGTCGCCGTTGGTGGCCAGCCTCTGACCATGCATGATCACTGCCACGCCTCCCTGATGACCTTCGGGATAAATGTCCTGGAAAGCCATCACGTTGACACCTCCGCGTTCGAAATATTCAAGCTTGTTCAGGATAAATCCCTGCGAAAAAGCGGTCTGCACTGCAAGTAAGCACGCTGCCGCCATTAACAGTCTTTTCATTTCAGTCAGTATTGGGTTGTTTTAATTCAGCAAAATGATAATAGAACCAATATGTCGTCCCGTAATCAGGTTCAAGCATTCTCCCGTCACCTCCGGTCTCTTCATAAATCTTCATATATTCAGCCATTCGTCTTACGTTCTCCGGATCAAAAATATAGTTTTTATAATCATCGCGGCTATCCCTGCCCGATACAATCAGGATAAGCAGGGCTTCCTGGTATACTTTGGCAAGAGGACCTGACTTCTCCGGCTGCAAGTGCCTCTTCATGTTTGCACTGAAAGAATCAAGATCCTTTATCAGCAGATCGTAGCAAAGCAGGTAATCGACAGCCATCCTGTTATCAGGGTTTGAACCAATAAGCATTTCAAGGGTAAGCCGGTATTCATTTCCAGCCTTGAGAAGGTCCTCTGAGGGGATAACCGATCTCTTCGAAGATATCCATGGCGAACGGGAGCATTCTTCCTCATTGAAAAGAAATATCCTTCGGGCTTCCGCCCATCTCCGATGGAAAAGCGTCTTTTCCAGGATGCTGAGATATTTTTCCGCCACTTCATATTCGCCGTTGACAATGTTGATTTCAGCCAGACGCTTCATCAGCCTCGAATTGCGCGCCCTCGGTGAAAAGATCATCCCCAGTAACGCGGAATGCTGCGATGCGTTGACATCGCCCAGCTGCCAGTACACCTCATTGCTGAAAGTGATTGTGAGATAGTTCTCATCGGCATTCACCGGGATGAAAAGTCCGGTTGCCGCCGGCTGGTAGAAATCCATTAGCTTTTCGGGCATCAATCCCAGCCTGGCCAGCGACATGTTGTTGTAGTATGTTGCAATGTTGTTCCTCAGACTGTACTTCTGAGATAATTCATAAACCTCCTCCCACCTGTTTGCAGCTGCCTTGTAATCGAGCTTAAGTATCTTTTCCCTTGTAAACCCGGCGTTCAGAAGAATGCCGGCCGAAAGAACACACAAAATCGCGGCAGAACCTGCTGCAACAGAAGCATCTTTTCCCCGTAATCTTAAAAACCTTCCATGCAACAAGGTTGAAGCAATAATTGCTGCCGCTACCGACAGCAGGGGAAGATAGTTCGTAAACCTTACATGTCGGGTGATCTCATCTATCCATGTATAGGACTGCAACAGCGTGATGTTGTAGAAATGCCTCATCAATGGCGGGACCATTACCGAAACCAGAACCATAATGACAGCAAACAGCAGTGCACGATTTCTCCTGCCAGCTGCAAGTTCATATCCGGCGGCAAGCGCTGCGAACAGCAAATAACCGCTCCCGGCCGCGACATACAAAACAGGGATCATCAAAATTCCGGCAGGCTTCCTGATGGTCTCCCGGCTGATTGGAACATAAATCAGAAATGAGACAATTGCAATTATCAATTCTATAACTGCTGCAAGCGGAAACTCCGGATCGCACAGGGCTATCCAGCTGAAAACTGAAGGTATCAGAGGCCACAGATACCCGTTGTCTCTTCCGTTCCAGATGTTCAGAATCCTTCTCACAAGGATCCAGAGAAGGATCAGTGTTAATGAAATAACAGCAGGTCCGCCTCCCGACAGGTAATAAAACTGAGTCAGAAAATCGCCAATATATGATGACAGAAAAGAAGGCTTTGAGAAATATGAAAGGAAATGAGCCGGGGTAAGAAGAAATATCTGCAGCTGTTCGACGAAATAAAGATGGTAAGAGTAGAAAAAATGGAAGAAAACAAACATCGCAGCAAAGAAAACTCCTGCTGCAATAAGTTCGTTTTTTCGTCTGTTTTCAACCTTTATACTCATGCCTTATGCCTTGTGCCTTATGCCTTGTGCCTTATGCCTTGTGCCTTGTGCCTTGTGCCTTGTGCCTTGTGCCTTGTGCCCTGCGCCCTGTGCCCTGCGCCCTGTGCCTTGTGCCTCATTCCTCAACCCACGCCGCTCAGTGACTGCTTCCGGCCTGAACCTGCACCGACGGGTTTCGCCTTGCCACCTTTGCGATTTTATATGGCTTCACCTGAACCGGCTTTACCGCAAACTCCGGCACGTTGAATGAATACAGGAACCTGCTGTGGAATCCGGGATCCTTCTGGGGGAGAAGGAAAGGTTTCCTGGCAATTCCGTTGTTATCAACGTATGCAATATACAGATTTGAGTATAAACCGTCCATTCTGCGGCTGCTTACAACCACCCAGCGGGAGTTTGATGACCAGGAGTGCCAGCTGTCGGCATCGCTGCTGCTTAGTGAATCGGCAGGGAACCAGTTTCTGTTTCTCAAATCCATGATCCGGATATCTGATTCGGGATTATAGCTCGGGAAGGCACCGTAATCCGAGACTGTGAACATAAGGAAATTTCCATCGGGGGATGCCCTCGGAATGGAAAAGCTAAGTCCGGTAGCAGAGGAAGAAATAAGTGTATCGGTTTCAGCGCCGAATTCACCTTTCTCAGCGTCGAAGAGTATCGAACAAAGACTGTACCGCACCGTATCAAAGCCTGCAGGCATTCGCACTGAATCGGCGCTGCAGAAAAAGAGTCTGGTGCCGTCGGCTGAGAAGCAGGGAAATGTTTCAAACCTGTCGCTCCCTGATAGGGAAGCAGGTATCTTCATTTCATGCTTATCCGTGTCGTAAAGCACTATATCAGACTTAATGTCTAGAGCGGTTGCCCTGCGGGTACCCGTTGCATGGAAGATCTGATTGACCCTGTTAACTGAAAAGGCGATGTACTTACCCGAAGGGTGCCATGAGGGAAATGCTGCAGCAGCAAACATCTTTCCGGCTCTCGCATTTATTTTTTCCGTCACTCCGTCCCTGTGAAGTATTGTCCCTCCATAGCTTTCCCTGAGATGAAGAACCATATTGTCGGGATTATTCCCGGCAAAGGAGTGGCAGTTCATGCAAGTACCTGCAAGAAGCCGGCTGTCAATCACTGTTCCGACATCAAATGATGACAGGTTACGCTGGTATATTCCCATCCTGTTCCAGTTCTGAAAACCCGGCATAAGGTTCCTGTAAACAAGATATCCGTCAATGGGCTCCATAGCAATGCTTACCCTGAATGGCCGGTATCCTGTCCAGCGGCCGCCGATGAAAGCTGTAACCTCAAACTTAATCGACCTTCCGGCATTATCCGCGAGAAGCCGCTGCCATTGCCGGACCGGAATAAGAACACGGTCATCAGAGGACACTACTTTAAGAGAACCTTTTTCCCCAGTTATCTTAGTCACAACCTTCTCCGGACCCCCGGCAACCCTGAAATTCAGCGGGGCAATATTGGCCGGAATTGTCACTCCGGCATAATCAGGAAACATTTCAGGGTATGAATCCGTGGCGACAATATCCCTGGGTCCCCTGCTTCTGCAGGCAGAGAAGGCCAGGAGAATGATTATAATGTGTAAAAGGTTTAATCTCATATCACCTGTAATGAAGATAAAACCAGTAGGTCTTTCCGAACTCCCTTTCCATCTTCAGCGTATCGGAGCCAGTGTTGTTGTAGGCGTTCGCATAAGCACGGAGATTCTCGATCACAGCCTGGTCGGAAACCAGCGATCTCAGTACCTCAGGAGGATCCTCCAGCCTTGTCAGGATATAGGCAACTGCCTCCTGATAAGGAACAGGAACACTGTCATAGCCAATCTGGTTCATCAGTCCGAGGTTCCTTACAAAACCGTCGAGATCCTTATTAAGCATGTAATGAGCCATAAGACACTCATAGGCCATACGGTTCGCGGGATTGGAGACCACCAGGCTGGCAAGGGCATAATCCATCCTGTTCTGATCATAAAAGAAGTCATGGTCCGGCATTATAGTCCTCTTTTGAGACAGATAAGGATCATTTTTCATTTTAGCAGTGTCTCTGATCAGCCCGAGAAAATGCCGTGCCTCTTTCCTGTAAAACAGGGTATGACTCAGCAACGTATAAAACTTGCCGGCTATATCGGTCTGTCCATTTAGCAGATAAGTCTCCGCAACCCTTCTGACAGATCTTGAAGGCAGCCTGGCATCGACTGTTGACTCTATCGTCTCCATCGCAAACATCTGAGCGAAATTGTAAAGCCCCAGATGATAATGTGTTTCCCCCGCGATGAAGGGAGTCATCCCCCTCCTTACATAGGGAACAAACAGAGCATCCTTGTCCTGCCTGAAATGAAACATATCCGATGAAAGCCTTCCGGTCATGCCCAGAGCCAGGTTCAATGCAGCCCTCTGAACATCTGTTGAAGGCTGACGTTCTTCCGCCATCGAGATCACCTTATCCCATCGGCCTGAATAAACATAGTTCTCATAAGCCATCTCCTGCTCTTCCGCGAAGTCTGCAAAGTATAATATGCCTGCTGCCGTGAGTACAGTCATTATGAAGACCAGGGCCAGACCTGCTCCTCTTTCTGTTTTTGCAGGTACAGCCGGGGGCAGGAAACGGTAAAAAAGAAGAACCAGGGGCACCGAGACAAAAGCCAGGACAAGGGGAAGAGGGAAGAATATCCTGACTGCGTAATATGCTTCTGAGAGAAATGCCTGAAGAATGGTGTCGCTGATCAGAAAGATCCTGGCAAGAAGAGGCAGCGCAATAGCTGCAACGAGATAAGATGAACAGGCGATTAATGAAGTTTTGAAAGGCTTCGGTTCACTGTTTTCGTACGCCCTGACTATCTCTGATACCATAAGAACGAGTGCACAGGTTAAAAATGCTCCTCCGGCAAGCCAGTAAACCACAGCCAGTAGTATCACACCTTTGATAATTCTGCGTGACACATGATCGTCGGGTGTCCGCCGCACATGCCAGACTGAACCGGCCACTGCAATTATCAGACCTGCCAGGCCGGAAACATAATAAAACTGACGGGTAAGTAAAATGGCGAAGATAAGTGAGGGTAACCATGAAATTACAATAAGGCGTCTTGTATGCCAGACCGAAATGATAAGCTTCCTTACAACAAGCTGAAGCAGGATCAGAAGTGAGGTAACCAACACGGCAGCAATTACCCGGATATGGAAAAATTGAGTAAGGAACTCCCCCGCAAAAACTATAAACCCGCCTTGGACCGAAAGGCTATTCATAAAATGAGCGGGAGTAAGCTCAAGAAGCTGTATCTGTTCCCTTTGCCAGAGATGATGATTATAAAACAGGCAGAAGAACAGGAACAACATGGAGCTGAACAGCACCATTGTGATCCTATCAATTGAAATGTTCTTCTGTAATCCTTTCATCTTTCAGTAAGATCATTCAAACCGGGCCCTGATCTGGGCATCCTTTTCCAGGTAAAGCCTGCCTGTCATTCTCGTAACATAGTTCTTTACCTCAGCAGGAAAATCATCGAAATACACCTTGTAGATCAGCAGTCCAACACCATTAAACAGATTCCCGTTCAGCAGGGATATGCTTTCAGAAAGCATCGAACGGCCGATTCTTTGCGATTCTGCCTTCAGACTATCAATCTTTCCCTGATTGTTCCCGGCTGATCTGATCTGTCCTGCTACAATCCATTGAAGGGAATCATGGTAATACTTGTTCTCCTTCCATTGCTGAAGAATGTTGTTCAGCCTTGTTCCGCCACCTGAACTTATTGAATCCAGAATAACAATCACTTCACCGGGTTCGCATACTACCACCAGGTCTTCCACTATGGAGGGGAATCTGGCCGGAATCCTCAATATCCGTACATCAAAGGAATCGGCCGGAACCGTGAATTCAAAAGCGCCATTCAGGACCGTGGTCGAATCAACATTCCTTGTCACGGGAGCATCGAGAGCAACGAGATAGACCCTTGATCCCTCAAAATCACTGTCGGGGACAGTTCCCCGGATCCTGAAGGAAGGGGTCTTGTTGCATGAAGCCGTAAGAAAAAACAAAACGACTGGCAGAAGAAATATCTTTCTCATTCGTTTTTTCAGTAAAACTAAGGCAAAGAATTAAAAAAAGGGGCCTCTGACAGCCCCTTTTTCTCCCTACTTGCTTTTTGGTTTGAACATCCAGAACCAGGCAGTCCCCCAGTCACCGGTAACACCGGGTTCGGGTGATGAAAGCACCAGTTCATCCTCATCCAGTTTGAGGATATAGAAATTCTCCACAACTGCATTACTGTTGTTGGGATAAATCCCGTTTATCACGGTGGTATTTGTTGTTGTAAGAGTGCCGACATCCCAGCCCTCCCTGACTACGGTTAAGTCAATGTCGAAAGTACCCTTTACGGGGCCGGCACTGGGGACCGATGCACTATTAAGTGTAAGGTTACGGCCTCCGTTGAGGTCGAAGGTCATTTCGTCTGACCCGACATTGCGTCCGGCGAGGTCAGCCATATTAACAACCCACCAGCACGGAGCATTGCAACCTCTGAAGCCTCCGTTGCCCCATGGCCCCGGCTGAGAGTCATCCCATATCCAGGTTTTCCCAGCCGCCATGTTAGTAAGGTATCCCCATTCAGGTTCCTGAAAGGCCGTAGGATCAGCCTTAGTAACCGTTATGGTCTTTTCATCGTTCACAATGCCGCCGGCGGTAAGCGCCGTAATCTTGATTGTATAGGTACCCGGGACGAGCATTCTGACAGTGTCTTTCTGCTGCCTGGTTACACCCCAGGCATAATCCCACGAGAACATTACTTCCGGAGTCTGGTTGTCCAGATACAGGATGTAATCATTCGCAGCGTCGTTTGTGATCGTGTACTTGAAAGCAGAAGCAGGAACAATTGGACCGGAGTCTTCCCGGATCTCAATCGGAGTACACGCCCCTATCATTAATACTTCTACTGTGAGCAGATATATAATTCTCTTTTTCATAACTCTTCTCATTAAGTATTATTTTGAACTAAACGTATAGGTCGGTGCAACTCCGGTTTCCCATCCGGGGTTCTGTACCAGAATCCCTTCCGAAAGCTGTATTTCCTGATTGGGAATCTGCAGAAAGCCTCCAGTTTCAGGACGGAAGTCCACACCTTTCTTTGTGCCGTTGACGCCGTTGTTGATAGTGGCCACACCGTTCTGGCTTTCAAGGATGGCTTCAACCTGAGCAAGGTTGCTTTTCCCTGCCCAGCGAAGCAGGTCATAATACCTCACTCCTTCGAAAGCCAGCTCATACCTTCTTTCATTTTTAAGGGCTTCAAGCGAGTAGGCTGCAAGAGGGGGAAGCGTCGGGACCATCTCACCGGTCAGGGGATCTTCCACGTCAACGTTCGAACGTGCCCTTACCTGGTTGATGCCGTCAATTGTTTCGGTAAGTTCTGAATGCATAAGCAATACGTCGGCAAAACGGATGAGAACGATATCCTGCATATTGTCGAGCTGAAAGTTCCTGGTGGCATTGTATAAATGCACGCTGTAGTTGCTCCACTCACCATCCTTGTACAGGTTGATCGGTCTGTATTTCTTCTGCCATAATCCTGTTTCATCCATCTGCTTATCGTGGAAGTCGGTTCCGAGGTCATAACTTGCATCAATGCCTTCCGAAGCATCATCGACCTTCAGGACGGAGCCGCGCTTGCGGATATCATTATCGGGCCATGCATCCCACAGCCTCTTGTTGACCGTGCCCATGCCCCAGCCTTCTCCCATGGCACCCTTGTAGGAATAGGATCTCCAGCCGAAGAACAGGTTCATCTGGTTGCTGTAATAGATACTGGTACCCCAGTCGGCAAATGTGGAGAATTTGAGTGCAAACATCGTTTCCTTGTTGCCACCCTCCTCGCCGTACCACGAAAGACCATTGTCAACCGCGAATTTGTAAGGTTTATCAGAATTGGCCTCATTGGCTACGGAATATGGCCATAGGTTTCTGAACTCAGGCATCAGCTGATAACCGCTGTTGTCCATACAGTCCTCAAGCCAGGTAGCAACCTGGGCTTTGTTAATGGAACCACCATCAACAAGCGGCAGGTCAGCTGTCTCATAATAACCCGTGTAGAAAAGGAAGACTCTTGCCATAAGGGCTTCGGCCGACCATTTATTTGCTCTGCCAAGCTCGGAAATTGACCATGGAGTAGCAGGGAAGGCCTCGATGGCAGATTTAAGGTCGGTTGCTATCTGCGCGTAGGTTTCTGCGGCAGGAGTTTTTGGCAGGTTCTGTGGCTTGGTCTCAAGAATCAGAGGAACCTCGCCGAACATCCTGGAAAGGTCAAAATAGAACATTGCCCTCAGGAACCTGGCCTGACCTTCAACGTTGCCTTTTGCGGCAGCACTTGGCCATTCCGGTTTGTCGATGTTCTCGAGAAGCATGTTGCAGCGGAAGATACCCCGGTAATAACGGGTCCATGCTCCAAGGTACATATCCTGACCATCGATCTTGAAGTCGCAGATTGCCCTTGGAGTAAGGTCGTTGTCACCTCCACCGCCAAAACGATCATCCGACATCAGTTCCGAGATAGTGAAAGGATAGGCGTTCAGTATAGAACCGGTTGGTACTGAAACCATAGTAACATAAGCCGCTGTAAGCGCCTGATCCATGTCGGTGGTTGTCTGGTAGTAGTCAGTGTTGGTCTTTGACGTAAGCGGATCAGTATCCAGAAAACTTTCCGAACACCCCGCAAATATGGCTGCTGTCAGCAGCAGTATAAATATCTTTTTCATATTTTTCATCTTTTAGAATTTAAGACTGGCGCCCAGCATTACTGTACGCGGTGCAGGATAGTATCCGATGTCTATTCCCTTCGCCCAGCTGTCGGTACCGCTTCCGCCTCCGATTTCAGGGTCCATACCCATATAGTTGGTGAAGGTGTAGAGGTTCTGAACAGCCACAAAGAACCTGGCCTGTGTAAGAGGCATTGTCTTGAAGAGCCTCTTGAAATCGTAGCCAAGAGTGACGTTGCTCAGCTTCAGATAATCCGCATCCTCAATGAAAATATCGGAGACGTACTGCCAGTTGATATGCGAACCGTAGGTCAGTCTCGGATATTTGTCGGATGAACCTTCTCCATGCCACCTGTTGAATACATCAGTAGTATAGTTGTTAAGGGGCGAATCGGCCCAGCGGCGCCAGCTCCGTGCAATCTGGTGACCAAGGGCACCGTTTGCAAGAAGTGATAAATCGAATCCCTTCCATGAGGTTGAGAAATTAAAGCCTAGAATAAAGTCGGGATTGGGATCTCCAATGAGCACCTTGTCGAGGTAATTGATTACGCCGTCCTTATTTGTGTCATCAAATATAAGGTCTCCGGCCTCTGCAGTGGGCTGAATGATTTTTCCCTGAGGATTGGTGTGGCTTTCCACATCTCCCGGATTCTGGAACACTCCAAGGGTTTTGTATCCCCAGAAATATCCGATCGGGAATCCAACCTGTGCACGGTAGAGTTCTTCGGTCCCCTGACCCAGAACGTTACCTGGTCCGTGGAAGATCCCTTCATTGTTTGCAATCCTCTTCACCTCATTCTTGTTGTAGGCAAGGTTGAACCCCGCAGAATAGCCGAAATCCCTTTTGGATCCGTTATAATTAAGGGCAAGTTCAAAACCTTTGTTCGTAACGTCGCCTCCGTTAACATAAGGGGCTCCGGTTCCGTAGGATGCCAGCATCGAAGGCCTGATAAGCCAGTCGTAGGTGGTCCTGCTATAAAGGTCAAACTCCAAACTGAGGCTGTTCCTGAGAAGCCTGGCATCCAAACCAACGTTGATCTGTTCGGAAGTCTCCCAAGTTACATCCTGGTTGGGAAGAACATCAGGATAGCCGCCTGTGCTCACAACCGCCTTGTCGGGGCCGAAGAAATAATTGACATTGGCAAAAGAGATGGTTGCAAGGTACTGGAACGGGCTGATGGCCTGGTTGCCGTTCTGCCCCCAGCTTGCGCGCAATTTCAGGAAGTTGATTACATTGCCAGAATTCTGGAAGAAGTTCTCCTCAGAGATAACCCAGCCGGCAGATACTGACGGGAAATACCCCCACCTCTTGCCCTTTGCAAAGTTTGATGAGGCATCAGCACGAAGAATACCTGTCAGCATGTATTTGTCCTTGTAGGTATATCCGACACGGCCGAAATAGGAAAGGATACCTCCTTCACCCCAGGGGCTGCTTCCCACATTTGTCAGGTTGACATCAATCACAGGGGTGTTGTTGAGATAAGCATGCTTAAGATCACTGAACAGTGAATTTGAGTTTGAGCCATTTATAGATTCACCAAGTCCCCATTTTTCTGCTGATGTTCCCAAAAGGGCATTGAAGGCATGATCGCTTCCAAGGTTGAAGTTATAATTAAGGGTATTTTCCCATGACCACTGGAATCCGGCATTCAACGAATGATTAACATCATCGGTTGAATTAAATGAGGTTGTGCTGAGATCATACAGCGGCGTATAGCTCCTGTATGATCCGGCCGACATTGCATACCCGAATGAACTTCTGTAGACCAGATTCCTGATTGGCTGCACTTCGAGGAACACGCTTGCATTAAGATTGTGGTTCTTGCCTTCGTTCTGGCCCCTGGAATAAACCATCTGGGCAATAGGGTTGGAAGCCTGCGGGTTCCATGGAATGGCATAATGGTATGGATATGCCTTGTCCGACTCATCGGCAGCATAAAGCGGCAGGAAAGGACTTGCAACAATGCAGCTGAACACATCGTTCCAGTACTGGTTGCTTACTCCAACTCCATGGTTATTTGAATTGACATATCTCAATGTCTCGCCTGCCTTCAGGATGGTGAACGAATCAGTCCTGTCCCTTAACAGGATGAAATCGGAGTTGAGACGGAAGGAATAACGTTCATACTTCGATTCAACGGGGTTACCGAAAATACCTTCCTGTTTTGAGTGCGACAACCCAAGTGAGTAAGCTCCGGCGGCTGATCCTCCCGTAATGTTTATTGCATTGTTGACAACCGGGGCATTCTTGTTTGACAGTTCATCAAGCCAGTCGGTTCCCTCCCAGGTTCCTGATGCGATCCTGTCCCAATCAGGAACCAGGGCTGCGAAATCCAGACGGGGCTGGCCGCTGTTTACCCTTGCCTCATCAACAATATTGGCATATTCCATTGCATTCATCAGAGGGAGCTTCCTGTAGAGGTTCTGAACTCCGTACGAACCGTCATACGTAATATTTGCCCTTACGCCGGTCGATGACCTCGAACCCTGCTTTGTGGTAACAAGGATAACGCCGTTGGCACCGCGGGCTCCATAGATGGCGGCAGATGCAGCATCTTTGAGAACGTCGATCGATTCAATGTCGGCCGGCGACATATTGTCGATATTCCCGCCGGGAACACCGTCGATGACATAAAGGGGCTGAGAGTTGCCGATAGTACCCATACCACGGATGTTGACCTTGAAACCATCTCCGGGCTGTCCTGTGTTCTTGATGATCGAAAGACCAGGAGTCTGTCCCTGAAGGGCAGTCATCGGAGAAACAGTGCTCAGCTTCTGAATGTCATCGCCCTTAACCTGGACCGTGGACCCGGTTACGAGTTTCTTTTTCTGTGTACCATAACCGACTACAACAACCTCGTCGAGGCCGGTCAGGGTTTCCTCAAGAGTGACGTTTATGACGGCCTGACCGGCAATTGCCACCTCCTGATCTCCGAAACCAATGAATGAAAACCTCAGGGTCGTTGCCCCTGCAGGCACCGGCAATGAGTACTTGCCGTCGATCCCTGAAAGGGTCCCGACAGTAGTCCCCTGCACCATAATTGTTACTCCTGACATTGGCTGACCCTGTGTATCCCTTACAGTACCGGTAATGGTCTGCTGGGCCATCAGGCTGAGATTGGCCAGTAGTAACAAAACAATTAAAACACCTCTTTTAAACATAGTTTTGGGTTTTAGGATAAAAATTACTACATATCATGTAAATTATTCGACACAGGCATATGCAGACCTGTGTCAGGTTTAGAGTCAATCAAATTTAAGGGATACTTTTTAGGGGGAACGGGACTAAATGTTCAGGTTTAGGGGTTCAAATGATTTTTATATCATTTGTGCCTGACTTTGCCCGAATATCTTGAGGGAAGGACTCCAAACTCATTCCTGAAATGCTTCCTGAAATATTTCGGATCATTGTACCCAACCCTGAAGGCAACCTCCGACACGTTAAGCTGGCTCTTCTCAAGAAGCTGTGCCGCCCTCTTCATCCTGAGAGTCCTTATGAATTCAAGCGGAGGCTTCCCGGTCAGGGTAAGTATCTTCTTGTAAAAAAGGGTGCGACTGATCCCCAGATCGTTGCTCAGCTCCTCAACGGTGTAGTCCACATTCGACATATTCTTATCAACAAACATGTGGACCTTCTGCAGGAACTGCTCGTCAAGCGACACTATCTCGATAGCAGCGGGGTCGGTGTTTCTTTCCCTGATGCCCGACTGCCTCAGGCTCCTGGAAAGTGAAAGGAAATTGTTGATCTTGGATTCAAGGACCTGGAAATTAAAGGGTTTTGGAATGAAGTCGTCCGCCCCCGTCTCAAGGCTTTCAAACTGCTCCTTCTGACTTGAGTGGGCTGTAATAACAATAAGCGGTATATGGCGAATTTTTGGGTCGGCCTTGACTTTACTGCATAGTTCCTTTCCGTCCATCACAGGCATTACAATATCGCTGATTATAAGATCGGGGATCACCTTATGTATCAAAACAAGAGCCTCCTCGCCGTTTGAGGCTTCAAAAATGTCATATTTTCCCCGGAGGTTGTCCTTGATATAAAACCTGAGATCATCATTATCTTCGGCAATGACAATCCTGCATCTTCTTTCAATTCCTCCTCCAGGCTCTTCCCCGTGTCCTGACTGCTGAGCCGAAGCTCCGGAAGAGGCAGACTGATTTCCCTGATCTTCCTGCCCGCCAGACCCGGTTTTCAATGGAAGAACAACAGTGAAACAACTTCCCTTTCCGGGTTCACTCTCTGCTCTTACCTCACCTTCATGCAGCCGTACAAATTCCTTAACAAGAGCAAGCCCCAGACCTGTTCCCTGAACGTCGTTCATGTAACTTACCTGGTAGAAATAATCAAATATCCTCTCCACTTTGTCGGCCGGTATACCTATTCCGGAATCCCTTACTTTTATCTCAACCCGCCTGCAGCCTCCGTTACTTCCTGGTTTAGCTCCGGCTGACAGGATTACAGTAATCACACCACCTGAATTGGTAAACTTGAAAGCATTCGACAGGAGATTGAACATGATCTTTTCAATTTTGTCGCGGTCGAACCAGGCATTTAACTCAGCTATCCCGGGTTCATAAACCAGTCTGATCTTCTTCTCTTCGCTAAGGTCGCCAAATGAATTAACGATGTCGTCAATAAACGAGACAATGTCACCGTAGGAAGGACTGAATCCGAATCCCTGAACCTCCATTCTCCTGAAGTCCAGAAGCTGATTAACCATCAAAAGCAATCTCCTTCCATTCTGCCGGATCAGTTTGAGGTACTTCTCATCCGGTGAGCCCTGCCATTTTTCAAGGAGCTTTTCGACAGGCGAAAGGATAAGGGTAAGAGGCGTTCTGAATTCGTGCGAGATGTTTGTAAAGAACTTGATCTTCAGCGCATCAATCTCATGAACATGCTGCGATTCAATCTGCTCCTGCTCAAGCTTCATATTCAGCCTCTCCCTGTAAAGTATAAGGTATCTCAGAAAAGCAAGAAGGGAAAGTATCAGCATTGTATAAAGCACATAAGCATACCAGCTTTTCCACCAGGGAGGAAGGACTCTTATCCTGATCTCCGTAGTTTCGTCGTTCCAGATACCGTCCTGGTTGGTTGCCCTGACCCTGAAAACATAATTACCGTTGTTAAGGTTGGAGAAGGTGGCGAAATTTTCATCGCCTTCGGTTGTGATCCAGTTATCGTCAAAACCTTCAAGATTATACGAGTATTTATTATTTGCCGGGTTGAAGTAATTCAGAGCCGCAAAATCGATGGTGAAAGAGTTTTCCCTGTACTTGAGCACAAGCCTGTCGGTATTGAAGACCGGTTTTTCAAGCAATATGCGATTGTTTACCTTTTCTCCGTAAGTGACTTTCCTGTTGAATATCCTCAGTCCGGTCAGGACAACCACTGATTTTGCCGTATCATCAACTATCTGAAGGGGATAAAAGGCATTTAGCCCGTCGGGTCCGGCAAACCACAGCTGACCGTCCCTGGTCGCCAGTGCAGCCGTTTCAGTGAATTCCTTACCCTGGAGTCCGTCACTAATACCATAATTCCTGAAAGTGAAGGTCTCCTCCCTTTTCTCCCTGTCATCGTTTACAAGAAGCCTGGATATGCCGTTCTTGGTGCTTATCCAGAGATCGCCATTATTGTCTTCCAGTATTCTCAGAACCGCGTTTGAAGGAAGCCCGTCGGCTTCGGTAAACACTCTGAAACTGCCCTTCTGCCGGTCCATCAGATTAAGGCCATTGCTTGTGCAAACCCAGAAAAAACCCCTGCTGTCGGTAAAAGTCGAAATAACCTGGTTATCGCTCAATGATGTATTGTCGTCGGGATTGCTGAAATAGCATCTTGCCATTCCCTGGTCAGGATTAAAGAAGATGAGCCCGTTTGCCGAGCTGATCCACAGGTTGTCATTTTTGTCAACCTCAAGGGAATTGAGGTAATTAAAGCAGATCGGGCTGTTCTGAGTGTTGTAACGGGTGAATTTCCCGGTAGACCTGTCAAACCGGTTCAGACCGCTGGTCAGGGTGGCTATCCACAAGTTTTTCCTGCTGTCCTCACAAACAGACCATATCCTGTCGTCAGAAATGGATGTTGAATCCCGATTATCGTGCCGGTAAACTGTGAATTTTCCCGTTGAAGGATCAAAACAGTTCAGCCCCCCCAGATAAGTGCCTATCCAAAGCTTCTTCTCAGAATCCTCAAAGAGTGACACGACAAAATTGCTGCTCAGTGAGTTAAGTCCCGGAGTGCCGGCGGCATACCGGGTAAATCTGTTTGTGGAGCGATCGAGATAATTGAGACCTCCCCCGTTGGTGCCTATCCAGATATTTCCCTTCCAGTCTTCGGCAATGCAATCCACGTCATTGTGAGAAAGACTGTTTTCATCTCCTGGATAATTCTGGTAAAGACTGAATTCCCTTATGTTTTTCTTGTAAAAATCGAGTCCCTTCTTTGAAGTACCTATCCACGTTATCCCGGTATTGTCGCACAGAATTGCGGTCAGTCCATTGCTGGAAAGGCTGCCTGACACATAAGGGTGATTTACAATATTGACAACTGAGTAATCGCGGGGATTGATTATAAAAACCCCCTGCCCGTCGGTCGAAATCCATATCTGTCCTTCCCTGTCCTGATCAATGCCTGTTATCTGCAACTTGTTGAAGTACTTACCGGAAGCATTAGTGAAGTTCATATCCCAGGTTCTGGTTTCAATGTTGAAAACCGAGAGCCCGCTCTCATCACCAATCCAAAGATTGTTGTCCCTGTCGGCAAACAGCGCTGAAACAAGTCCCGAATTTTCAGTCATCTCCTTCCGGCATTCAAACTTTTCGAAAGAGTTGGATTGAGGCGAGAACCTGAAAATAAAACAGTTGCTGGTACCTATCCAGTAAGTCCCGTCCTTATCAGGAGCTATCGAGGTAATATTGTTAAGCTCTGACGAACAGGAATGTTCGTCAGGCAAGAGATGCCTGAATAACTTTGAAGCATGATTGAAGAGAAACAGTCCGTTATGCGTCCCGATAAGCAGGTCGCCCGATTCACCTGTAACCATCGCGGTGATGTAGGCTATGTCCTGGCAAGCAAGCGGCATTGACGGAACCAGGTTCACTCCTGAAAAAGTATAACTGTCACCGTCCAAAACACTTATACCACTCCTGGTCCCAACCCAGAGGTTGCCCTCACTGTCTTCGGTAATTGCATTTATAACATTGTCGGCTATCGACAACGAATCTGCAGCACTATGGCTGAAAACCTCGAAATCATAACCGTCGAACCTGTTAAGCCCGCTGTTGGTTCCGAACCAGATAAATCCCTTTGAGTCCCTGTAAATGCTCTTCACCCAGTTGTCCGACAATCCATTGTTCACATCGGCATGCGAAAAAACCATACTGAAATCCTGCGATGAAACAAAACGAACAGGAGTAAAGCACAGCAAAAGGGATATTGACAGTATGACTCCGGGCCTCATTGGAATAAATAAGCTTCCGTAAATGTTCAGGTAAATTTACTCAATCCGTTCAAATGTTACTGCCTCAAGAGCGCCCCTTAACATTTGAACCCCTTTTAATGCACAAATGGTAATCATTAAGTAACAAAATAAGACTTTTATTTGAACAAATTGTGCTCAGTATAATGAGATTAATGACCTAATTTTAGATTACCGGATTCATTTCCGGGCATTACCGGCCACCTGATCATCTTACTTGAACTGAAATGAACAAAAGGACACTCAGAATATTTGAAATTGTTGTTTATGTTATAATCGTCGGACTGATTCTGTTCCTTGTCACTAAAATGTGATTGCAATAATTTATTTCTGTACTTATCAATCCTTTTTTATCCACACAATTGAACCATCGTCCGGATGTGGCCTTCCCGGCTTGTAAGTGTACCTAATCCTGTTCCTGTTATTCCTTGCATAGTTTGGAACGGCAATCATCGGGGTTCCGTCGGCCCATTTGCCCGTTATCACCATGATCCCGCCCAGAAGGTCATTTTTCCACTCAAGCGACAAGGGACCGGCGCCAATATACTTGTCGATATCGGGCTGATCGGCCTTTTCTACATTATAAACCAGTGGGCCATAGCGAAGGGCTGTCCTGCCCCTGTCGGCTACAATCCTGTCGTCAGCCGTAATCTTCTGAATCTCCATTGGCAGTTCAAAGTCGATCCTGTCGCCTTTCTTCCATTTCCTGGTAAGGACAGCATAACCGTTTACAATGGTGACGGGAACATTTTTCCCGTTCAATTTAAGGTATTTCAAGCCTTTCACCTCAGGACTCAACCTGTACAGATCGCTTGTGGTGCGGTCGGGAACCCTGATATGCATCGAAAACTTCTTCTTTCTTGCAGGATTGACTATCACCGACACTTTCCCGTTCCAGGGATAATCAGTCTCCTGGATCATCTCAACATCGGTGCCTGCCACTTTTTCAACCACGATGGTGCTGCCGATAAACATGTTTACATATATCCCGTCCTTCCCCTTGACGTAGGTCCATGTAGGTATCATCAGAAGGGTCCTGGGTATATTGCCCACACAGCAGGGGCATACGTGCCACGAATAACGCGACTCGCCTGAATTCAGGGGATTATCATAATAGAAGTGCTTTCCTTCGTGATCAATTGAGCCTAAAAGTGCATTGTACATCGTCTCCTCGTACAGATCGGCATATTTTGCATCATGCCAGGCAAGGTTCATCTTATATTGGAAGAAGATAAGGCCACAGCTGGAACACGATTCGCAGTAGGCATTGTTCCCAAGGGAATAGTCGGGTCCGAAGCCTTCGGATGTTTCACCGCTTCCTATACCCCCCGTGACATAGTATTTTTTGTTCACCAGATTGTCCCACAGCGACATGACTGCGCTCTGGTAATCAACATCCCCTGTCTCTGCAGCAACATCAGCCATGGCAGAATAGTTGTAGACAGCCCTTACGGCATGCCCGACAGCTTCATACTGCTCCTGAACCGGGACATGGCTCTGATCATATTCGCTGCCGTTGTTGCGGTTATCGAGAAGGAACTTCGCCAGACTGATATAACTGTCGCCCCTTCCGTTTCCTTCCATATCATTCACAAAACGGCCGAACCTTACAAGAGCCTGCTCCATCTCCTGGTGCCCGTCGTACCATGCTGTCTTACCCGGACCGATGTTTGCCACCCAACAGTCGGACAGTTTCTTAGCCGCATCATAAAGTCTCCTGTCTTTTCCTTCGGTGAGAGTATAGTGATTGATGGCCGATTCGATGAAATAACCGGCAACGTAGCCTTCATGATTGCCACGGGTTTCAGAAGCCCATCTCGATTTCCAGCGGGCTGTGTCGCGGAGCGTCCAGGCGGTATGAAGGTAACCGTCAGGTTCCTGCGCGGAAAGCACTATCGGTATCCATTTTTCGAGAGTGTTTCGCATCCTTCCCTGGGCCTCCATTATCTCCCTGTCGCCCTGAGGATCGATCATCAGGGCTATGCACATCGATTCAATGGTCTGATGAACCCATGCATTTGAAAAGACATAGCCCTTGTGACGGCCATGAGGCTCTCCGCGGAGTGCCTTTGCTGCCTCAATGAAGTTATCGAGCCCGCCGGGACCAAGGGTAAGCGTATCTCTTTCTATCTGATCGATGCACCATGGAATCCAGTTGACCATCAGAGCCTTTGCCCTGACTGTCCATAGGGGGCTGTCAATTTTATACCTCTTTGTATAAACTACGTCCAGCCTTTCGGCCGGAGGAGGTGTGGTCACTTTTACCGAAAGATCCGACACTGAAGAGAGACTGCCCTCTCGGGTCATCATCGAAAGGATATATTCTCCGGGTTGTGAGAAGACAGCTGTAGTTACAGGGTCTTCCGGTTTTTCAAAAGTCACGGTTCCCGGACCCGATTTTTTTGTCCACGTGATTCCTGTTACCGGAGTCACCGACCTTGTTGAGCCCGAAAGGTAAGTCTTTCCGCCGATCATTACCGACCTGTCGGGACCGGCATTGCCCACAGGCGGATGTCCGGGGCTGCCGGCTGTCTGGAAGACTTTCCATTCAAGAAGTGTGCCCGGGAATCTTTCGGCTGAATCGACCTCAAGCCTTAACCGGGTAGTCTTCACCGGGTCGAAAGTTGTGGTATTGAATTCATTGTTGACAAGGCCAAGCCCTGCCGGATTTTTAACGGTTTCAAAATCACTGCCGTTCCACCAGGTTATCCTGTACCCCTGAGGCAGTCTGACTGCATTCCCGAAATTCCACCAGAACACGGAAATTCCGGCGGTGGTAACAGGCTGGTTCCATTCATACTCGACCCACTGGTTGGAAAGCCTTACCGGATGCCGATTTGATCCTGACCTCATACCGGCAGCAGTGGCAGGAGTAAGCCCGTCGTTGAGAAACACCGGAGAACCGCCATAGCGGGCCGAAGTGGACGGGGTTGCCACTAAGGCAAGGTTCCGGGAGGAATCCTGGGCATACGAATAACGGTCTGTCAACAATAACATCGAGGCTGATAAAAGTACGATGATAATCAAGAAACGAAAGCGGATCATGGGTTTCATAATTAAGCAGATTTCATTAAGGTCGGTTTTATCTTTCTGAAAAGACAGGTTATTCAATCCAATTCGTGTATCCCCGGATCAGGCGCTGAGCCCGACGGGACAGGAAAGCCAAAAAAATCCTTTAAAGGAGGATCGAAACCATACATCGATTGTATCTGAATTCCGCTGTCCTTTAATTTTGATCCCCGCGGGAGCATCAACCCGGTAAGAGTGTTAAGTCTGCAGGGATCTGCAAGGTCAGTATCAAACGGACCTTCAAGGACCGGATCAGTCACACTGCCCCAGACATTTGCCGTGAAACTGCTGCCTTTGTTCTTTCCTCTTATCCTGAGGTCGTTTACTATAAAGATATTGTTGCAGAAAAGAAAGTTCCCGTGCTCCGATGCGCTCTCGTAACTTATAGCAGGGGCTGATTCGCTGTAAACCACATTGTTATAAATATAACAATCCGTCAACTGACTGCTTTCGCCTGATCCGTTCCAGATGAAGAAGCTTCCGGCGCCTTCGGTCGTGCGTGCATCATTAATGCTCACACAATAACGGATCACATTATTTGCCCAGTTGGCAGCCCCCGGATACTGGAACAATCCATAGCCTGCTCCCTCGTTTTCATAGGAAAGGCAATATTGTATAAGGGAATTTGTGACACCACCATCAAGGTCGAAGCCGCCGCCGTCCTTTCCTCCCTTTGAAGTCCGGTTCCTGTAACTAATGCAATACTGAATTGTAACATGATCGCTCATCCAGGCCCAGATTCCGACAGGACCATTTCCCTGGCGCGGCATATCCCACCCGTTGTTGGTTGCCGTGCAATGATCGATTGTAACATTTCGGGATACACCGACCAGAATTCCGTTGCCGCTGTGGTTATCAAGAATTGTCGGATCGCCAGCGTTGTTCTCTGCATTGCAGTCTTTTATCAGAATACTTGCTGATGAATCCTGGCTGGAACCCATTATGTGGATCCCGCAAAAGCCGTTTCCGTAAGCAGTCACATTCCTTACTTCTGAATTTCTGCAGTTATAGAGGTCAACCCCTGACTTCTGAAATCCTACGGCATTTAAATCTTCTATAGTGCAATTTTCGCAGTTGACCATCTGAATGCCGTTTGTGTTATTGCCTTCCTCGCGGCCGGCGCCGGTGAGATCAAGATTTGAGATGCGAATATTTTCGCAATTTTTTATGCGAAAAGATTCGCAGTCTCCGCCATTTACTGTTGCCCTGCCTTCGCCAGTGGAGGTGATAAGGACAGGAAGGGAATCGGTTCCAATTACTCCGGTTAAGACGAGGGTGCCTTCAAAGGTCTGACCGGAGGTAAAGTATATGTTGCCTGGCTTTGATGCCAGACGGGCATTCAGTTCGGTAATCGTTTTTATTGGCTTCCGCAGCGTTCCCCGGTTTCTATCGTTGCCGGTCTGGTTATTGAGATAGTAGTCTTTGGTTTTAACCGGACTGTCGTTCCTGCAGCTGCTGAATAAAATTGAAACTAAAATAAGGAATGTAAATAGCTTATGCATTTGCAATGAAGAATTAACCACGGAGTTTCGCGGAGTGAAAACGGAGGAACACGGAGGTAAAAATCATTACTATAATTAACCATGGAGTATCACGGAGTTACTAAGGTGGATGCTGGAAGCGGCCTGGCGCTTTCGGTTGTAAACGGAAGCCATACCATCATCTGGCCGGGTCCCCGGTTGTTCCACAGGGCATAGGGAATTAGTGTCACCGGCTGCTTTTCCATTGTTTCCACTTTCCCGTCGATTGTCTTAATCGTCTGATAACCCGAAGTCTTAATTACCCTGGTTCCGTTTAACAGCTCTTTTTCAAATCCGGAAGTGAATCCTGACTGCCTGTCAATCACCAGGTTAAGCACCCTGCCATCAGCATTGTCGGGCCATTCGGCGCAGTACATCACCGGTCCGCTCTGAACAGCTATTTTGCCTGCATCATCCTTTATACGCTCATCGGCAACGACAGTCCTGACAGGCATAGGAAACTCAAGACTGATCCTGTCTCCCTTTTTCCATTTCCTCTTTATGACTGCATATCCGTTCACGAGTTCAGGATTCACAGCTTCACCGTTTACCGATATGGAGTATTTTTCATTATTGTCATCACCAAACTTGTAAAGACCGCCCGGGATTGCTTCATTCCTGGCCCACCCCGGAATACGCATAAGGACTGAAAAGGTTCCCGGTGTTTCGGGATCAACCGAAAGCTCAACATTTCCATCCCATGGAAAATTTGCCTTCTGCGAAACTTTAACCTTGTTTTTGCCAAGGGCTATATCAGCATCATTTGAAATATAGAGGCTGACATAGAGCTCCTTGTCTGTAACTCCATAGATGTAGCCGGGAATGGCCGGGACAAACCTTGCCACATTTGAGGGGCAGCAGGCGCATCCGAACCATGCCTGACGCTCATGCTGGCCGTCCGACTCAAGCGGATTGGGGTAAAAGAACCTGTCGGCTGAAAGCGATACCCCTGAAAGCATTGAATTGTAGAGAGTTTTTTCAAGAATATCCATGTATTTCCCGTCGCCGTGGAAAAGGAACAGCCTGTGATTTGTAAAAATATTGCCGATGGAGGCGCAGGTTTCACAATAGGCCGACATGTTGGGAAGCACAAACGGGTCGGCGAAGCCTTCGTTCCCACCCGTGGCGCCGATACCTCCGGTTATATAGATCTTGCCATAAACAATATCTTCCCAGATCTTTGTAATGGCGTTTATGTAGGCGCTGTTCCTTTCAATTGCGGCAATATCGGCCATACCCGAATACATATAGGTTGCCCTGACTGAATGTCCTACAGCTTCGGTCTGGTCTACCACCTTTTGATGAGCCTGGTTGTATTCTTCGCCATTCGGTCCCCTGATATCAAGAAAGAATTTCGCCAGATCGAGGTATCTCTTGTCGCCTGTTGCCCTGTATAACTTCACCAGACCCATTTCAATGACTTGATGGCCAGGGTAGACCTTCACCCCGTCGTACCCGAAATCCTTGTCAACAAGATCTGCCGATTTGATTGCAATGTCGAGAAGGGATCTTTTGCCGGTAGCCTGATAATGGGCAACGGCAGCCTCATAAAGATGGCCAAGGTTATAAAGCTCGTGGCTGAGAATGGAATCAAGCTCCCATCTGTTCGGACTTGCCCATTCATGAAGGCCTTTCCCCCCATGCATCTCTGCTATGGTACGGTTGGTGTAAAGATATCCGTCACCCTCCTGGGCCAGGCCTATCTTCCATATCAGCGTATCTAAATATGCATCCAGTTTCGGATCAGGACTGGTCTGAAGCGAGTAGGCGGCTCCCTCGATGATCTTGAAGACGTCAGAATCATCAAACGGGTAAATAGTCCTGAAAGCTCCGGTGTCGAGCCCGCCTGCTATCTCAAAGTTGTTCACCCTGCCCGATGATTCGCAGTACGAAAAGGCGATAGGGATAGTGACATCGGCATTCTTCTTTATCCTCGGGGCCCAGAAATCATCGGTCAGCTTTACTGATGTAAAGGACACGGGACGGATTGGGTAATCAGCATCGGAATTCTTGCTGCATCCGTACACAACAAGAAATAACAGTGCTGTAATCAGGGGGTAAGTTTGTTTTTTCATAGCAAAGATTTTTTAAACACGGAGTCCCACGGAGTCAAGACGGAGTTTCACGGATTTACGAGAACCTACCATTAACCCTGGGGAAATTCCACTGTTTTAAAAACTCCGTGTTACCTCCGTGTTTAACTCCGTGTTACTCCGTGGTTAAATTCCTTATAATCATTCATTTATTAAGCTCCAGAACCACGACCGATTTTGCAGGCAGTGTAACCGTAAGCACACCGTTTTTATAAGAGTGACCGTTGAATGCTGCCGGCTTTACTTTTTCTGCTGCTTCAAACGTGTTATGTGCATTTATTGAGTCGGCTGTCAGTACCTCACCCGTTATCTTTTTGTATGTGTCGCCAATGATCGGACAGGTAAGCACTATCGGTTTGTTCGGATTCATATTTGCCAGCGAAATATGCATTTTGCCCTCATTATCAACGGATGCTGACGCTGATACTGACGGAATCCTGCGATCGCCGAATACGTAATCCTCACACTTGAGGTCAGTTTTGAGCAGCCTGGCTTCCTGATGCACCCTGAACATCCTGAACACGTGATAAGTTGGTGTAAGAACCATTTTGTCATCCTTGGTAAGGATCACTGACTGAAGCACATTGACCATCTGGGCCAGATTTGCAACCTTTACCCTTTCTGCATGCTGGTTGAAAATATTCAGGTGAATGGCGGCTGTCAGTCCATCCCTGAGTGTGTTCTGTTGATAAAGAAATCCCGGATTGGTGCCCGGCTCAACATCATACCAGTTTCCCCACTCGTCAACAACCAGCCCTTTTGTCTTGCGCGGATCGTAGCGGTCCATTATTGCCTCATGGCCTCTTATAATTTCATCCATCCGGAGGTTTGCCTGCATCGTTTTGAACCAGGCGTTCTCATCAAAAACGGTTGATGACCCCTTTGGCCTGCTCCATCCGTCAGGAACCGAATAATAATGAATTGACAATCCCTGGAATCTTCCGCGGGATGAAGGATCCTTCATCAGAGTTTCGGTCCATGCCACATTGTAGTCCGACGGCCCGCACGCAACCCTGTAAAGACGGTTATCACCATAGTTGTTCAGGTATGTCGAGAACTGTCTCATCACGTCGGTATAGAATTCGGCAGTCATATTTCCGCCGCATCCCCAGTTCTCATTTCCGATAGCCCAGTACTTGACCTTCCACGGTGCCTCACGTCCGTTTTCCTTGCGGAGACGTGTCATTGGACTGTCAGAACCGGAGGTGAGATACTCTATCCATTCCGCCATTTCCCTTACCGTGCCTGAACCCACATTGCCATTGATATAGGCATCGCAGTCGAGAAGTTCGCAAAGTTTCATGAATTCATGAGTACCGAAGGAATTATCCTCGGTCACTCCGCCCCAGTGCGTATTGACTATCGAAGCTCTTTTTTCCTGAGGGCCTATACCATCCTTCCAGTGGTATGTGTCGGCAAAACATCCGCCCGGCCAGCGCAGGTTGGGGACCTTAATCTCCCGCAGTGCAAACAGGACATCATTCCTGATCCCGTAGGTGTTGGGGATCTTTGAATCTGTTCCAACCCACAGACCCTCGTAGATACATCTTCCGAGATGCTCGGAGAAATGTCCGTAGACATCCTTGCTGATCACCGGTCCGGGGTTGTTGGCTATCACAACTAACTGGTTAACCGCTGTACCCTGATCATTCTGGGCATAGGCAGCAGTTGCCGTAAGAATCATCAGGAAAGTGAATACGTACTTTAATGTTTTCATGGCTTAAATTTATTTTATTGAGTGTTGAAAATTATTTTCAAAAAGTCAGGAATATTACATTACAACCCTGTAAATATGATAGTTAATAATCATACGCTATTTTCCTTGACCCCTTTTC
>JBAQCK010000061.1:0-14817 GCA_049294075.1 Bacteroidales bacterium | reverse complement strand
ACAAACGTGCTGTCTGTTCATTCATATATGGCAAAATTGTCTTGTATTTATTTTCCAAATCAATATCCCTTATCATTTGTATATTTTTATACAAATGTACTATTTAATTCTTAACAAATCCTTAGTCCTGTACCGGTAAGGTTGTAATATTCTACTGTGCCACCTGTTGCAGAAACAAAATCTGAATAATCGCCTCCCGGGAAAGTCCCTGAAGACAGCCGGAGGGTTCCTTCTCCGCTCGCGGTTCCGAAATTATGTCCGGTAAATGTTTTCAGGTCCAGTATGCCTCCCATTCGGATTTCAAGGCTAAGACTGCTTTTGCCGTTCTGGTTGATGCTTACGGTTCTTCCGTTAAGGATCACCACATTATCTTTGTATGTAGGGATACCGGCGCCTATCCATAATGAGCCGGAGGGATCTTTTGTCCATGTGCCGGTTGAATTCCAGTCGCCCGACTGGTACGAATAGAAAGTATTTATAACTGTCTTGCCGATCGCAAAATAGGATGGAAGGACAGATCCGGCAACAGGGGAGGAGTTTGTTATTGTACTTCCTATATTTGCACCTCCCGCGGATACATAATTCCCGGATTGTGCAGACGAGCGTCCGATCACATTAATAACGTCGAGGCCGGCTTCTGTCAGTCTTATGAGGGCGCTTGTGAAGTTGCCGCTTACAGTTCCAAGATACCAGTTGCGTGGAGCCATATCTGTTATTGTAGTCTCATCACCGCTTATTGCTCCGGCACTGCTTACCGACACAAGCATTACAGGTGATGATGCACCGGTGGTTGCATTCAGCAATTCGAGCGGTCGGTATTCTGAACCATTGCCAACCGGAAAAATATATGGCGTTCCGTAATTTGTCTGTCCGGCATAAAGCGCCCTTGCCACCGGACCGTTAATATAGCTTGTTTCTGAAGCGCCTCCTATACTGCCTGGTGCAGCATTCGTTATTGTAAGCAGACTGGTGGAACCGGTATTAAGGATTCCGTCTGTGAAAGTGAGAGTAGCCGAGGAAAGAGGACCGGAAAGAGATACTCCGTTTGGATTGCTGACTTTCAGATTGCTTAATGCCGTAACACTCGATGGGACCGTTATCCCTGTCGATGATCCGCCGAATATTAAAGTTGACGAAGATGTGGTACTCAGATTGTTTGGTGTTCCTGCTATCGCGGGACCATTAAGTGTAAGAGTATTCCCTGCCACGGCAAGAGTCCCCGAAGTAAGTGTCAGACTGCCGGTGACAGTAGCATTGCCTGCAAGGGTTTTTATTCCCGAACCTGATATTGTAAGATTTCCGTATGTTTCCTGAAGAACGGTCTGTGTCCCGGGGAGGCCGTAGTTTATGGTTGAGCCTGAGGCAAACATTTCAGTCCCGCCAAAAATTGAAAGTGAATTTACATTGTGGTTAAGCGTCCCTCCTGTGTTTATTTGCAGACCAGAGGTAGAACCGATTGTAACCTGAGAATTTTCAGTGAGGATTCCTCCGTTCTGAATTTCAACCTTGCTGTTGTATCCCGACATTGTCCAGCCTGCGCCGGAGGTGGTCATTGTATGGCCAGTCTGGATGATGAATGTCTGGTTGTTGGCTGTGAAGCTTGTCGGCGCAGTGCCTCCTCCACCGGGTAGGGAGTTCCAGTTTGATAATGTTGCAGGGTTTCCTGAAACGCTGGAGTAATACGGAGTGGGCCAGCTTATAACCACCAGACCGTTTGCTCCGGGTCCCCCATTTCTGTCCGCAACACTGTTGGTACATGCACCGCTGCCTCCTCCTCCATAGGTGTTTCCATTATTGCCATTATTTTTCCCACTTACACCTGCACCCCCGTCTCCGCCATTGATTTCTGTTCCTTCACCCATATATCTGCCGGATGCATCGCCGCCAGCACCTATGCTTCCGGCTCCGCCTCCGCCTGCTCCTGAATATGACCAGCTGTCATCGCCGTCAGCTCCATCTCCACCGGGATATGTTACATCTCCGATAGATCCGGATGTTGATCCTCCTGCCCCGCCTGTAGATGAGTTATTTATTCCTCCCGATCCACCGGCGGCCACAACTGTGTTAGTATTGAATGAAGAGCTGCCGCCCTGAGTGCTTGCTGATCCACCAATGCCGACCAGAACACTAAAGGAGTTACCCGGGCTCACAGGAACAATGCTAAGGGCATAGGCGCCACCTCCGCCACCGCCGCCTCTGCGACCATTAGCGGTTATAGTGCTTCCACCGCCGCCTGCTCCCCAGCATTCAACAATAATGGATGTAACGCCAGCAGGGACGGTAAATGTTCCGTTTGAAGTGAAAGTCTGGGTCTGGGCATGGGAATAGTGAACAGCAGAGATCAAAGCCGCTGCCACAAATAATTTTTTAATGATCAGACCCGGCTTTTTCATTCTGTCAGCAGTAAAAAATCAGCAGTAAGAACGCTGTGTTCCTCCTTCTATTTAAGTGCCAGTTCAGCTTCTGCCAGTCTGGCGGGTTTAACATCCGAGGAAGCTGAATATATTACGCGAAGAGTTCCCTTTGTATAATCGACACCGGAATCACTGTTAAGGTCAAACTGAAATCTTCTGAGCTCGTTGGGTGTGTAAACCGCGACACCGTTTGCAACGCCGACTCTTGTAATTTTTCCCTGGGTGGAAATATGATCGACTGTTATGTCGCCGTAAACTGACATGTTCCCTGTTCTGTTAAAGACAAAGCTCAGTCTTGGGATATTGCCATTTACAATTGTCAGATCAAGGCCGGAAAGGGTTACGCTTGCCGTTGTCTCACCGCTGCGTATTATTACCGGGATGGTGATTCCGAAGATAGGGGTGAGCCTGACTGAAAAGGTTGAAGTGTCAGCCGTGGTGCTTGTTTCACCCAGCGGCTGTTTTTCCGGCACAGCCCTGAAATAGAAATGCGACCTGTATTCACCCGTCTGAAGTTCGCTGGTCCTGTAAAGCTGTACCTTAACAACCTGGGCCTCGTTAGGTCCAAGTGTCACGGTTCTGGGGAAAAAACGAACAAAGCGGTCGGCAAACATCTGTCCGGGATCAGGTTCGGTTATTGTTTCAAAACCTCCATTCTCAAGCATTCTGATCTGAACAAGAGTAATTGCATAGGTTGCTGAATCATTTCCGGTGTTTGCAAGGTTTATGTCGGCAGTTCTTCTGGCTCCCTCAAAAACAATTCGCCTTGGTGTGATCATCAGGTCACCCTGGGCCGAAGCAGGGAGTGCGTACATTAATGCAAGCACTGCTGTGAGGAATTTCACAGCAGACTTCAACCCATGGATTAATCCGTATGGATCAATGATTTTATTTCTGTATTTGCTCATCGGCCGGTCATATTAAGGTCTTGTCAGTTAAAGTCGAATGTTATCGTATAGGTACCTGTATAAACACCAGCCGGATTGTCATGTATCGTTCCGACTTTAAGCGTTGCCCCGACGTTTACCACCTGGAATCCGTTCCGGAGCCGTCCGTTACCGGGACCAGGCAAGGGCCAGGAATTCCATTCCTCTATCAGCATGGATTTTTCGCTTGATACGTGTTTAAGTAAAACCGGATCGTCCGGAAGGCTTATTGAAAAAGCAGCATCCTCATCGCCTGAAACTTCAAAGCTTGCGGCGTTATGGCTTCCCACTCCGGTTACGATGCTTCCCTGCACCGAAACGGTACTCTGGGGAGTCAGGATAATCCTGCCGCCCTGAGGACCCGGGGAAAACCTGCCGAAATTCATCCTGGTTACCTCGTTGGCGGAGAAAACCGGAATTATCTCGGCATAGACATGCCCGGTCGCGCTGATCGACTGCGTTCCCTGGGCATGAATATGGTTGAGGTTCAATACAAATAATACTCCCAGGCTTAAAATTATTTTAAGCTGTGTCGTCACAATCTAATCCGGTAGAAGGAAACACAGTTCCTAGTTGTAGTCCACCCTTACATTAAAAGTACCATTGTAGGTACCTGAAGGCTGGTCGGCGTCCACATTCAGGGTTGCCCCAACCCGGAGAACTGTCGCTGCCCCGGTAAGTGTAACAGGATTTGCGTCATCCGGATCGCTCACGAAATTATCTACCGTCATCGTTTGTGTTCCGTTGGTGATAGTCGTCGAGACAGGCAGAGTGATTAAAACTTCATTACCCGATTCCCCTTCCAAATCGAAGGTGGCAGCCGAGTGTAATGGAGCAAGTGCTGAAAGAGTAACACCTCCGAGTGAGGATCTTGTGCCGTCGGTTGTTATGGTAACCGTACCCGCTGTAGCACTCCTCATTATCGTTCCGAAATGAAGGCCTGCGGTGTTGGTTATCGAAAGCGGAGCAATTATAACAGCTGCAGCATTTGAAGTTGCTGTTGCTGTCTGAGCAAATGCAGCCGTACTGATTCCGGCAAAAATAACTGCAAATGAGATTAATTTCTTAAATTTTTTCATTTTTTAATAGTTTTTAAAAGTTAGTTTAATTTTCGTTATTGCCATTTTTTCAATTTAATTAATGTAATTCGCTGTCTCATTTGACTTTCACTTTTTTTATATGACCCAGAATTTCTCCGCCAAATTAGGAAACCAAAGTGCTAAGTAAAGAATGAGACTTTAAAGTTTAGTTAACAAAATTGGTTAGTTATTAACAAGAGAAACAAAGTTTTATTGCCTGATCCCCCGTAAAATAAGTTTGTAAACAGATGTCAGATTAAAAAAAGGTATAACTCTGTGTAACCTCCATAAGATCATAAACAGGCAAGGGATGTCTAAAAAGTTATGAAAATAAATGGCAGACAAGTAGTTAAAATTTTTAAATTTGTACTGTTCCTGAAAATTCCCCTGCATTCTCCTTCACCTTGTTCTAAACTGATTTTCCCCTGTTTTTTTTCGATACCGTGGACTAGCCAGACAAAGTCTTCCTACATGGACCAAATTCTTGCCTGTATTTTTATTTCTCAATCATAGGGATACAGGGTTGACCTGTTTCTGCAGACTACTGAAATTATACGGTTTGACAAAAACCTGAGATTTAATAGCTTCAGGCTTTTTGACATGATTTGTCTTTACGGATTTCACCGGTTTTGTATAAATATCTTTTGTGAACTCCTCTTATTTCCTGAAAAAAAGCTGACAATATAAATACCATTTATTAAACCGGGATTGAGTTCATAATATCCCGGTTCATAGTAATTTTCAACAAGGAGAATCTGCCCGGTGAGATTTGTTATCATTAAAGTCCCATCCGCTCCGGGAAGAGTATTGATTTCCAGTTTTAGGATCCCATGCGAACAATAGATTTTGAATAAATCATCCTTTGAGGGATATTCAGGGATTCCGGTCCAGATGTTTCGGAAGTCCAGGAAAAACCTGTTTTCATATTGTCCGTAATCCAGGTTGACCTCATATTGCTCATCATGAAGCAAACTCTGCTTTATGCCTGTTACAATATCAGAAAAATAAATCTCCATATCTGTCAGATTTCCTTCCAGAGCGCTGATCTTAAAAATTATGTTTCCATCCCTGTTAAGGTTGAGTCCGAGAGGAACCCTTAATAAAGTATCTGAGATTATCGGCAAAGCACTGATTGAAAATCTTGCTCCATCAGATCCGACAGCATAAAGATTCGGCACCATAAAGTCGGTATTCATTAGTTTTAATGCATCCAGCTGACCATCGAACAAATCCGTTGCTTTCTCGTCAAAATAAATAACGACCGGATCAACCGAAACCGTGTCATCCGAGAATTCAGCAGTAAGCCGGATTAAGGGCCGTACACTATTTTCTGATTTTATCAAATGGTGATTCAGATTCGTTACCCTGACATTATTGTTCATACCCAGAGTACCTTCTACAGGCCACGTTCCATTGGATACATGAACAAAAAAGCCCTGCATTGTAGGAATCAGGTTTGTGGCCAGACCATTGCTTGACACTCCATTTGAGTAAGTTACATAAGAACCACCAAACTCATCTGTGCTGCTGGCCTCAAAGTAATAAAGTGCGTTATCTATATTGATTTTTGTCCATCCCGACGGAGCATCCCAGTCGATCGGAGAGGGGTATGGGTTGCCGACAAGGTTAAATCCCTGAGTATATGTGTTATTATGGTTATAAAGAGTCGAGGACAAGCTTCCGTTATTAACAACACCTGTGGCATCAAAAATAAGAGGAGGGTCTGAAGAGCCGAAGTTGCCGGCATATCCCTGCATCGGGTTCAGAATTCCCAGGGGATCTACATAACTTACCCACCCTGAAGTTGTGTTGCTTTCATCATACCGGTAAAACGTGGGGAAAGGATCAGTAAGTTTAATGTTTTCACTAAACTCGTCTACTGTAGCTGCCTGAAAAGGGGAACTGAGATATTTGTAGCCGAACCCGGAAGAAAGATATTGCTGGATAGTAACGTTGCCATTGACTTGTCCTGTCCCGCTGCCATCTATAAGCGCTGTTTCAGAAGCCGAGGCAAGAAGAATGAGATTCCCGTTTGCATTAAGTGTCCCGTTGCATAACAGAATCCCATTTATTGACTGACCGATTGTAGTGAGTGAGGTAGTACTGCCTGAACCGATAGTCAGATTATTAAAAACAACCGGAGTTGTTCCACTGACCACCTGGACACTGCCGGAAAAGATTGTCGTATTGTTGGAATTAATATAGGAACCATTATTTATTATCTTTCCCTTATGAACCATATTAACACCGGAAGCCATTAAATTTGTTCCCGAAGAGATTATCAATCCCTGCCCTGACCCGGTATGAATCAGAATGAAAAGCAGGGCGACAAGCAAGACACTTCTTTGTGGCATTTTATTGCTGCTGTTTTTCAAAATTTCTGTTAATGATTGGAAAATTCGGGTTTCATTTTCTGAATTCATTGATTATTGTGTGTTTGTAATCCATTGAACATCCTGAAACCTTATGACATCACCATTTTGTGTCGAGGTAACATACAATTCAAGATAATCATCCTTTCCAATATCCGGGATATAAATAACAGTTGAAAACTGAAAAGGCTGGTTAGCCGTTACTATACGAAGATCAGTCTCTCCATATCGTGTTCCCGTACCTCCATTCTTAACAATGGCAATGGTAACGCGAAGATTATTATCATCTACTGTAATATTTCCTGTAATAATGGCCCATACATCCGAAACATAATCAGATTGATAGGTAATTCTGTTATTATTTACTGTCCATTTGGTGGTATAGGAGGATGTATTTGTCCAGTTGGCTTTATAATAAGTTCCGGCTGTGGTTACCGTTGTTGCAGACACATTATTGTTCACATTTATTTTGGCATGAGGATTCTTATTCTCTGCTCCTGCATTATTAGACAAATAAACATTCGCATCCCTGCCGTCAGTTCTTGAGAAATCAAATCCGCCAAGGAAGGTTCCTTCGTTGTTCCATGCATTATTTGTAATAAAAATTGAATTATATGATGTGAATGAAGCAGGGGTGTAAAGTATGCCTATATCACTTCCCGATATTGTATTATAAAAAGTACAGTTTAGTACTGAAACAGTTTCAGAGACTCCTGATAAAAGATTAATTCCAATTCCGCATTGCATGAAATCGGATTCGGAAATTTTAAATGATCCTCCGAATTCTGTGCCTGCAGCTATTTCTATTCCTGCCCCGGGACAATCCTCAAAGTCAACATCAAAAACCCACAATTCATTGTTGCTTGTCGAGACAATTCCTTTATTAAAGCCAACAAAATAAGCATCTTTAACTTCATTATAGTTACCGCTGCCGGTGAGGTTAATAGCATTGTTTCCCGAGGCATCTGAAAAGGATTTGAAACTAAGCATCTTAAAGTTGCATTCTGTCTGACAAATAAACAGTGGGTTGCCCGATACACCTGCAGAAGCAACGATTTCAGTTTCACCGAAAGAGAGGCCTTGAAATGTAACGGGGAAAGGGAGGTTAATGGTTTGCGTTGCAGCGATCTGGTGAATTCCACCACTTAGACGGACAACAGTCGGCCCGTTCATATGCAGATTCAGGAATTCAACTACTTCTGCTATAGTGGTAAAGCTTCCGTTCGATGATACATCAAGCAGATTTTCTGATCGGGCTTCCCTGTTTTTTGTGATCCAGTTACCATTCCAGGCAATATAAGTCTGTCCGCACAGGCGGGTTAATGATGTGTTTGCATATCCGTCGATAGTGGCTCCTGAATTTCCGGCAACGGTAACCAGGTTGAGATAAGTACCAATATTTTTCACAGTAATTGACAAACCGTTATCAGCGCTTGTTACCAAAGGTAAGGTAAGTGTTATATCACCCGAAGCAAGTACAAATGTTTCGGTCTTTAGTAAGGTGGTTGCAGCCGATTTGGTAAAAGGAGTTTCTTTAACAAGAAAGGAGATCCACATACTTCCATTCCAATAGTAAAATCCGTCCGGCACCGATCCTTCTGTACTATAAACAAGCATTCCTGTTGGTACGGGATCAGTTAACGGGTCAGCCTGATCGAGGCTGACAATGGCCACTCGTGGGATCAACAATCCTTTGTTGATACTTTCAAGCTCCAACAGTGAATTTGCATTCATTGTCATATCAACACCGTCAGTAATCTTGACCTGAGAATAGGATCGGACAAATAATCCAGATAACAATAAAGTTATAAGGATCAGAAAACACTTATTTGAACTCATACTATATTAATAATTAGCATTAATGTTTTGTCTTTCACATAATCAAATATTCTGAATGACAAGTCATTAGCACGTTTAATTAAAAAAAATTGCACCAATCAGACAGTAATTGTGTTAAAAATATTTCAGTTTAATATATTTGATATACTTTTTGTTACTTTCGCAGGACCAGCTTAATTTGCATTTTTGCAAAACAATTCTATCAAATATAAAGCAGACAGAGAGTTACAACATTCAGCTAAACAAGTTTGATAGCCAGTTATAAAGAACGAAAAGCTTTAGTCATATTATTGATATATCCTTAATCAACTGATCGAACAGAATATCAGACTCTTCCATGTAGCTTTTTTCATCCTTGCAGATGAAATCAGATCCGGATCAGACTGAGTTACAGTGTAAGTCTTCCTATTCATATCAATATTCTCTTTTAAACAAAACGGACAACAGTCCGCAGTTCTGAAATACCTTCTTCCTTCAATAACTGCCTCTGTTGATGATTGAAAAACTCCGAGAGGAACCCTTCTTCGGGGCTCAGGAAAAAACGGGCATCCCTGCCTGTGAACATAATGATAACCTCGGATACACGGTCTTGTGGCAATAAAATATTTTTCAGTCATCCCATGAATTAGAATTTGTATTAAGTATAAGTGGAACAATCTCGTACCTGCCGGATTAAACTAGCATAAAAAAGAACTTTCACGATAGGTTGTTTTATAGGAATTATTCCTGTTTTGTTACCTGCCGGCTTATTTTTCATTATCTGGGATTTGCCCGTCCGACCATCCTGAAAGGGTTTTTTTTAATGGGTCTCATTCCTGCTTTCAGGATCATTTACCTGATAATTCTTTAATCTTTCTTTTAAGAATATTTAACAGTTACTAATCCGCATTGTAGGTAACAAACTGGCCATTATTAAGATATAACTTCAAAACTTACACTTTAAAATTTACAAATATGAAAAACTTAGACAATTCAACAACTGAAAAAAGAGATCTTGACAAGTTGATTTCAAAATTCTCGGAAAATGAAATTCTCGACCTGCATGCAATGAGCTGTGTCAGAGGCGGCGACGGTGATGGTGGCGCTACAATTCCCATTATTCCCAAAAGGCAGTCATAGTCTGTGCGATCTTCAGGTGAAGAGGGGGCTCTTTAGAGAGCCTCATTTTTTAAAAGTTTTTTGTGATTATTCTTGTTCTTTTTTCTGAAATTGTAAACTGATTCTTTCAGCATAAATGACAAGATTGAAAAGGATTTTTGTGCTCTTCATTTTCCTGTTTGGTTGTCTTTCAGCCTGCCGTGCAATCGTCCAGGTGGACGACATTTATGGCATATTTCATAAATTCAATGACTTATACGGTTCAGGAGATTTTGTCGGCGCTGAACGATGCATGCTGACTGTTCTTGATTCTGATAGTAAGTTACCTGAAAGTTATATAGCTGCCGCCTGTAATAATCTTGGCATAATAAAGATAAACCTTGGATTATACACTGAAGCGCTTGACTATTTTAATAAGGCAGAAAACCTTACACCAATTAAAAAAGAGAATTATAAGGAACTGGCATCTATTTATAATAATAAATCCCGGATCTATACTTTCCAAAGGTCATATTCGACTGCGATTGAATTCCTTGAAAAGGCAATAAGGATATTTCAAAGTCTTGAAAACCATGATAAATCTATTTTATTAAATCTTTCATCCGCCTATTTAAATCTCGGAATAATTTATTATGAGATGCGGGATTATGGTTCAGCGCTGGAAAACCTTGCAAAAAGTGCAAGTTTGAAGCTGAATAATAATTTACCGGAAATTGAACTGACATTTCTTAACCTTGCCAAAGCTTATGCACAAACAGGCAACTTGAACCTGGCCGAAGAATATTTTACCAGATCAATAAACACGATGAATGAAAAATTTGGTGGAGATTATTACAGATTGGCTGAGGTCTATTTTGATTATGGTCTTTTTTTACGTTCCGCGGGAAGAAATGCCGAAGCTTTTGAAATTCACGGGAAAGCATTATCCATCTGTCTGAAGAACTATGGTGAAAAACATTCTCTTGTTGCATTATCCCTGAAGCACCTCGGAGATGATTGCCTGGCTCAGGCTGATTTCCGGGCAGCATTAGAGTACTATCAGAAATCACTGATAGCAGTTGTGAATGATTTTGATAATCAGGATATCTTTTCAAACCCTCAAATCGATTCCTCACTTTTCGATATCCGGCTTCTCGATAACCTTAAAAGCAAAGCCCGTGCTCTTGAGCTCTATGCAAATGAGCAGAATGACAAAGCCTTAAAGCTTAAGACAATCAATAAAAGTCTCGAAACCATTGAGCTGGCATTGCACCTGATCAACAACATCAGGAATAATTATTTTACAGAAGACAGCCGTATTTATCTTTCTGAGAACGAAAAAGAGACCTATTTGTTTGCCGTTCACATGGCAAGTACATTATATACGTTGACCGGCGACATTGAGGTGAAAGAGAAAATTTACAGTATTTCCCAGAAAGCCAAATCCGCGGCGCTTCACAATGAGATCACCGAAAATAATTTGCTGTATTCAGCTGCTGTCCATGACACTACAAGAGCAAAGCAAAACAGGCTCACCGGTAGTATCGCGGCCTATAACAATCTGATAATTGAGGAATCCAGGAAATCCAGTCCCGACAGCACAAGGATCTCCCTCTGGAAGGATGCCCTTTTTGATATGAACCGTGAAAAGGAAAGAATAACAGATAAGATAAACAGAGAGTTCCCGAAGTATCGCGAACTGATCCTGAAAACTGAACCTGTGCCGCTGGCTGTGATACAAAGACATCTTCACCGGGATGAAACTGTTGTTGATTATCTGCTCTCCAATCAATATAATAACGGGACAAGAAATCTTTATACCTTCCTGATTACCAGGGATGATTTTGAATTTTATGAGACCAGTCTCGATTCACTTTTTTTAAAAAATACTGAAATAATCAGGAATACTGATCAGCTATCAGCGAATTCTAATTTCAGGGACTATACAGGCGCCCTGTCTTACATGTACGAGAACCTGGTTAAGCCAATGGAAAAGTTACTCCCGGGTAAGAAGCTTATTATCATTCCTGACGAAGAGATAGCATGGCTCCCGTTTGATGCATTCCTGGTGAGCCGACCAGGGCCGGATCAGACAGATTATGAAGGACTTCAATATCTTATATACAATTACACTGTCTCCTACGGTTACTCTTCATCACTGATTTTCAGCAAAGAATTCCATGCGCCGGAAGGGGAGGAGGTGTTATCTTTTACACCCGATTACAGTGACAATAACAGATCCGGCATGGCATTTAACGAACTCAATGGTGCAGTTATTGAGATCGGATCAATTTACAAATGGTTCAGGGGCAAAGGATTTACAGGCAACCAGGCCACCGAAACCAACTTCAGACAGGCGCTGAATAGCCCTGCAGTCTTTCACCTGGCTATGCATTCCGTGTCAGATACTACTGATTCAAGATTTTCTTACATAATGTTCGATACACGGAACGATACTCTTGAAGATGGTAAGCTTTATAATTACGAGATCAGCCTCACAAGGATACAATCGCCTATGGTCGTTCTTAGCGCCTGCAACTCGGGTACCGGCACTATGTATCATGGGGAGGGACTGATGAGCCTTGCCCGCGGATTCATCCTTGCAGGGGCCTCATCTGTTATCAGGACCAAATGGGAAGTCAATGATGAGGTAAGTGCAAAAATAATCACGCAATTTTATTATAATCTTTCAAGGGGTAAGCATAAAAATGAAGCCATGCGTCTTGCCAAGCTCTGGTACTTAAAAACATCTTCGCCTGCATATTCGGGCCCTTATTTCTGGGCGGCATACGAAGTCCTCGGCGATCATGCACCTATAATGCGCAATACCGGAGCACCGGTAATTATAACTGTGAGTATGATAATTATTGCCGTGGTAATGATTTTCTATTTCAGGCGGCGTAAGATCTTTTCAGAACGGTTGCTGTAAAAGCCTGGCGACCGGGCAAGAATTTCAAAACATTCGGATGCTTTAACCATATTACCTGATTTAATATAAGCAAGTCCGAGATACCATGTCGACTCTTTGGCATATTCACCCGGCCGGTTCATGACTTCGCCAAGCAGATCAATGGCTTTGTAATAATTTCCCAGTTCAATCTCGGTGACACCCAGGAAAAAGCTGGCAGAATAAGATGCTGATCCGTTAAACAATGCCTCAGAGAATCCTGTGGCTGCAGCCTGGTAATCGCCCGATTTATAGCTCCCTACAGCGTTGGCAAAGCTTTCATTCTCACTTGAGCCTGAGCCCCGTGTTACTGATGAAACCGCGTAGAATGGTTCATAATATTTACTGAAGATCTTCTGAGGGTCGTTGGAGGGGAGAAGCGATCTTATCAGGAAGACAGCCCCGATAATTGCAGCTGCTGCCAATGAAGTATACCCGGCTATCAGAGATTTGCTCAATCCTTTCCTCTTCCTTTCCTCTGATCTTATATCACGACTTATTTCCTTCTCCTCAAGTGAACTTGTAATGAAGTTCCGGTTTTCCTCTGTTTTCGAATCTTTGCCGCTGTTCCCCTGTCTCTTTTCCTGCCACTCTTTAACCAACTCCGAGGAAATATCATTCAGGTTGCTCTGGCTTATCTCATGTTTTATCTGAGCGATCTCCATTTTTAACTTTTCTTCCTGTATTGCTTCTGCGAAGCTTTCATGGATGAACTTTTCATTTTCCTTATACTGTATGGAGTTTTTCTGATAATTTGAATTCATCACCTTAACTTCATCGTTTGTAATGGAGTAAGCAGGATCGCTTTTTACATCCTCAATATCGGACCGCCCTTTCATACAATCACTTATTTCTCCAAACAGAGCAATATCTGTAGGAGTTAGAAGCATCTCAAAAGCAGGATCATCCCATGAATTATGCCCTGGTGTCTGACTGGAATTATGGTTATTATTTTTATCCAATCCTTTCATTTGTTGCTGGTTATCTTTTACCTTTTGTCTTTCACTCCGAATACCGCACTCTAACACACAATCCTTTTGGTCACAGTTTCTGATTCAATAACCCTCTTATAATCTGGATGCCTCTTCACTTTCTCTGTCAGCTCCGCCTGTGCTTCACATTTCTTTTTCCTTACATAACCATATGAATATCCAAGTCTGTCGGCGATTTCCTGCGGCGGAACCTCTTCCCAGTATAGCTTCAGGATATTTTTACCAACAGGGTCAAGTGTATCGAATACACCTAAGAATATTTCCCTGCGCAAATCATTATCCATCACTTCGGAAAAATCTTTTTCGTCTTCAGGTTCCGTTCTTCTCGCGAAATAATTTGCTGCCGCGTGACGCTTGGCCATAGTTGATTTCCAGAGGTTTTCGCATACACAATAAAGAAATGTCTTGAATTTACATGTAAGTGCAAATTCCCTGTTATCAATCTTTTCAAGTAATATCATAAGGCCTTCCTGGAAAATATCCTTCGCATCTTCCTTATCACCTCCAAGCTGAATGACCATAAGCCTTATCATGGGCAGGTACCTTTCCGACAGATAATGAACCACATAACTCTGACGGTCACGTAAACACTCAATAATCTCAATATCAGAATATTCTTTCACAGCAAATGAAACTCCTTCCTGAGCAAAAATATTGTTCAAATGTAGCTTTTTTTCGTCTGTCGAAAAAAGTTATTCACAGTATGACAACAATTTTTAACCTGGGCTATTGAGTTTTATAATTTCTGTAAGAGTTCCATTCTTCTTTCCCCCACGGGGAAAATGAATAACTGCCAGCATGGGCTTCTTCTTCTTTGGGGGATCCCGATAACTCCCGATACTATCGCGACGGGGGTTTAAGAAGAATAATTGATTGTTTTATTATTGCCGATAACCATATAAATAAAAAATAGATATATCAATGTTATTTTTTGAGTTACACATAATTATAGATTACCTATCTGCGTTAATATTCTGACCGTTCAGCAAAAAGATGTAAAAAAGGGTGTCTTAAAATTTTGTTGCACCTTGCAACAGAATCAAAGTTCTGCAATAACCTTATCAAGAACCAAGTGATCGCGAGATCTTATAATAAAATTATGAAACCCACATGTATCAAATACACAAACACGTATGTATATAATTTTCAACCGGGCTTGCGAGCTCGACGA
>JBAQCK010000060.1:0-28206 GCA_049294075.1 Bacteroidales bacterium | reverse complement strand
TCACACCAGGGTTGAGATACGCGGTCAGAGAACAGGCTGCACGGCTGGTGCAGGATGTACGGGAACCGATTGGGTCATTCTTGCGACATGGGATATAAATCCCCAGCCGACCGGACCAACCCTTGATACAAAGACACCTGATCTTGCAGCAGTATGCTCCGGTCAGACAATTTCTGCAACATTTGTTGCGGGGACGGGCGGAGTCGGATGCACTGACTCATTCCAGTACCGCTATGACGGAACCGGCCTTTGGACCGCTTACACACCCGGAAGCACAATCATCACCACAGGTCATACCTTAATAGAAATACAGGGAAGAAGAACAGGATGCACAACCGGTTCCGGATGCAGTGAAACACCTTGGGAAACACTGGTTTCATGGGTAGTGAATCCCTATCCGGTTCTGAACAGTACTCTGACACCGGATCCGATCTGCAGCGGATCGGCGTTCAGTTATACCCCGGAAAGCTCAGTACCGTTGACCGGTTTTGCCTGGACAAGGGCAGCTGTCGCGGGTATTTTACCCGGTACTGATGGTTCGGGAAACGGTAATCCGAATGAGGTTCTTGAGAACACCACATCAGCTCCTATTACGGTTAGGTATCAATATGTTCTTTCCGCCAACGGTTGCACAAACTCAACCATTTTCAACGTGGATGTTATTGTGAATCCCATGCCGGTAATGAGCAGTACTCTGACACCTGATCCCGTATGCAGCGGAACAACCTTCACTTACATTCCCCAAAGCCTGACAACAGGTACTACTTTTGACTGGACAAGGGCCGAAGTTGCAGGAATATCAACCTCAGGATCTGGTTCGGGAACGGACAATCCGAATGAAATACTTACGAACAACACTAATAATCCGGTCACGGTCAGTTACGTTTACACTCTGACGGCAAACGGATGCACCGATCCTTCTGATTTTATTGTGAAGGTTACAGTCAATCCGACAGCCGATGTTGCGCAGCCTGACGACCAGGTGGCTTGCAATGATGGTGCAATTGCTGACATAGAATTTACCACTGGCAACAGCGGCGGCACGGTTACCTACACCTGGAGCAATGACACACCATCGATAGGGCTTGCAGATGCAGGATCGGGCAACATACCGTCCTTCACTGCAACAAACACCACCCTGGTGCCTGTTGTGGCAACGATAGTGGTAAAACCCCATTTTGAGAATGAAGGAGTGACCTGCGACGGTCCGGTGAAGACCTTTACGATTACAGTCAATCCGACAGCCGATGTTGCTCAGCCTGACGACCAGGTGGCTTGCAATGATGGTGCAACTGCTGACATAGAATTTACCACTGGCAACAGCGGCGGCACGGTTACCTACACCTGGAGCAATGACACACCATCGATAGGTCTTGCAGGAACCGGATCGGGCAACATACCGTCCTTCACTGCAACGAACAGCACCCTGGCTCCTGTTGTGGCAGAGATAGTTGTAACGCCTCATTTTGAGAATGAAGGAGTTACCTGCGACGGTCCGGTGAAGACCTTTACAATTACAGTCAATCCGACAGCTGATGTTGTTCAGCCGGCCAATCAGGTGGTTTGCAATGATGCTCCGACTCTGGATATTGTCTTTACCACAGGCAATACAATTGGTGTCACAACCTATACCTGGGTAAATGATACACCTTCAATAGGACTTGGTGAATCCGGTAATGGAGACATTCCTTTGTTCATAGCGGTCAATGATGGTGATGCTCCCGTTACTGCGACAATAGAGGTTACACCTCATTTTACCTATGGAGGAATAACATGCGACGGTCCTTCAAAAACCTTTACCATCACTGTTGATCCGACTCCTCAGATCATCCCGAGCACTCTTACACAGACAATATGCAATAACGGGCAGACCAATATTGTAATAGGCAGTCCGAGCACTTACAGCAGCGGAGTAATAACTTTCGATTACACTGTTACCGCAACCGGGGGAGTCACGGGTTTTACAACTCCTGTGACAGGTCTTCCAAAGGATCATGTGATTGAAGATACACTGGTCAACCCGACAAATGAAATTCAGACTGTCACCTATACGATTACCCCTGTTACTGCAACAGGATGCGGATCTGGTCCGGCTACTGTCATTGTAACCGTGCTTCCTACTCCACTTGTAGCAGAACCGGCGGATCAGGTTCTATGCAACGGGGAGCTTTCCTCTGAAGTTGTTCCTGCTACCCTGACAATTGGTGACGTGACATTTACCTGGACCAACACTGATCCGTCAATAGGGCTTCCGGCAAGTGGGGAAGGAAACATTCCATCATTTGCAGTCGTAAATAACGGAGACAGTCCGGTTGTTGCCGAAATAAGCATTGTACCGCATTTCACCTTTGCCGGCTTTATGTGCGACGGACAGCCCAGGGTGTTTACAATCACAGTTAATCCGACGCCTCGTATTTATCCTGAGCCTGAAGATATTATTCAGTGCGACAGTACAAACACCAGCATCGGGCTTCAGAGTCCAAGTACATTCTCTGCCGGTTTGATATCGTTCAAATACACCGCGGTAGCCACAGGAGGTGTAACCGGTTATACTCCTGTTGCCAGCGGCCTCCCGAATGATCATGTGATTACTGACAATCTTGTAAACCCGACCAATTCGCCCCAGACGGTTACCTATACCATTACTCCCGTAAGTCCAATTACAGGATGCAATGACGGACCTTCGGTTGATGTTGTTGTCACTGTTAACCCCACACCCCGGATATATCCTGTCGATCCAATAATTCAGTGCGACAGCACTACCACGAGTATTACACTTCAGAGTCCGAGCACGTTCACGGAAGGAAATGTTTCATTCAGGTACACGGCTGTTGCAACAGGAGGAGTTACGGGTTACACTCCCGCTGCCAGCGGACTGTCCAATAATCATGTGATAGAAGACTTTCTTGTCAACCCGACCGATTCACCCCAGACGGTTACCTATACAGTTACCCCGGAAAGTCCTGTTGCAGGATGTTCTGACGGACCTTCAATTGATGTCGTCGTCCGGATTGATCCGACACCAAGGTTGATTCCTGTTGTTCCTCCGCCCCAGTGCGACAGCACTACCACGAGTATTACACTTCACAGTCCGAGCACTTTTACAAGTGGCGTTATAAAATTCAGGTACACAGCTTCAGCTCCCGCCGGTATAACAGGATATACATTGTCTGCCAGCAATCTTCCAAACGATCATGCAATAGCTGATTTTCTTGTCAATCTGACCGATTCGCCTCAGACTGTTACCTATAAGGTTACTCCTGTAAGTCCCCCGGGATGCAATGACGGGCCGTCGATAGATATTGAAGTTATCGTCAATCCAACTCCCCGTATTTATCCCGAACCGGATGATATTATACAATGCGACAGTACTGCCACGGATATAACACTTGAAAGCCCAAGCACTTTTACAACCGGTCTTGTTACATTCGGGTTCACGGCTTCGGCAACCGGCGGAGTGACAGGTTTCACTCCCAATGCAAGCGGCCTTCCGAACAACCATGTAATTGCTGATAATCTTGTTAACCCGACCGATTTGCCTCAGACCGTTACCTATACCATCACTCCTGTAAGTCCGCTGGGATGCAACGACGGACCTTCAGTAAATGTCCTTGTAACGGTTAATCCGACACCCAGGATTATTCCTGTTGCTCCTGTCATACAATGCGACAGCACTACAACAGCGATATCCCTTCAGAGTCCGAGCACCTTTACGACCGGCTTGATAACTTTCAAATACACAGCTTCCGCTCCGGCTGAAGTAGCCGGGTATACGGCAAGTGCGACAGACCTTCAGAACAACCACGTGATAACCGACAATCTTGTCAACCTTTCTGATTCACCCCAGACAGTTACCTACCATGTTGTTCCTGTAAGTCCTTTGCCATGTGCCGACGGCCCCGGAATCGATATTGCTGTCACAATAAACCCGACACCAAGGATAAGCCCCGTGCCTCAGGATATAATAATCTGCGACAGCACAACCACAAGTATTATGGTTGAAAGCCCCAGCACTTTCACCAACGGATTGGTTACAATAAACTACACTGCATCGGCCCCCGCAGGCTTGTCGGGATACACCGGAAATGCCGCCGGATTGTCAAGCGGATTTATTATCAGCGATAATCTGGTCAACACCACGGATGCTCCTGTAACCGTGACCTACAGGCTGGTTCCGGTGAGCGGAGTTGTCTGCAATACCGGTCCGGCAATTGAAGTGAAGGTTACAGTTAACCCGACACCACGGGCTGTACCCGTGAATGTAAGTCCTGACATTTGCTATGGCGACCTTACGGCCATAAGACTCGAATCACCCACAATCATGACTTCCGGAGAGATCAGGTTTGATTATGACATTGCTATTCCGTCAGGAGTAGTTGCAGGGGATCCTGACTCCGGAATCAACATGATGCCGGGAGATATTCTGTCGTTAAAGTACAGTAATACAAACGATACAGTTCAGTCGGCGTTCTTCAGCATCACTCCAAAAGTTGAAGGACTTAATTGTCCGGCAGGAAATGCAAGTGTTCAGGAGGTTCATCTTCATCCCAGGCCGGTAAGGGGTATTACTGTTGTTGAACCTTTCACCTGTGAAACAAGCGTTGGTCTTGCAGCCCTTCAGGCAGACATCTCAAGAGGCGCCGGTCCATACACAGTAAGTTGGGAAGGACCTGTTGGTTACAGCATGGAGGATTCACTGGTGATCACCAATCTTTATGCGGGGTTCTATGAGCTTTATGTTACGGATAACCTTGGATGCCAGGGTGACACGACAATCAACATTTTCAATCAGAGTGCCAGGCCAAGGATTATTCCTGCAATGGTTCTTCCCAATATCCATGTAAGCTGTCCGGGCGGAAATGACGGAACTGCAAGGATTTATGTCCGGGATGGCGCCATCACTTACCCTTTTGAGTACTGGTTTGTCCGTGATGATGCCGGCACCCTCTACCACGGAGTATTCTCGAATGTATATTCATGGGATGACCCGACGACTTATCAAGTCTGTGAAAGCCTTACAGCAGGAAATTACACTCTTATAGTAAAGGACATCAATGGATGTGAAACCATTGGACAGGCAGTATTGAAGGAACCTGATCCGATAGAAGTGTCGATGGATCTGAGTGATTACAGGGGATCGAACATCTCGTGCCGCGGGTACAGCGATGGCTTTGTTGAAGCCGGGGCAACAGGAGGAACTGCTCCGTACTCATATTTCTGGTATCCGGAATCCGGCGCACTTACGGTAAGCACCAACACAAGCAGGCTCGACAGTATTCCTGCCGGCAAGTATTATCTGCTGGTTACCGATTTCATGGGCTGCACAAAGACTGACAGCATTACCCTGACCGATCCTCCCGGAATGGATCTTGCCTCATCTGAAATGTCGCACAGCAACGACAACATCTACAATATCTCATGCAACGGAGCAGGCGACGGGTACATTAAAATTGTAGTCATCGGTGGATCAGGTAATTATACATACTCATGGACGGGACCTGACGGTTATTCAGCTGTTACAAAGGATATTTCAGGACTGAAGGCAGGCACATACACATGTACGGTTACCGACATCAACGGATGCATACTCACTCCGAAGCCGGAATTTACACTTAAAGAACCTGCGCCCCTTGTCATTTCTTATGTATCTTCGGTTTCAACCGATGGAGACTTCAATATCACCTGTGCAGGAGGTACAGGGACTGTTGATGTTACCGTCACCGGAGGAAGTATAGGCAATTACACCTTTTTATGGACAACGGCAGACGGATCGGGAATTGTTGCAGGAGAACAGGATCAGAATTCTCTCACGGCTGGCATCTATCATCTCAGGGTGACCGATCTGAACGGATGCATTGCTGAAACTGACATCACTCTCACCGAGCCTCCTGCCCTGGTGACAGAACTGGTACCCACACATATCAACTGCCAGGTTGCAGGTTTCGACAACGGATCAATAGATCTTGAAGTTTCGGGAGGGATCGCACCCTACTCATACCTCTGGTCGAACGGAGCAATAACACAGGATATCTCAGGACTTACACAGGGAATGTATCAGGTGGAAGTCACCGACGCCAGCGGATGCGAAACATCCGGCAGCATTCTCATCGAAAATCCTCCTCCGCTCACCTACGAGCCTGTAATATCGGATTATAACGGATACAATATCAGCTGTTACGGCAGGTCCGACGGATCGATACAGATCAATCCCACCAGCGGATCGCCCCCTTATATCTTCTCTTGGGAGGGTCCGGAAGGATTTACTGCAACCACTAAAGACATTTCAGGCATGACAGCCGGCAGCTATATTCTGAGCATAATCGACAGCAAAATGTGCACTGTCAGCGAAATGATCGTACTTGCTGAGCCCGGAAGACTGGGAATGACGGTTACAACATCGGAAAGCATAACAGGAGGTAAGAATATAGATTGTGCAGGAGGTAAGACAGGATCAATTTCGGTTGAATCGGTAAACAATGCCGGCAGTGTCGATTATCTCTGGTCCGATGGGGAGATGGGAAGCACCCGCACCGGTCTGATGGCAGGTTATTACAAAGTTATAACGATCGATTCGAACGGTTGTACAGCCGATTCGACCATTCTGCTAACCGAACCCGATTCAATTGTAATATCTTTTGCAGTCACCCGGCCGCAATGCACTGACATGCCTGACGGCCGGATAAATATCAATGTAACCGGAGGTACAAATTCAGGATTTACTTACCTGTGGTCAGATAATTCGACAACCCGGAATATTTCAACGGCAGTAAGCGGTGTGTACTCTGTAACCGTTACAGACGCCAACGGGTGCAGTGCAACCAGATCCGTTACAATAAATCCGGTTAATGATCTGTGTCTTGAACTGCCCAATGCAATCTCGCCAAACGGTGACAACATAAATGATCTCTGGAATATCGGACTCAGGGAGCTCTATCCCGAAATGGAGGTAACTATATTCAACAGGTGGGGTGAAACGGTATGGAAGTCGGGCAGGGGATATCCTGTTCCATGGGACGGAAGGAGCAACGGGAATATGCTCCCGATGGATTCATATCATTACATTATTGATCTGCAAAACGGAAGGAAACCGATTATCGGCACCATAACCATTGTGAAATAATTAACAGTAACTGACTTGAAGAAACTGGCTTTTATATCGGCTTTAATACTCTGCTCCGCGTTCGCGTCGGGGCAGCAGTTGCCGCTATACAGCCAGTACCTGTACAACAAGTTCCTTATCAATCCGGCCGTTGCAGGCAGTGACGGTTATTCAAGCTTTAACCTGACAGCAAGGGAGCAGTGGATAGGTTATTCCGGAGCCCCAAGGACATTCTCGGTCAGCGGTCAGGGAAGGATACTGAAGCAGGGTTACCAGCTCAGAAACACTTCACGCGGAAGTGTCTTCAGGCCGAAGACTGACGGAAAGGTTGGAATTGGCGGTTATATTTTCAGCGACAAGAACGGGATTGTCCAGAGGACCGGATTTCAGGCATCATACTCCTACCACATGTGGGTAAAAAGCAACACACAATTATCGATGGGAATTGCTTTGACCGGCTATCATTTCAAGATAAATGAAAGGGAAATTGCCTTTGAGGACCCCAACGATCCATGGATGAACAATGAGCTGCGCAGGGGTGTCTTTGTTCCTGATGCTGATTTCGGAATATATGTGCTTAATCCCAGGTACAATGTAGGATTCTCAACACAACAAATGTTTGGCGCGGCTGCAAAGATAGGAAACGAGGCCTACCGGAATTACAGTATGGACCGGCATTATTTCCTTTTCGGGACAGGGTACTTTAATATTGCTGATAAAACAGAGCTTTCACCTTCAGCCCTTGTTATGATGTCGGAACAGATGAAGCCCATGGCTGACATAGGGCTTACATATATTTACGAACAGAAGGTCTGGGCCGGACTTTCCTACAGGACGACGAAGGCAATCATTGCAAATTTCGGGGTGACATACACCAATCTTCACATCGGATATTCGTTCGACTACACTCTCCAGGAGATACAGCGTGTCACCTACGGCACTCACGAGCTTACCCTGGCAGTCAGGTTTGGTGACAGCGCCCGCAAATACCGCTGGCTCGACCGTTATTAGGACCGGAAAAAGGGCTCGGTCATTGAATCACCTTAAAATTTACCTCCTTTTGAGGAAATAAATCAGCGAACTGCTCCTGTGTTTTCCGGATAAAGTCATGAAGGCGAATGCTGAACCCCTTATCATACCTTTAATGAACGGCATGACCGATCGCCGGTTCTTTTCGCTCAGTACAGATATATAAAAAACATCAAGGGGAAGAGGTTTTATTTCCGTAACGGCGAAGTCTTCCTTTTCGGCAAAAATCCTGAAAGTGTCAGGTGTAAAATGCCATAGATGTCTTGGCACGTCCCAGGCTGCCCAGTCTTCACCATAATGTTGAGCATCACGTGAACTGCAGTTAGGAAGTGCAGCGATGCATATTCCTCCGGGTTTCAGTAGTCTTCTAATCTGAGCCGTATAATCTGACGGTTTATGGAAATGTTCCATGACATGCCACATAGTAATACAGTCGAAGCTTGCATCAGGCAATCCTGAAATCTCCGCCGGTTCCAGTATTTCAATGCCGAAATGGCCGGATGCAAAATCGCGGGCTTTCAGGTTAGGTTCAATTCCTTTCACTTCCCAGCCGGCTTTCTTCATTGCTCCGGCGAAATAACCTGTTCCGCAGCCTATGTCGAGAATATTTCCTTTTGTAATGCCGGTGCTCTTTTCAATAATTCGTCTTTTCCTTTTCAGCATTATGTTTCTTGCCTGCAGATAGATCAGGTTGAGGACGCCTTTGGCCTTGTCGTCGTGTGATATATATTCCCCGGAATCGTAGTACCGGCCAATTTCTTTTTCATCCGGATGGTTGAACGTAAAAACAAAACCGCAATCGGGACATTTGTAAAGGTCGAACTTCTCCCTGCTAACGAGATGGTCGGTGCAGGTAAGATGCCGGGAGGGCCCGGGAGACGAACAGAGCGGGCAGGTCGAACTGTTTCCCATCCGTCACGATTTTTTCTTTCTGATGAATCCCGCAGCAAAATATCCGGCTGCCAGGAGGATCAGGATAATTGAGCTGGCCATGGAAACCCTGTTGCCGTTTATGTAGGTTGAGGGTTCGAAGACAAACCTTACCTGGTGGCTGCCTCCCGGCAGAACCATGGCTCTCAGTACGTAGTTTGCCCTGAAATGATCGCTTTGGTTCCCGTCGATAAAGCAAAGCCATCCTTCGGGATAGTAAATATCCGAGAAGACAGCCAGTCTTTCTCCCTCTGCAGTGTACCTGTATTCCAGTTCGTTTGGTTGATAAGAAACCAGTTCTATTTTGTCACCTTCCGAAACTGCGTATTGTGTCGATTTTATGCTTTCGCTGAACCTGGTGTCAATAGCCGCTTCCCTTGCCGGGTTGATGATTTTTAATGCTGCAAGTTCCTCATTGGCATTACCGGCAATCACCGGCTTCTCAACGAACCATGCATTTCCCAGGGCATTGGGATTCACCACCGGAGGCGACTGGGGATCGACAATTACATATTTTGTATTGAGCATGTTGAGTACGGCCGTGTTGTTGAACACCGGAATCAGGTGACTTGCCAGTTCCTCCACGGTCCGGACTTGTCCGGCATTCTGAAAAGCAGTCTGGAACATTCCAAGTTCGCGGCTGATGGTTGAATCGATAAGTTCCTGGTATCTTTTCAGCTTGGCTCCGTGATATCCCCCGATCGACTTGTGGAACCATGAGGTGGGGGAGTTGTCGTTGAAAACCGATGTGGTCAGGTTAAGCACGCGTTTATACGAGGAGTCGTTCAGTATTTCGGTATCTGCAACACCCGGGGTGAAGGTTTTCTGTATCGATGAAGGCCTTTCAAAACGATCGGCGTTAAGGTATCTTTTTCCTGCTCCCCACAGGTCGAAGAGTATCAAAGCTCCTAAAAGAAGGGTTGCATACTCCTTTTTCAGCTTTCCCATGACGAAAGCAAGAAGTGTGCCTGCCCCAAGCAGGATGAACGAAAGAGACCTGAAGCCGTCGGCTCTGAGTAATCCCTTCCTGTCAGATACAAGAGCAGTTTTGAGCCAGTCGGGGAATTCGATTTCCATCGGGTTCAGGAACGAACCTGCAATGCCGGGGAAAACCATCACCAGCAGCAGGATCCCGCCTGTTATTCCGGTTGCTGTTTTAAGCCCGTTCAACATTGTTTTTTTGGGCAGGGCGCCGGTCATGTAGTTGCGAAGGGCGAGTATGCCAAGAAGAGGGATACAGAACTGAGCAATAATCAAAGTCATGGTTACTGCCCGGAACTTATTGTAGCCGGGGAAGAAATCGATGAATAAGTTGGTAAACGGCATGAAATTCTTTCCCCACGACAGCATTATGGACAGCACGGTAGCGGCCAGGAGCCACCATTTTTCCCTTCCCTTTACAACGATCAACCCGAGTACGAAAAGGAAAATTACGATTGCCCCCATGTAATGAGGTCCATCGGTGAAGGGTTGCGAGCCCCAGTATTTCATCATCTGGTTTGTATAGTCGGCCGCATTGTTCTGCCTGAGCACCTTTACTGTTTCAGAGTCCCTGTCGAAAGGCTTTGATGAGCCTCCCTTGTAATTTGGTATCAGCAGGTTCATGGTTTCATCCACACCGTAACTCCAGGATACTATATAGTCCCTGTCGAGTCCTGCTGACACATTCCTGTGTTCCGACTGAAGTTCCGACTTTCCCCTGATGGAGTATTTGCCATATTCCCTCACGGTGTTGAGGCTGGCGAAATTGATTCCGATGGCCAGCACAACCGGGATAAGCATGATAAGGGATGTCCGGAGGAAACGGGAAAAGGTCTTTTCCCTGACTGAAAAGATGAATTCGGTTATAAGGAAAACAAGGATGATAATTGCAGCGTAATAGGTTATCTGCAGGTGGTTTGCAGTTATTTCGAGTGTCAGGAAGAATGCAGTGATCAAAGCCCCTTTAATGGCATCGCGCCTGTAAGCATACCAGACTCCGCCGATTACCGGAGCCATATATGCCAGTGCAATGGCCTGTGTGTTGTGTCCTGCCGCCAGAATCTGAAAGAAGAAAGAGGAAAATCCGTAGGCAATTGCCCCGGCGATTGCAAGCCACTGATTAAGTCCGAACAGCAGCAAAAGGAGATAAAACCCTGCCATTGAGAGGAAAAGTACCGAGACCGGCATTTTGAACACCCTCAGCACTGTATCGGCATGCTTGAACAGGTTGCCGGGATATCTTGTGGATATAAGGTAAGCCGGCATTCCGCTGAATATCGAATTTGTCCAGAGCGGTTCTTTGTTGAACTGCTCCCGGTAATCCCTTATTTCCTTTGAATTGATATTCGAAACCGTAGTATCGTTGGCTTTAAGCACCTTGCCTTCAAGCACCGGATAGAAATACACGAATGATATCAGTGTGAAAAGCACCAGGGCAATGACATGTGGCAGGGCCGGTTTTATCTTATCTTTGATTTCCATGATCAATGGTTTAAATCTGACAAAATTACCTAATTAACCTGTATTTTTCAGGCTGAAAATGTCCAGCCTTCTAAATTTCTTCGTCTGTATCTTTAAGAGACCTCAGATTTTCGCCAAGGTTCCGGATATCTGACCATTTTCTTGCAAGTCCTTTCAGAGCCTGCAATTCAGCAGTTTCATAGAAGTTCAGCGTATAAAGAATGAAAGGGAAGGCGGCAATGCACATGACCTTCAGCAGCATGCGCGGTACGATGTTTATTTCATTCAGAACCAGCCCTGCAAATGAAAGGATCGCTCCTGTCAGGAACAGGATAACTACTTTTTTCTGTTCATATGGGATAAAGTACTCCTTCTGTGAGAAATGATAGTTCAGGCGCCAGTATACAATTTGAGTCACCAGGGTTGCAACAGCGGTCCCGGTTATGTTCCACAAGGGTATCAGCAGGATATTGAGTGCAATGTTCAGCACAGTTGAAATCACTACATTGATGCCGATTATTCTGGATTTTCTGTTGATCAGCAGGCCGTAGCTTGTCGTCTCCCTCATATTCACAAAGAACACCGAAAGCGACAGTACAGGCACAACCATCCAGGCGCTCCAGAAAGTGGTTGATTTGGTTATTACCTTGAGTATCTCGTATGAGAAAAGAGAAACTGCAATTATCCCGAGCATCAGAACGAAGGATGAATAAAGCATCGATTTCTTGTAGAATCTCTTGTTGTCGGTGGTGTTCATTTTCTTCAGGACCATTGGAGTGAGGGCCATCTTGATTGAATCGACTATCACAAGCTTAAGTACCGATGCTATTTTGTAGGCCATTGTATAAATGGCCACAAATTTCAGCAGAGCCATAGAATTCAGGGCATATCTGTCGATTGCGGTCAGCACGGCCGCTGCAAAATTTGCAAGCAGAAGAGGGTATCCGAAGCGGCTCATCGACCTGAACAGGACAAGATCGAAAAACGGTTTGCTGTTCTTTAATGAATATCCTGAAAGGAAAATGATGAACAGGAGATTACCTATAACCTGAGCGAGGTATATTCCTGCTATTCCCATTCCCCTTGCTGTAATCAGGTAAATTGTAAGTCCCAGGACTGTGATCAGCTTCAGCAGGTTGGCGGTTGAAAAGAGAACAGATTTCGCCTGTACCCTCATCAGGGTGTTGATCAGGTTGTTTATTGCCTGAAGGGCGGATGACAGCACCAGCAGTTTAATGGCACCCGACAAGGCATCAGTGTCGAATATAGCCCTTGAAAGAGGCTCGCTCATCGGAATGAGTAAAGTGCAGATTAGGACGCTTATCAGTATCTGGAAGGAGAATGACATGAAGAATATCCCCTTCCGGTTGGAGGAATAGTCCTTGTCCCAGTACCATCTCATCATACTCTGAGGAAGGCCCGAGGCCATCAGGGATATCAGGATAAGACCGGAAATGTCGAGTACGGCAATGATCCCGAAATCATCCACTGAAAAGTACCTGGGATCGGTATAGAGTGGGATGAGGAGGAAGCCAACAATTTTGACGGCTATATTGCCCAGACCGTATACGATACTGTCCCTGAAGGATGTCTTTACGGAATTCTGCATTGTTTATTATCTCAAGGTCAGACAGGCACATGCCGTATCCGGCCGGGGAGTATTACCGGTAATTTTCCTGCTAAGATACCAATTACACTGATAGATCGGTTTGGTGTAAGGTCAATGCTTTTTCTTAATTTTACCCTGAACCACTAAAATGAAAATTCCATGTTCATCAAGGCAGGCAACCTGAAGGCGTCGGATTACAAGGGCATACCTGAAATGGCTGCCTGGAGGCTCCATTCCGACATTTTTGAAATTATACAGCCTTTTCTGAAGGATAAAAAGAAGGTGCTCGATTTCGGATGCGGGCAGGGAGCATTTTCACAGCGGATGGTCGATCTGGGAATGACTGTCGATGCCTGCGACATTGACACGGGGCAGATAAAGGCAGCAGTGAACAGGAAGATAGAAATTGATCTCAACAAGGAGATACCTGCCGGTACCTTCACCGGCAAATACGATGTAATTCTGGCGATCGAGATCATGGAGCATCTTCAGAGTCCGTGGAAATATCTGAGTGACTGCAGCAAGCTTCTTGAAGCTGGTGGTATTATTGTTCTGACCACCCCTAACATTTCAAACTTCATTTCCCGGCTCAGGTTCTTCATGAGGGGCACACTGCTCGCGTTCGAAAATGCCGATCTGAAGCACGGCCACATAACCCCTCTGTCGTTCATACAGATCGAGAACCTTTGCCGGAATTTATCGCTTGATATTCTCACGAAAGGTCATGCCGGACCAGTGCCGCTGATACATCTTTACGAGCTTTCGAGGTTTACAATCCTTAGAAACACCATTCTTCCTCTTTTATATCCCTTAATGTCGGGGCCCAAAAGAGGCCGTTCACTGGTCTATGTTCTGAAGAATAAGGATTGATCACGATCCCTTGATGTCATCCGTAATCTCCCGGTAGAGTTTCGTTGTTGATTTTTCAAAAGCCCCGGGAGAGTATTTATCAAGGACATATTTTCTGACAGCATTTTTATCGTAAGCCATGATGTTTCTGTAAACATATCTGATGGCTTCAGCCAGTTGGACGGGATTTTCCCTGTCGATCAGAAGGCCGGTTTCCGGTGTAATTATTTCTTCAGGTCCGCCGCACCGGGAAGCAATAACCGGAAGTCCGCAGGCCATGGCCTCTACAACCACCACTCCGAAGGTCTCGTCCCTGCTTGGCAGTACGTATGCATCGAGCCGTGAATAAAAATCCATGATCCCTTCGGGCCTTATTTCCCCATAGAAAATGCATTTGTTTTCCACGTCAAGCTCCCGTGCAAGGTTTTTGAATGTTTCAAGCAGTGATCCGTCACCTCCGATATGAACGGATAGACAGATGTCGTTCAGCAGGGGCAGAGCTTTGATAAGGATATCAAGGCCTTTCCGGTAATTTCCCAATCCTCCCAGGATTCCGATGTTAAACTGTCCGCCGGTTTGTGATGTTGTTGCAGGATGGAACCTTTCCATGTCAACCACATTCGGAATGACATCAACCGGGCGGCTGCAATATTTCAGAATGTCAATTTTCAGGGCATTGCTGACTGCGATTATCCTGGTGCCGTTTTTAAGAGCATGCAGCACGCATTTCCTGTGTATAAGGCTTCTGAAGTACTTGTGCACCCAGGTATGCTCTGTAATGACGCACGGTATACCAGCCTTCCTGCTGATCATAGTGCCAAGGAAGCCTGCAGGATATGAAAGCTGGCTGTGTATGATGCCGATACTGTTCTTCGGAAGGATCTCTTTTCTGATGAATCTGAAGGTGTCTCTGAAGTACTTAAGCTGATTGATAACCGGGAAAGACCTCCCTGTGGTAAGTTCGTAAACTGTTACCCTTCCTTCTTCTTTTCTGACGAAGGAGTAAGGTTTAAATGGGGCCAGCCTTGAGTAGTCTACCCTGAAGAACACAACAATAACCTCGTGGGTGGCGCTTAGCGCCATTGCCTGATCCCTGATGAAAAGGCCTCTCCATTTTATTTTGTCATCGGGCCAGGAGTGTGTCAGGAGCAGGATCTTCATTTGTTTGTATATATCCGGAGCAGGTTATCCCTGAAAACAATTGTATTAAGCTCGCCGATTATTGCATTGTAGCCGTTTTCACCCATCTCCTTCCTCATCCCGGGATCGGCTGAAAGCTTTACAATGGCCGATTTCATCTCATCTTTGCCGGAATAGACAAGTCCGCAATTGTATTTTTCAACCAGGGTTTTCTGGGGCTTGCAGTCTGAGACGATCAGGGGTTTTTTACCCAGCATATAGTCATAAATCTTGTTTGCCACCCCTGATTCGTGCTGGGGGTTTTTGTGAAACGGTGCGATGCAGATATCCGAAATATCCAGGTAAACCATCAGTTCCGAAACGTCGATCCATGGAATGTAATAAACTATGTTGTCGAGGCTTTCTGAATCTATTGTCTCAAAGAATCTTTGCCTGTCAGCCTTGTCAACCGGACCAATTACAAGGAACCTCGACGGATGGTTTTCCCGTGCAAGTTTCTCAAAAACCTCAAGAACATCGAAAACGCCCCTTCTTTCAGCAACGACACCGAAGTAAAGCACCACGGTTTTGGTGCTGTCGCGGCTTATTCCCCTTGCAACTCCCTGCCTGGAGACTGATTGCGAAAGATCGGGCACATTCGGGAAGACGGTGAAGTTATCTTTTTTCAGCGAAGGGTACCGGGCGAGGAGGGTATCCCTGAAATCTTCGCCCAGAACTATAATCCGCGTTGCATACCCGAGATATTCTTTTTCCTTGCGCTGCCAGGCACCGGGCCGGGCAATCAGGTTCCGGAAAAATCCTTTGGTCCAGTTGTATGTGGTAACCGCGAAGGGATAGTTTTCGTGGAGATCGAGAACAAGCGGGATATTAAGCCCCGATTTCCTTATTCCCCTTGCAGCCGGCCGCGACATGTAAAGGTCGTGTACATGGAGAATGTCAATCATGTTGCCGGTGATGAAACTGCTTATCTTTCTGCTCCACATCCACTCGTAGGCAGGGAATGTGTTGAGCATGAAGAAAAGTATGTTTTTCAGCTTTTTGCTGACCCGGATCCGGCTCACACTGAAATCTCCCGGGGATCTGTATTCCTTATTGCCGAAACCGAAGCAGATGACAAATACCTGATGTCCGGCTTCCTTCAGGATATCGATCTCCTTGAGCACCCGCTTGTCATCATTCAGTTCATTATCGACAACAACACCGATTTTCATTTTTCAAGAAGTTCAGCGACTCTTTTAACAATGTTTTTCCGTGAGTAAGATTCAGGGGGAAGCAGGTCTGGAAGATTCCTGTTCAAAGCCAGTTCTTCAATATATCCGGCTATCCCGGCTGCATCGTTGTAGTCAAAAGTCCTACCGTGCCCGGTCTCACGCAATATCATTGCCGCATCGCCGTCGGCAGGAGCCAGGCATATAACGGGTTTGCATGCAGCAAGATACTCGAACATTTTCCCCGTAATAATACTTCGCGAACTTTCATGGTCGGGGATTATAAGTAACAGCGCGCTGGCGCTGAGCATGTTAAGCAGGGCAGTCGGATGACTGGAGAAGGGGGTGAAGCTGATATCGGGAGAACAGGCTCCCTTAATAAGCTTGTCTTTGATTTCGGCAGGAACCGAACCGGTAAAGCTCAACCTGTATTTTATGCCTTTTGAGGCAACTATACGCAGGGCATCAAGGAACCCGTTTACGGGACAGATGCCTGAAAGAGAACCTATGTAGGAGATTGTGAAAATATCCGGTTGTTCAGCGTTGATGCCGCTGAAATCGTCTTCGTCGAATCCGTTGGAAATCACATGTATCTTTTCTTCGATGCCAGGGACTTTTGAACCAAGAAGAATTTTCAGGGATTTACCTACAGTGGTTACCAGATCAGCCGATTGAAGGACCCGCTTTTCATAAGCGTTGTCGATCATCCTTGAAACCGGGGTCGGGTAGAATTTTTTATAATAGTAGATATCGGTCCATGGGTCGCGCAGGTCGGCAATCCATCTTATCCCGGGGTATTTTTTCCTGAGCCTGAGTCCTATGAGCTGGGTGGAGTGTGGGGGGCTGGTGGTTATTATCCTGTCGATCTTCTGAGATTCTATTATTTCGCAAGCCTTTCTGAAAGCATATCTGTTCCAGCCTCTCCGTGGATCGGGGATGAAGAAATTCCCCCTGATGAAGCGCGGGATCCTGCCTTTTAAAGAATTATCAGTATTCATCGCAAATCCTGCCGAAGGAACTTTCGATTTGTCCCTGGTAAGCAGCCTGAACCAGTCGGTTGCCCTGGTTTTGTGGATTTCAATGGGTGGAACATCCCTGGAAAGGGAGGTATCGAATGCCGGGTAAGTGGCATATTTTGGATCGACTGTAAGTACAACCGGTTCCCAGCCGTATGAAGGAAGGTGTTTCGAGAACTTAAGCCATCTCCGGACACCTATCCCGCCCGATGGAGGCCAGTTATAGGTTATCACCAGGACCCTTTTCATGTCATATGTTTCTCAAAAGGCTTACTATGCTTACTTTTTCCTTAACAATATCCATGAGCGCTTCAATTTTCACCCGCTCCTGTTCCATTGAGTCGCGGTATCTTATAGTGACCGATTTGTCGTCGATAGTCTGATGATCGATAGTGATGCAATAGGGTGTGCCGATCGCATCCTGCCGGCGGTATCTCCTTCCGATTGAATCCTTGTCGTCGTACTGGCAGTTGAATTCGAATTTAAGATTATGGACGATCTTCTCAGCGATTTCCGGCAATCCGTCTTTCTTAACAAGAGGCATTACCGCCAGTTTGACAGGGGCAAGGCATGCCGGAAGGCGAAGTACAACCCTGGTATCGGTTGTGCCATTCTCTTTCTTAAGTTCTTCTTCAAAATAAGCTGCAGAAATGACCTGGAGGAACATCCTGTCGACGCCGATTGATGTTTCGATTACATACGGAATATATGATTCACCTTTTTCCGGATCGAAGTACTGCATTTTCTTTCCGCTGAATTTCTGATGCTGGCTCAGGTCATAATCAGTTCTGGAATGTATCCCTTCCACTTCCTTGAATCCGAAAGGGAATTTGTACTCTATATCCGTGGCTGCGTTGGCATAATGTGCAAGCTTTATGTGGTCGTGGAAACGGTAATTCTCCTCACCGAATCCGAGTGCCTGGTGCCATTTCATCCTGGCTTCCTTCCAAATGGCAAACCATTCCAGTTCGGAGCCCGGCTGAACGAAATACTGCATTTCCATCTGCTCGAATTCCCTCATTCTGAAAATAAATTGCCTGGCAACTATCTCGTTGCGGAATGCCTTTCCGATCTGGGCTATCCCGAAAGGTATCTTCATCCTTCCGGTTTTCTGGACATTGAGGAAGTTGACAAAGATCCCCTGGGCTGTTTCGGGCCGCAGATAAATTTTACTCGATCCTTCGAGGGTGGAACCCATTTCGGTCGAGAACATCAGGTTGAACTGTCTGACATCGGTCCAGTTACGGCTTCCGGATATCGGGCAGACAATCTCGTTATCTATAATTATCTGCCTCAGTTCAGCCAGGTTGCTGTCGTTCAGGGCTTTGGAGAACCTGGCGTTCAGTTCGTCAATTTTGGCCTGGTTTGCCAGTACCCGCTGATTGGTCTCCCTGAATTTTATCTCGTCGAAGGCTTCCCCGAATCTTTCCCTTGCCTTTTCAACCTCCTTCGATATCTTCTCTTCAATTTTCGCCAGGTGTTCTTCAATAAGGACATCAGCCCTGTATCTTTTCTTGGAATCCCTGTTGTCAATAAGAGGATCGTTAAAAGCGTCAACATGCCCGGATGCTTTCCAGATGGTGGGATGCATGAAAATCGCCGAATCGATGCCAACTATGTTGTCATGCAGAAGAACCATGCTGTCCCACCAGTATTTCTTTATGTTGTTCTTCAGTTCAACGCCGTACTGACCATAGTCGTAAACCGCGCTTAATCCGTCATAAATCTCACTTGAGGGAAATACATAACCGTACTCCTTGCTGTGGGCTACCAGTTTCTTAAAAACATCATCCTGAGCCATAAGTCGTTTAGGTTTTTGGTGAGCAAAAGTAAATTAAAAAGTCCGGTTTAGCAATCATGTTTTATACTGAAGTCTCCTATACAGTCTGAAGGCAGGCTGTCGCTGAAGTGACCGGGATAACGAAAAGCATTAATTAGTATATTTAGCGGTCAATAATTTCAATAGGTGCAATGAGAAAACATACGGATTTTCTTGTGATCGGATCAGGAATAGCGGGACTGACTTTTGCATTAAAGGCGGCCCGTTACGGAAAAGTTGCAATTGTTACAAAATCGATACTCGACGATTCCAATACAAGATATGCACAGGGAGGTATTGCAGCCGTATTCAGTGAGCCCGACAATTTTGAGAAGCATATAAGGGACACACTGATCGCGGGCGATGGCATCTGTAACGAGGAGGTTGTGAGGATGGTTGTGCAGGAGGCGCCTGCAAGGATACAGGATCTTATAGAACTGGGAGTTCCGTTCGACAAGAAAAAGGATGGCACCTATGACCTGGCAATGGAGGGGGGGCATACCGAACACAGGATCCTTCACGCGAAGGACAAGACCGGCGAGGTGATCGAGAATACCCTGATCAGCAGGGTGAAGAATGATCCAAACATTGAGATTTTCGAACATCATTTTGCAATTGAGATACTTACCCAGCACCATCTGGGGATAGAGGTAAAAAGGAGTTTTCCTGACATAAAGTGTTATGGCGCTTATGTTGCCGACCTCAACGAGAAGAAGGTTTACACCTTTCTTGCAAAAATCACCGTTATGGCAACAGGCGGGCTCGGGAATGCCTATCAGACTACCACCAACCCCGAGGTAGCCACGGGCGACGGTGTTGCAATGGTTTACAGGGCTAAAGGGACAATTGAGAATATGGAGTTCATTCAGTTCCATCCGACTTCACTGTATGATCCGGAAAAGAAACCATCGTTTCTGATTACGGAAGCTCTCAGGGGACACGGGGCTATTCTCAGGAATATGGCCGGGGAGCAGTTCATGAACAGGTACGACAACCGGGGTTCGCTTGCTCCCAGGGACATTGTTTCAAGGGCAATCGACAATGAGCTTAAGGTATGGGGTGAGGACCATGTGTGGCTCGATTGCACCCATCTTGAACCGGCAGGGCTGAGGGATCATTTCCCGAATGTTTACGAACATTGCCTTAAAAGAGGGATAGACATTACAAAGGATAAGATACCGGTGGTGCCATGCGTTCATTATTCCTGCGGCGGGATCAAGGTGGATACCGACGGACAGAGCAGCATCGAAAGACTCTATGCCCTCGGGGAGGTATCGTCGACGGGTCTCCACGGAGCAAACCGTCTGGCCTCCAACTCCCTGGTCGAAGCTGTCGTTTTCTCGCACAGGGCTGTGGTGCACTCTGCCTCACGTCTGAAAGAGCTTGGTTACGAGGAGAAGCTTCCTGACTGGGACTATAAGGGGACCACCCACCTTGAGGAAATGGTGCTGATTACCCAGAGCCTTAAGGAGCTCCAGTCGATAATGAGCAACTACGTCGGAATAGTCAGGTCCGACCTTCGTCTGGAAAGGGCAATGGTGAGACTTGAAATACTTTACAGGGAGACGGAAAGCCTTTACAAGCGATCGCTGATCTCAAAACAGATATGTGAGCTCCGGAATCTGATAAATGTGGGATACCTGATAATCAAGATGGCAATGAACAGGAAGGAGAGCATCGGTCTCCATTATTCTATCGATTATCCGAAAAGAAAGAGTACCACGAAGTAAAACACTCAATATAATGAACCATCTTGAATCATCATTCACTGGCAGAAATGCCGTATGGAGGTATATAGTAATGTTTGCAGCCATACTGCTGGCTACAAATACAATAGGGGCATTGCCGCTTCTGCTTGGTTATAGTTCAAAAGTTGCCGACGATCCGGAGCTGATAGGAAAGATTGCCGATGATCCGGGCAATCTCGGGGTTCTCGGTTTCGAACCGAATATTGGCCTTCTCATGAATCTGTTTCCCTTCATCATCGGGATACTGGCTTTTGTCTTGCTTATCAGGCCTCTGAATAATAGGACATTTGGTGCGACAATCAACGGTGCGCGCAGGTTCAGGTGGGACAGGTTCCTGAAATCTGCACTTGTCTGGCTGATCCTCTCGGCCCTTTACTTGTTTGTCTACATGAAAGCCGATCCCTCGAATTTCAGGTTGAACAACGCTTCAGGAACCCTTCTTCCACTGATATTGATCTGTCTGGCCCTGATTCCCTTCCAGGCGGCCTTCGAGGAGATACTCTTCAGGGGTTATCTGATGCAGGGATTTGCAGTGCTCTTCAGGAACAGGTGGGTTCCGGTGGTGCTGACATCAGTTTTGTTCGGTCTGATGCACTCCTTTAACCCGGAGGTTGATGAGTTCGGATTTATGATGATGATGCCTCAGTACATCACTTTCGGGCTGATCTTCGGGATTGTCACCATCCTCGACGACGGCATCGAAGCTGCAACAGGGGCGCATGCTGCCAACAACATCTTCCTTTGTATTATGGTTACCAACAAGTCGTCGGCTCTTCAGACCGATGCAATGTATGAGCAGATGAATGTCTACCCCATGACCGAATTTGCAGGCCTGCTCATTACAGGGATATTATTTGTTGTTGTAATGAAGATGCTGCTGAAATGGGATTCGTGGTCATTGCTGACGGCACGTGTCGAGCCGCCTCAGGAAGAAGCTCAGAGCCCGTACACCGATGTTCTGTCGTCAGTCCGGTAGCTTCCCCATTTTTGGCTGATTTCGTTAATTATTTCCCTTATCTGATCAGGCTCGGGAGTGGTCAGAAGTTTGAGTCTTGTCTCTTTGAAATGGGGGAGACCTTTGAAATAGTTTGAAAGATGTCTTCTCATCTCAAAGATTGCTTTTTTACCTTCCTTGAACTCGATCGACTTATCGAGATGCAGCAACGCGAGTTTCGCTTTTTCTGAAACCTCCGGTTCGGGGAGGAGTTCGCCGGTATCGAGGTAATGCCTTATGTCCCTGAAGATCCACGGTCTGCCCACTGTGGCCCTGCCGATCATGATCCCGTCGACTCCGTACCTGCTGAACATTTCCTTTGCTTTTTCAGGACTGTCTATGTCTCCGTTACCGATTATCGGAATTTTCATCCTGGGATTGTTTTTAACTTCGCCGATAAGCGTCCAGTCGGCCGTACCCTTGTAAAGCTGGGCTCTTGTCCTTCCATGGATTGTCAAAGCGGCTATGCCTGCATCCTGGAGTCTTTCGGCAACCTCCACAATGTTTTTGCTGTCCTCATCCCATCCGACGCGGGTCTTGACGGTTACCGGGAGTTTAACGGCCTTTACAATTGCTTCGGTCATTGATATCATCAGGGGAATATCGCGGAGCATGCCGGCTCCGGCTCCCCTGTTGGCTATTTTCTTAACCGGGCATCCGAAATTTATGTCAATCAGTTCCGGCCGGGCATTTTCAGCAATCAGGGCTGCTTCAACCATGGCATCGGTCAGATGGCCGTAAAGCTGAATGCCTATCGGGCGCTCGAAATCATAAATATCAAGTTTCTTCACGCTCTTCTGACCATCTCTTATCAGTCCGTCGGATGAAATGAATTCGGTGTACATGAAATCCGCACCGTTCAGTTTGCATAAATAGCGGAACGACGGATCAGTGATATCCTCCATCGGAGCAAGGAATAATGGATATTCTCCGAGGTGTATATTAACTATGGTCAAGGAGATATTTGTTAAGGCCAGATTGTGCTTTGCGCTTCTGAAGGTGATCCGGTTTTGTTGAGCTCGCTTTTTCTGTAGAAATAGACTATGCCGTAATTCTCGCTTGCCGGCATTCTTTTATCTTCAGGCAGCGTGCTGTGGGTATTTTCGATCTCGTTCCAGATCTGCTGGATAAGATCGTCGGCTTCCTTTCTCAGTTCGTAGTTCTTTTCCGTATAATCGAGAGTTCTTCTGGCAAGTGTTTTCTGGAAATTCCATGATTCGAGGAAATTCTGGTATCTTACTTTTACAACCGCTATGGTGGGATTGGTTATCGGGGATCCGCCTTTCCTGATCCGGAATTCTTCTCCCTCGATTATCCTTTTCCCCCAGCTTATAAGTTCATTTTCGGTATTTAGCGAAGGAACTGTCGATTCGTTTGTTGCCAGTCCGTAGAAGGCTCTGGTCTCGGCCGGAAGATCGCCCCTGAAGATAGCCATGTTCATCACCCTTATGAAGTGAGTGAGGTAAAGCCTTGCTTTCCTGATTATTTCGGCGTATTCCTTGCTTTTGTTGTTCTGGGAAGCATAAGACTGGCGCTGGAGCATGATCATGTTTTCAAACTGGGGAAGAAACCTCTGCAGTTTAACTATCATTTTGGGAGAAAAGGCCATCTGGTTCGGCGGAACCTCGCGACCTTTCTCCAGTGCGATTCTCATCGCCCTGATACGTGCGGCATCAGTATTGGGTAATCTTCTGTAAGGCATAAGATCAGGTTGGTGTTAACAAAGTGTTGATAACATTAATGCGAATATAATAACGTTTTGTTAATATCCAATAGTATTCGCGAAGCAAATTATTTGATATTAAAGTGTTCTGATTACAGAATTTAGGATCAACATGTTAATAATTTTTTCTGACCTGATTTTAAATGTCTGAAAACCGGGATTGTATCGCTGAGGATATTAACTTAGCTGAATCGTTGAATCAGTAAAAAAAACCGTATATGTTCAAAAAGGAAGTTTATATCAGCCGCAGGGCCAGGCTGCATGAAATCATGAAATCGGGTCTCGCCCTTTTCATGGGGAATGTTGATTCCCCCATGAATTATCCTGCCAACCAGTATCATTTCAGGCAGGACAGTGATTTTCTCTATTATTTCGGACTTGATCTGCCCGGGTTTGCCGGACTGATGGATTTTGATACCGGAAAGGACTGGATATTCGGCAAGGATGTCGATATAGACGATATCATCTGGATGGGTCCGCAGCCGACTGTTAAGGAGCTGGCTCTGGGATGCGGAGTAGTCAGCGCTGCTCCTTTCGCGAAGCTTGAAAGTGTAATAAGCGATGCCCTGTCAAAGAAGCGTCAGGTTCATTTCCTTCCTCCCTGCAGGGGGGAGAATAAAATGACTCTTGGGGCCCTTCTCCGGGAGAATCCCTGTCAGATGAAAACACTTGCATCGGCCGATCTGATAAAGGCCGTTGTATCGATGCGTTCAATAAAGGAGGAGGTTGAGATAGCGGAGATCGAAAAGGCTGTGGCTGTTGCTTATGAAATGCATACCACAGCAATGAAGATGTGCAGGCCCGGTGTGAAGGAGCAGGAGATCTTCGGAGCCATCGAGGGAATAGCGCTGGCACATGGCGGCGGTCCTTCCTTCCCTATAATCCTTAGCGTCAACGGACAGACCCTTCACAACCATAATCACGACAACGTCCTCAAAAAGGGCCGGATGATGGTGACCGATGCCGGTGCTGAATCGAATATGCACTACAGTTCTGATATCACCCGTACCACCCCTGTTGGCGGAAAATTCAACCGTAAGCAGAAAGAAATCTATGAGATAGTGCTGAAGGCAAACACAGAGTCGATAAAGACCGCGAAGCCGGGAATTTCAAACCGCGACCTTCACCTGAGTGCCTGCAGGATAATTGCATCTTCGCTGAAGGAACTCGGTCTGATGAAGGGAGACACGGCAGAAGCCGTTGAAATGGGGGCCCACGCCCTGTTTATGCCTCACGGACTGGGACATATGATGGGACTTGACGTTCACGACATGGAAGGACTTGGCGAGAACTATGTGGGTTACAGCGAGGGAGTGAAGAGAAGCGAACAGTTTGGCCTCGCCTTCCTGAGGTTTGCTCTTCCGTACAAGCCGGGTCATGTTTTCACGGTGGAACCCGGGATTTACTTTATTCCCGAGTTGATAAGCAAATGGGAATCGGAGGGCAAATTCAGGGAATTCATCAACTACAATAAGCTGGCCGACTGGATGGAAATCGGTGGTATCAGGATTGAGGATAATGTCCTTATCACTGATAAAGGACATAAGCTCCTGGGCAAACCGATTCCAAAAACGGTTGCCGATATTGAGGCATTATGCTCATAGGACAGTATGTATGGTCCTCTGAGCGGGTCGAAAAGGTCAGAATGCCTTGTAGTATTCCCTGTTGAGACGCGCAATATTTGTAAGTTTGATCTGTTTCGGGCATTCAGCTTCACAGGCTCCGGTATTTGAGCAGTTGCCGAATCCGAGTTCATCCATTTTCTCAACCATGGCTCTCACCCGGTCTTTCGCCTCCACGCGGCCCTGGGGAAGCAGTGCATATTGAGAGATCTTTGCGGATACGAACAGCCTGGCCGAGGCATTTTTACAGGCGGCCACGCAGGCTCCGCATCCTATGCAAATAGCCGAATCGAAAGCATCCTCGGCGTTTTTTTTCTGGACAAGAATCGAATTGGCTTCCGGGGCGGCGCCGGTATTCACTGATATAAACCCGCCGGCGATCTGTATCTTATCCATGGCGCTCCTGTCGACGATAAGATCCTTTATTACAGGAAAGGGCAGGGCCCTCCAGGGTTCTATAGTTATTGTTTCGCCGTCGCTGAAGTACCTCATCGAGAGCAGGCAGGTGGTAACGGCAGGAACCGGACCGTGAGGATGACCGTTAATATACATTCCGCACGATCCGCAAATACCCTCCCTGCAGTCGTGTTCAAAAGCGACAGGCTCGTCACCGGTTTCCACGAGCTTCTTGTTTAGTGCATCGAGCATTTCCAGGAAGGACATCTCATGGGAAACACTTTCCATTTGGTAAGTCACAAATTTCCCTTTCGATTTTGCATTCTTCTGCCGCCATATCTTAAGTGTCAGTTTCATACTATTTGATGATTTGTATTTAATAATGTCATGCGGTCATGCGGTCATGCGGTCTTGCAGTCTTTAAGAACCCACCCCTAACCCATCCGGAGCGGGACTAAAAAGTATTTGCCCTTGTCCTTTTTTCCTGATACCTCATCAGTACCATTACACCTTAACGCCTTAACGCCTTTACGCCTTTATGCCTTTACGCCTTTATGCCTTTACGCCTTTATGCCTTTATGCCTTTACGCCTTTATTTATAGCTTCTTACTTTCATCTCCGCTTCTTCAAATTTAAGCGGCTCCCTGTTAAGGATATGTGGTTTGCCTTCACCGGCATATTCCCAGGCAGCCACGTAGGTATAGTCAGCATCATTTCTGAGGGCTTCTCCGTCGGGAGTCTGGTACTCTTCCCTGAAATGGGCCCCGCACGATTCCTTTCTGTTCAGCGCGTCGGTGACGAGCAGATCGGCCAGCTCGAGGAAATCGGCAATCCTGGCGGCTTTCTCCAGTTCCTGGTTCAGATCGTTCACCGAACCAGGCACCCTGAGGTCTTTCCAGAACTCAACCCTGAGATCCTTTACAAGCTCAAGCGCTTTGAGGAGGCCTTTTTCATTTCTCGTCATCCCGCAAAGGTCCCACATTATTTTGCCAAGGCGTCTGTGGAAAGATGTAGCCGTCTGTTTTCCACCTATTGAAATCAGTTTATTGAGCCGGTCGGACACTGATTTTTCTGCTTCTTCAAATTCCGGTCCTTCGGCCGGTATCCTGGGTACCCTTATCTGGTCGGCCAGGTAGTTGTTTATGGTTACAGGAAGAATAAAATATCCGTCGGCAGCTATCTGCATCAGCGAACTTGCCCCCAGGCGGTTTGCTCCGTGGTCGGAGAAGTTAGCCTCGCCTATTGCATAAAGCCCGGGAATTGTTGTCATAAGTTCATAGTCGACCCACAGACCTCCCATTGTGTAGTGGCCCGCGGGATAAATCCTCATAGGCTCAGAATAAGGATCGGTGCCTGTTATGGTTCTGTACATCTCGAAGAGGTTGCCATATTTCCCTTCGATGGCTTTTTTTCCCTGTTTGTTTATCGAATCCCTGAAATCGAGGTAAACGGCCAGTCCGGTTGGCCCGACACCGTATCCTGCGTCGCATCTTTCCTTTGCCGCCCGTGAAGCAATGTCCCTGGGCACAAGGTTTCCGAATGCTGGGTAGCGTCTTTCGAGATAATAGTCTCTTTCAGCCTCCGGAATCTCATTGGGTGGTCGTTTATCGCCTTTTGTCTTAGGCGCCCAGATTCTTCCGTCATTTCTGAGCGACTCCGACATCAGAGTGAGCTTTGCCTGGAATTCGTTCATCTGGGGAATTGAAGTGGGATGGATCTGGACGAAGCTCGGGTTGGCGAAGAAGGCGCCCTTTTTATATGCTTTCCATGCTGCTGTGGCGTTGGAGTTCACTGCAAGGGTGGAGAGGTAGAAGATGGTGCCATAACCTCCTGTTGCAAGTACAACCGCATGGGCCGAATGCCTTTCAATTTCTCCGGTGATCAGGTTCCGGGTGATTATTCCCCGGGCTCTTCCGTCAATAACCACCAGGTCGAGCATTTCCCTGCGCGGGTACATGGTAACGGTTCCCTTTTTTATCTGCCTGTTAAGGGATGCATAGGAAGCGAGCAGGCATTGCTGGCCGGTCTGACCCTTAGCGTAGAAAGTTCTGGAGACCTGCACTCCCCCGAACGAGCGGGTATTCAGAGTGCCTCCGTAATCCCGGGCAAAGGGTACACCCAGCGCGACGAAATGATCGATAACCTGGTTGCTTACTTCGGCAGCCCTGTATACATTTGCTTCGCGCGACCTGTAGTCGCCTCCCTTTATCATATCGATAAACAGCCGGTAAACACTGTCGCCGTCATTCTGGTAGTTCTTGGCTGCATTTACTCCACCCTGCGAAGCCACTGCATGGGCCCTTCGCGGGGAATCGTGATAACTGAAGGTTTTCACGTTGTACCCCAGTTCGCCAAGGGCAGAAGATGCTGCCGCTCCTGCAACTCCGGTACCGACAACGATTATATCTATTTTCCTTTTGTTTGCCGGGTTAACCAGCTTAACCGAGTTCTTGTAGTTTGTCCACTTCAGGGCAAGCGGGCCATCGGGGATCTTAGCATTGAGTTTTTCCATATACTGAGTGTTTTCTATCTGAACTGCCATAATGTTATTGAAACAACAGCAAAGCCGGCAGGGATAGCAA
>JBAQCK010000059.1:0-10864 GCA_049294075.1 Bacteroidales bacterium | reverse complement strand
AGCTTGGACTGGGTGATTACGGTAAAAAGAAATTTATCCCGGGAGAAGAGTGGAAGCAATTTGTAACATCTGTTACAATTCCGGGTGACTCGATTCCATCACCCGGGGTGAATCCGGTTCTCAGGATGCCCGGTAAAGGGTTTGCATGGTTTGATATGATCCAGGTATTCGAGGCTGTGGACATCGGGATAAGCGTGAATCCTGAAGTAAGGAAGATATGGGAATTTCATAACAATTAACAGGCATATGAACAAGAAAATTCTTACAGGAACATTCATAATCGCTTTGATAACAGCAGGATGCTCCGGGAAAATGGAAAACACCAATTATTCAGGCAATCCTGAACCATTGCTTCAGAATGCCTATACAAAACTGCCTCCGGGTTCCATAAAACCCGAGGGCTGGCTCAAAGCTCAGCTGGAAGCACAGGCGGAAGGCCTTACCGGACATGTCGATGATTTCTGGCCCGACCTTGTAAATTCCGCATGGAGAGGAGGAGAAGGAGAAGCGTGGGAAAGGGGTCCCTATTTCCTTGACGGACTTGTACCGCTTGCATATCTCCTTGATGACGCAAGACTTAAAGACAAGGTCAAAGAATGGATTGAGCCAATTCTCACCAGCAGCACGGACACAGGATGGTACGGGCCCGCTAAAAACAAGGACAGATGGCCTCTGGCCGTTGCCAACAAGGCGCTGATGCAATATTATGAAGCTTCTGGCGACAGCCGGGCACTCGAGGTAGTGACGAAATACTTCAGATACCTTCATGACACTCCCCCCGACTGGCCCGACAAGGAGTGGCGCGGCGTAAGGGCCATGGAAAACGCGGTAACCGGCTACTGGCTGTACAGACAATTGAAAGAACCATGGATACTTGAAGTGATCAGGTCGATCCATGACAATAGTTCTGACTGGACTTCGTATTATGAAAAATTCCCGTGGGACTTGGCAGCATTGGCAGAAAAGAAAATTCCACTTAACTGGGGACCTGACGGACTCACTGCCCATGTTGTGAATAATGCCATGGCAATCAAATATCCGGGTCTGTGGTACCAGCAATCGGGCGACCAGAGATTCAAAAGAGCTGTGTTTGACGGAATTGACAAATACGACCTGAATCATGGCCAGGCTGGCGGAAGGTTCTCGGGCGACGAACATCTGTCGGGCAAATCACCCGACCGCGGAACGGAACTGTGCGCGGTAGTCGAATACATGTACTCTCTTGAAGAACTATATGCCATTTTCGGCGACAACCGACTGGCAGACAGACTTGAACTCCTTGCCTATAATGCACTTCCGGGAACAACAACACCCGACATGTGGGCACATCAGTACGACCAGCAGTCGAACCAGGTTGTTGTTAACGGGGAAAAGAGAGCATGGAGCACCAACGGCAACTATTCGAATATCTACGGACTGATGCCAAATTTTGCCTGCTGCCTGGCAAATATGCACCAGGGCTGGCCCAAATTCGTATCGAGCCTCTGGATGGCAACCAACGACAACGGACTTATTGCTGTCGCGTACGGACCTTCGACGGTGAAGGCATTCGTCGGCGACGGTCAGGTTGTGGAAATCACCGAAGAAACAAACTACCCCTTCGATGGAATCATCAGGTTCAGGTTTAAATCAGACGAGCCGGTCAGGTTTTCGTTTTCAATGAGGATACCGGGCTGGGCCGATACAGCTGTAATAACATATAAAGACAAAGTAATCAAAGAAAAAGGAGGTTTGACGGCAAAGATTTTTGCACGCTGGGATCCGGGGGAGGTCATCACGCTCGAATTGCCGATGGATATAAGGACTGAAAGAAGATACAACAATTCCATGTCGCTGCTGAGGGGACCGTTATATTTTTCTCTCAGGATAGGCAAAGAGTACAAGAGCGTGAAAATCAATTACGATAATTTCGGTTACATGGGCAGTGTCGACTGGGAGATAAATCCGCTGACTCCATGGAACTACGGGCTGATGGTCGACAGGAACAACCTGAAAAGAGGGATAACTGTTGTTGCCGGAGAACCGGGCCCTTATCCCTTTGCCGACCGCGGAGATATGATATGGTCGGCCGATTCAGCCCGCTATCTGCCCTGGGAACAGGATGCTCCACTGATTTTAAAAACCAGGGGAATGCTGATTCCCGGATGGACACTAAAGGATAATTCGGCCGACATTCCGCCCTTAAGTCCGGTCAGACCTGAGGGAACCAATGAAGTTATAGAGCTGGTCCCCTATGGCAGTGCAAGACTAAGGATAACCGAATTCCCGGTTATCGACCTGCCGCAGGTGATGGATGTGATAAGGTAATAAGGCAATAAGGGGGTAAGGTTTTCTTTTTATTTTCTTTGACCCCTATTCCCTCCCTTTATACACATCTTTCTGTAAGTTCGTTTCATTTCCATTTTACGTTCTATCCCCCATCCCGAAAGCTTTCGGGACCCCTAAAGGGGGGCTTACTTCGCTGGATTACAACTATTTATTGGGTGACTTTGATGATATTAATTGCCCCACATTTGATTTCGATATGAAAACTTAAAACTATAAGTGTGTGGATAATCTCCTTACCTCTATATTTCACATTATTAGTTCCTTAGCCCCCCTTTAGGGGGGTTGGGGGGTAAACAAAAAGGGGAAGCGTACAATGATTCTAACTTGCTAAAAGAAGTGTACAAAGAGTAGTGCTTCAGGGGTACCGGGGGGTAAAAAAAGGCAGGATTTGCGAAAATATAGAATTTCAATAATCAAGATGTGCACAAACCCATCCCGACAGTATCTATAAAGCATCTGTCTTTTCCCTCAGCCAGATCCTTTCCGCGTCCGATAAATACGGACTCAGCTTATCGTAGACTTCAGCATGGTAAGCATTGAGCCAGTCTGTCTCGTTACGGTCGAGAAGCGACTCGTCAATAAGCGACTTATCGATATAGCATAAGGAAACGGTCTCGAACTTCAGGAATTTTCCGAATTCCGTTTCTTCATCGCAATAACATAGAATAAGGTTTTCTATCCTTATCCCGTACTCTCCCTCCCTGTAGATTGCCGGTTCATTGGATGTCAGCATTCCTTCCTCAATTGCCGTAAGGTTATCGGCAGGACTGATGCTCTGAGGTCCCTCGTGGACATTGAGGCAATAGCCAACACCGTGCCCGGTTCCATGTGCAAAATTCAAGCCCGATCCCCACATTGCCCTGCGGGCCACAAGATCGAGCTGGTAACCTCTGGTACCCTCAGGAAATTTCGATAGTGCAAGATTGATATGGCCTTTCAGAACAAGTGTAAAGTCCTTAATCTGTTGTCCGGAAGGAATCCCTGCTGCCAGAGTCCGGGTTATGTCCGTTGTGCCTCCATAGTACTGCCCTCCCGAGTCGACCAGGAGAATGCCCCTTTCCCCTATCAGTGATCCGGAGCCCGGCCCTGCATGATAATGCGGCAGGGCGCTGTTCTCATTGAAAGCTACAATCGTTTCAAATGATGGTTTAAGGAATCCTTCCTGCTGAGCTCTCAATTCATTTATTTTTTCCGAAAGAGAATCTTCAGTCATGGTGAGATTGCCATGATTGCTTTCAAACCAGTGAAAAAACCTGGTGAGTGCAATCCCGTCCTTCACCATCACCTTGCCGATATTCGCAATTTCCGTACGGTTCTTTACCGATTTCAGGCGGGTTGGGATGCTTATGTCCTCAATGCATGCCGATTTCAGGGATATTGCCTGAAACATTTCTACCGATGCGGTCTGCGGATTAATCAGAACCGAATCGCCTTCAGTGACTGAGGGTATTATTTCAACGGCTTCCTCATAAGGCAGCAGGACAATCCCCAGCCGGTCAAATTCAGCAGCCAGCCGCGGTGGTATCCTGGCCTGATCAATGAAAAGCAGTACCTGCTCAGGTCCGATAAGGGCATAACACAACAAGAGCGGACTGTACTGCAGATCGTTGCCCCTGATATTCAGAAGCCACATTATATCATCAAGGGAAGATAAAAAATGGTATCCTGCCTTCATCTTCATCATACTGCCCCTGACCTCTCCGATTTTCTCAGCCCTTGACTTACCGGCATATTCCGGCAGATGATCAAACGCCATTGAAAATGGAAGGGAAGGGCGGCCGGACCAGAGAGGTGATATTAAATCGCGACTAACATCAGTTACCACATTTTTCCCTTCAAGTCTCTTTTCAAGCCTTCTGAAAGCCGAGACCTGAAAAATTCTGCCGTCAATCCCGATTTTGTCTCCCGGTTTTACATTCTCCACAACAAAATCCATGTAATCGTTCCGCTGATACTGACCTGGGCGCATGAATTCAAAACCCGAACCGGAAAGCTGGCGCACTGCCTGGATAAAATACCTGGCGTCGGTCCATAATCCTGCCTGCGAATCTGTCACAACCACAGTGCCGGCCGATCCGGTAAATCCGGTCAGCCATCTGGTTATCTGCCAGTGTTCGGGGATATATTCGCCAAGATGAGGATCGGACATGGGAATGATATACATGTCAATGCCACCAGCTTTCATGGCAAGCCGCAGATTCATCAGTTTTTCAGCAGGAGATGACATTCAAGCTCAATTAAATGTTATCATTTTCAGGAATATTAATTATGGGGTCCCTTTTATATTGTTTAATATTTTGAACAGCACCTGCATTTTTTGACCCCCCACCCCCCCTAAAGGGAGGGCTGAAATCGCAGTCATTTTAATATTTTGAATTAACCATAACAAATGAAAACAACCTTTGTATGATGATTTCAAGGCCCCCTTTAGGGGTCCCGAAAGCTTTCGGGATGGGGGTAAAACAACGCCAGAACGAGAGTTTGCTCAAATAGTACAAGGCCAGACAACCAGACACTTACAAATTCTTGATCTCGTTAACCAGGGCCTGGAGGGTGTTTTTTGCATCTCCGAAGAGCATCCTGGTCCTGTCGTTGAAAAAGAGCATGTTCTCGATGGCTGCATAGCCTTTTCCCATTCCTCGCTTCATCACAATAACGTTCTTCGCATCACGGGCCTTTATTATTGGCATGCCGTAAATCGGGCTCGAGGGATCATCCTCGGCAGCAGGGTTGACAACGTCATTTGCCCCTATCACTATGAGAACATCGGTATTTGGCAGTTCAGGGTTTATCTCATCGCTTTCTATAAGCTGCTCGTAAGGCACATCAGCTTCGGCAAGCAGCACGTTCATATGCCCCGGCATCCTGCCTGCAACCGGATGAATCGCGTATTTAACCTCGACGCCCTTTTCCTCAAGCAGTTTGTCAAGCTCATGGCAGATATGCTGGGCCTGCGCGACAGCGAGTCCGTAACCCGGAACTATCACCACCCTCTTTGAATAACTAAGAAGAACTGCTGCATCCGAAATATTGATTTCCTTCACCGTTCCCTCTTCACCTGCTTCGGATTTGCCTCCGCCTCCGAACACCCCGACTATCACATTCAGCAACGACCGGTTCATGGCTTTGCACATCAGGATCGTGAGGATGGTACCCGCCGATCCGACAAGAATGCCGCCGGTAAGCATCGCCTGGTTATTGTAAAGAAATCCTCCCATGGCAGCCGCCACGCCGGTAAAGGAGTTCAGAAGGGATATTACGACCGGCATATCTGCTCCACCGATAGGCATCACGAACAAAACGCCATATAGAAGCGAAACTCCCAGAACAATATAGATCAAAGAATAAAGTTCAGCGCTGGCCCGGACATCACGGGTCATTATGAACACAATAGATACCAGAAGCAGTGCAAGAATCGAAAGATTGACATACTTCATCGCCTTCACCCGCATATCTCCGATCCAGCCGTCAAGCTTCCCGAAGGCTATCATGCTTCCGGAAAATGATACCGATCCGATAATAAGAGCAATAAGAATGGCCAGAACCTGTCCGTTAGCCATTCCGGTCCTGGTAACCAGTTCCTGGCTTATATGAGGAAACTCCATCAGCGAAATCAGCGCGGCAGCAGCTCCTCCCATCCCGTTGAAGAAAGAAACCAATTGTGGCATTTCAGTCATCCTGACTTTCCTGGCGATAACCCAGCCAATGATCGTTCCGATAATAATTGCTGCAATTATCCAGGGGAGGTTTCCGATAGGCTCCCCATCCTTCTTATGAAAAATAATTGTTGCCAGGATTGCAAAACCCATACCGTAAGCCGCCAGGGTATTTCCCCTTCTGGCAGTCCGGGGATGACTGAGCATTTTAAGCCCCATTATAAACAGTATAGAAGCAACTATGTAAATTATCTCAAGTATGGTTATTCCAAATGGAAATTGCGATGTTCCGCTCATTTTGCAGTGGTTTGGGAGATTAATACCGGATTGTCACTTCTTCTTTTTGAACATTTCAAGCATCCTGTCGGTCACCACAAATCCCCCGACAACATTCAAGGTACCAAGAACAACCGCAAGGAACCCGAGGATCATCGATCCGGCAGTGTCGGCGTGCCCCATCACAATTATTGCCCCGATGATCACAACCCCATGGATAGCATTGGCCCCCGACATAAGGGGGGTGTGAAGAATTGCCGGGACGTTGCTAATAACCTCTATTCCAAGGAAAATCGACAAAATAACCAGGAATATTGCCTCCCTGTTCCGGAGGAAAAAATCTGAAAATTGTTCCATCTGCTATTATTTTATACCAAGTAACTGTTTTGCTCTCTCACTTACGTATTCCCTGTTGTGAACAGCCGTAGTTCCCGCGATAATGTCATCCTTAAGATTGAATTCAAACGCTCCGTCCTTTCCAATCATCAGTTTCAGGAGGTTAACAATGTTGGATCCGAACATCTTGCTTGAATCCGTGGGCATGTCCGAAGGGAAATCGGATTTGCCGATTATGGTAACCCCATTTACGTTAACTGTTTTATCGTTTTCGGTAAGCTCACAATTGCCTCCTGTTGAAGCAGCCAGGTCAACTATAATCGAGCCTGGCTTCATGGCCAGCACCGTTTCCTTCAGAATCAGCACCGGAGCTTTCCGGCCGGGTATCTGAGCAGTGGTAATGACTACATCCGAAGATTTAGCGTGTTTTTGTATAAGCTCCTGCTGTTTTAATTTAAACTCTTCAGTCTGTTCAACCGCATAACCACCTGCTGCTGAATCCTCCTTCGCTCCCTCAACTTCGATGAATCTGCCTCCGAGGCTCTTAACTTCCTCCTTCACAGCTGACCTTACATCAAACACCTCCACCACTGCTCCAAGCTTCCGGGCAATGGCAACTGCCTGAAGACCGGCAACACCTGCTCCCAGTATCAGAACCTTCGATGGCTTGATGGTCCCGGCAGCCGACATAAACATCGGAAAGAACCCCGGGAGTGATGATGCAGCAGCCAGAACAGCCTTGTAACCTGAAACTGTGGCCATTGACGAGAGAATGTCCATCGACTGCGCCCTGGTGGTGCGGGGAATAATGTCGAGCGCCAGAACGGTCAGACCCCTGAGCCTTACCTTTTCGAGCCATTCCCTGTTCCCGGCCGGATTGACAACACTGCATAGAATTTGTCCCTCTGTAAAAACCTCCGGATTATCTTCCAGAGGAGGATTTACCGATAATATTAAACCGGATCTTGAGATAAGTTCCTTCCGGTCAGTAACCGAAGCACCGGCAGCCACGTAATCCCTGTCAGCAGCCCAGGCAAGAGCACCAGCACCAGCTTCGGCAAGGACAGATACACCCAGCTTAACAAGAACGGCAACTTCGCCCGGAAGCATGGCCACTCTCCTTTCTGCTCCCGATTCCTTAAGAATGCCAATAACCATTTTCTTCAGTTTTGGAGTTCAGAGTATGTAACTCAGGTCTCAGTGTTAAAAAATTAACACCAAAATAGCAAAATTTATTCTTTATTAAAGAAATTCTCAAGCCAGAAATTATTCGCCTCATTTCTGGAATGGACGGCCTTCGCCCCGCCCCAGCCATGACGGCCGTTGGGGTAGAGCATGAATCTGAACGACTTACCTTCGTCCTGCAGCCTTGAGATCAGATAAATTGAATTCTGCATATGAACGTTATCATCAAGGTCGCCATGAGTCATGTATAGCTTCCCCTTAAGATTTTCAGCCCAGGTCAAAGCCGATCCGTCTTTGTAACCCTCCGGATTATCCTGAGGCTTGTCCATGAATCTTTCAGTATAGACATCATCATAAAGCCTCCAGTCGGTAACTGATGATCCTGCAAATCCGTGGGTCCAGTATCCTGCTCCGCGTGTAAGAGCCATACAGGTCATATAACCTCCGTAAGAACTTCCTGTGATTCCCATTCTCGAACCGTCGATATATGGCTTTGAAAGAAGCCATTTCACTGCATCCTGGTAATCGAGGATCTCCCATTTGCCCAGACTTCGGTGAAGATAATCGAGTCCTCTCTTGCCGAAATGGCCGGAGCCCCTGTGATCGACAGTAAAAGTGATTATCCCGTTCTGAGAATCCCACGACGGATCGGGTCCCTGCCACCTGTTGCTTACATTCTTTGAATCGGGGCCTCCATAGATCCTGAATATAACAGGATATTTCTTTGATGCATCAAAATTCAGGGGATAAGTAATTATTGCCGGCATTGAAAACAGACCGTCGGATGTGGGTATCCTGAGAAGCTCCGCCTTTGAATGCTTCGACGGATCATAGACCGGCTGATCAAATTTGTGGATTTCCCTTACCTGCCGGCCCCGGCTGTCAAGGAGAATTATGGAACCGGCACTGGCAATATTGTTCCATGTGTCGACAAACCAGGCGCCCTTCGGTGATATGCTTGCCGAGTGGCTTCCGGGTCCGCTTGTAAGCTGAACAAGGTTTTTACCGTCGAGCCCGACGCGAAACAAATGACTGTCGGTCGATTCTGTTCCCGTGGCAGTGAACCATATAACCTTTTGTATCTCGTCAACCCGTTCTATGCCGGCGACCCTGAAGCCGAGACTGGTAAGCTGCGCTATAAGTTTGTTATTCAAGCTGTAGTAATACAGATTTTCCCAGCCGTTTCTGACACTGTTAACAATGAAACCCGAACCGTCTTTCATCACGTAAATATCCTTGTAGAAATCGAGCCAAGCTTTCTGCTTTTCATTGTAGATTTCAGTGAAATCGCCGGTGGCCGGATCGGCAAGTATGATATTCATTTCATTCTGATCGCGGTTTATCACCTGAACTGCCAGCTTCCTGCTGTCGGGTGTCCAGAACGGCCATGCAATATACTCGTCAACATTGTAATCCGTCTTTACCCAGGTGGTCTTTCCGGATGCAATATCAGCAATACCCATTTTCACCTTTGGATTCGGATCCCCTGCCTTGGGATAGGGAACCTGCTCAAGAAGACCATGAATACCGTCAGCCTCATCCAGACGGTTTAGTGTAAAGACTGGAACTTCAGTCTCATCGGTTCTGAGATAGGCAATCCTGCTGCCGTCAGGCGACCACCAGAAAGCTGCATAGCGGCTCGGCCGGTCGAGTATCTCCTCCATGTAAACCCATGATGAATACCCGTTATAGATCCTGTCGGAAGCATCGAACGAAAGCCGGATTTCCCTTCCTGCGGCAAGATCATACACATAAAGATCCTTGTTTTTCGTATATGCAATCTTTTGTCCGTCAGGCGAAAAACGGTAATTCACTTCCTCTGCATCATCACTGGTCAGCCTCTTAAGCTCCCTGTCGCCCTTCCTATAAAAATAAAGGTCATTGTCACGACTCAGGACCGCACACTGACCTTCAGCACTCACTATGTCGTATAAACCCAGGGACACTCCTGAAGGAAGTAGCTCGTTCAGGACTTCCCTCTCAGTCTTTTCGGGAGTCACATCAACGCTTCTGCCGTTCCGGGCATTTACTTTTCTTGTTACCGGCCTGTTTTCGGAATCCACAGTCTGCAGAAGATAATTATTGTCATCGGCCCATCCGGTTACCCTGACGCGGCTCCCGCCCCTCATCTGGGAAAACAATGTACCGGAACCAGATACAGTTATAAACAGAAGAATAAGGGCAAAGCGTAAAAGTTCAGATCTTTTCATCTATTGAGAGTTTGATATTTCAGTTAACTGAATAAATAAATTTCCCAGGAATTTGCCAAATGTCAGATAAGTCAGCACATGATAAATCCCGAAACGAACAAAAATAACCTTTTTAGCCATATGCCGGCGAGCTCGTTGATGAGATATATGAGGAAATAAACACTTCGACTCCCGTCAATTTTGAGAACGGGCTAACCGGGATAGGCTGGGGAATTGAATACCTTGTTAAGAATGGTTTCGTTCAGGCTGACACTGATGAAGCGCTGGAAGAAGTTGATAATATAGTCTACCGAAACAGCATTTACCGGCCTTTTCTTCTTGAATCCGGGAAAGACTTGTTTGGCTACGGCCTTTATTTCCTGACCAGGTTAACGGGGAAAGGATATAACGATAATAATATTAAAACCCTGTTTAAAAAACAGCATCTTATATACCTGACGGATGATTGCGAAAGGATCCTGATAAATAAAAAGTTTCTCGATTATAAAATCGAATTCCCTGGTATTGATTCAATCAATTCATTTGCATGGTTTCTACTCGAAATGTACCGGTGGGGTATTTTTCCCTTTAAAATTCAAAAGCTCCTTAATGCGTTGCCTGAGTATCTCGAATTTCACTCTGAAGGCCTTAATGACCCTTCCGCAACTGTGCAAATTAAAAAACTGGTGGAACACATTATACCCTGCATAAGGGATATACATGTTAAAGACAGATACAACACTATTCTTACTGGAAATGCAAGCCGGATTTTGATACCGTATACAAATATTACCAGCAAACAGAACATTTTGATACCACTCTTCTGAGATGTTGATCTGTTCAATGATTCAGGACCTTGTTTTTTGTTCCATTCCGGTGCAGATTTTTATGTGC
>JBAQCK010000058.1:0-93827 GCA_049294075.1 Bacteroidales bacterium | reverse complement strand
CTTGTTAGGGCGTCGTTGTTAGCTCGGGCAGCCGGGGGAGGCACTTGCAGATTGCTCTCATGAACCGGTTTTGTAAATTTCTTAAATACAAAACCGCTGAATGCCATATGCAAGTGACGGGAGCGGGCGCTGAGCGTAAGCCCTTTTCATTCATCTATGTCAGCTTTTATAAAGTTCGATAATGCCACAGACTAAAGTTTAGTAACCTGGAAAATTAAAAGGGCGGACAATGCGACCCTAACGGTTAGCCGGTAAGTGCCGCGCGGCCTTTATGTTACTTAAGCTTTCTCCTGGCATTAATCTGCTTAATAAACGAACTCTTCCCTTTTTATAGTATGCCAGCATGGCATTTACCGGCTTGTTAGGGGGCGTTGCCGCTCGGGAAGCCCGGGCAGGCAATTGCAGATAGCATTCATGGGCCGGTTTTGCATATTACTTTCATGCAAAACCGCGAATGCTATATGCAAGTGCCGGGAGAGGGGGCCGCGGGTGCCCCTTTTCTTTATTTTCATTCAACCCGGATAACGACCTATATCCCATTAGACCACATTGTAACTCCAGTTTAAAATAGGGGCGGACAATGCGTCCCTAACGGTTGATGGTATGGCCAGTAAGGGATAGCGGAGCGATAACCTATCAAGGTACACTGAGTTTGATGCGAGTGATGACCTTTGCATACCTCTGAAACCCTTATTGGCTATACCATTTGTTAGCTGCTGGTGTTTATTCATATCTATCTGTTTATCATCCATATAAGCTCTATTTTTTATCAGTACAAACCTATCAACGGAGCACAAATTTAATTTGTTTTTTGCGGGTGGGCAATCCCTAAAGCCCTGCGGGCTACTTGGGCTGGCATTTGCAAGCTCTTTGCCTAAGCTTCGGTTTGAGGGTTGGCTTGTGGGGCTTTGGCAATGTGCATGCAAATAGCGTTGGCCTTGTACTGTCCATTTCCTACCCATTTCTTCCAGCTTATGTAAATGCTCATAATTTGCCATAGTTATCTGAGTGAATAGTGATGTATTGAATATCGGTTGGTCGTATCTTCCGTTGTTAGTTCATTTGTCATTATCAATTCAATGATTGATTTAATTTTATCAGGATTTATTCCATTCCTTTCGTGAGTGGTTATCAGGTTGTTTTCTGTACCAAATTCCTCGTACGACTTCCTTTTTACATTATGCCATGTCCACTCGTAATTCCTGTTTCCAAGACGACCTAAATGTTCCCAATACCATGTTCTGTTTTTTGTGAATAAGGTAAAATCGGTTTTCATGGGTAGTTCCTGACCATCCATAAAGGGTTTTAATTCATATTCAAACGAAAGGTTTTCAGCTCCATATTCTTTTTGAGCTTCCTTGAGTGACTGATAAATTAAAAGTTCAACGCGAGATTCGATATATTTACCATCTGCTTCCAGTGCATAGTATCTGAAAGGTTTATCGAGCATCAAGGTTGTTTTACGAGATTCGGTATACGACCTGATTCGGGCTTTTTCCAAAACTGATTTTTCAAATGGCTCTTTGTGATTCCCCTGTACAAATAAGGTGATTGACTCACGGCTTCTGGTAATAGCTGTATATATTAATTCTTTCGACAATAAACCCGGTTTCTTTGGAAGTACAAAAAAGCTGTGATTAAAACCGCTGCCCTGTGCCTTGTGTACTGTTATGGCATAAGCTAAATCAAATTGCTCTAATTCAGTACTTCTAATTCCATCTTCGCCATAAACATCCATTGGTTCGTTCAATTCAGGAAAGTAGAACATGGTTTTACTATCATCGCGAACTAAACCAATTGAGCCGTTCGATAAAATCAATTTTCCTTTCTCGTAGTAATTTTTAGTGCGAATGATTTTATCGGATTGCTTAAACCAGTCATTGATTAATTCAAGTTCATGTCCTGATTTATAAGTGCGTTGTATGTAATCATTGATTTGTCCAGCACCAAAAAAATCAGACTTATATGGCGAAAGCAACTGAAAATACTCTAAATTATATTTACCGTTCTTTGGTATCACCCCATCTTTTTTGAGATGAAACAACTGATTCAACTTTTCTTCGGTTGAACCTGAAATTGGTTTTTCAAGATTTGCACATAAGTGTTCAAATTCATCGTTTATGCTTTTGTACAATTCTTCTTCGGTATTCCAGAAATGAATTCTAAATCCTTTTGAAATTTCTGTTTTTCCACTTGAAAATAAGTCCTTTAATTCATGGCTTAACTCTCCATCAGTAACATAAGCATCGCTGAATTCAAGAATTTTACTTTCGGCCAGTTCTTGCCGGCAATTGGTTTGTAATTCAATGCATTTGCTGTTATGTTCGGTATGGGTTTTAAAATAATAGAGAATATCTTTTAAAACTTTACCATAACCAATGGCGGGCAATTGATGTGGGTCGCCAACTAAAACCAATCTTTTAAATGCTGGAACTTCAACATTAATCAGGCGTAGTAAATTTCTTAGTTTTAATAAATCAACCATCGACATTTCATCGATAATGATGTTATTGTATGACCTAATGGAAGCATGTGATAATTTTCCGTTTCTCACATCAGCCATTATTTTGTCAATTGTAAAAGCTTCGATACCTTTAAAATCTTCATCGGTTTTCAGGCGCAAAGCAGCCTTTCCGGTTGGAGCCAAAACCAAACATTTTTCACCGTTCTCCTGCCATTTGGTAATGATATTTAATAATTCGTGCGATTTTCCACTACCCGGATTTCCGGCTAAAACATACACCCGGTTTTTGTATATATTTTCATATAATTCGGTTCTTTCCTGTCTGAACCATTTTTCATCGAAGTGTTCTCCTAATTTATCCTTTAGTTTTTTACAGCTTTTATCCAGATATGCATCCAAATTTTTAAACGAATCTGTTAAAGTTTGATGCTGCAAAAGTTGATGGATTAGCTTTTCAATTTCTCCTTCAGCGTTAAATACTTCGTAGAGATAATAATATTTTGTACCGTTTTCCGATATTACTCTTACTTTCGATTCAGTTTCTTCGAAATGGATGATATAATCGTTATTTAATCTTTCAAAGAAATTGGCAGGCAATTGGTATTCAGTATCTAAATTATAAAATAGTGGATAAGCTTTAATGGCTTCTTCCAGTTCGTTGGCTGTGGTGAAACAATGACCGCTATTTTCCAGCGTGCGCAAATAGCGAATGGTTAAAGCCCTTAACCTGCGTTTATCGTTATTTCGCATGGTGCGTTGCAGGTTAATCCGTTCAACACCAAAACGGGTATCAGGAAAATAAGCAATGTCAATTTTAAATAAATCAACAGGGCTGTCCATTTCTTCGCCGGTAACAGGATTTAGCAACGCTTCATAAGCCTCATAATCTTCATACAGTAAATATGGATTATCGCTTATGTTGTTTAAATCATGGCTTGCTTTTTCGTCATCGATGGTTTTCCTCCAATCGCCTGATAGCTTTAATTTTCCAGAAAGAATGCGTTTGTACTGAAATGGTTTTAAATTGAGCATGCACAGTTGCAAAAACTGTTCCTGGGTTAAACCAAAGTTATCTTCATATTTTTCTTTAACATCTTTCAGTAGACTTGCAAATTTTTTATATGATTTGTCGCAATCGGGATTTTCTATCAGACTGATAAATTTCTCATGATATTCGTCTTGTTCCGATTGTTGCAGGTCTTCCAGAAATTCATCCAACAAAAATTCGGCTTTATCCCAATTGAGCAATTCACGCGAAATAGCTGCAAAGCCCGGAAAATAAGTACGTTTTTTCCAGCAAAAGCCTAATAATTGCTCAATAGCATCAATCTTTTCCTGAATTTCACCGGGCGACACAACACCATCGTCTTTGCAATCGATAAGAGTTTTCCTGATTTTGCTTAAAATAAAAATGGCTTCGTCATCGTCAACATCCATTGCCACGTACTTAAAGCAATGATTAAGTTCGGGTTCGGTGATAGCCACTTTTATTTTATCGAGAAATTTCTGTTTGGTTTCTTCTTCGAAACCAGGTTGGTTTACATAGTCAATGTATTCGTGATAAGGCAACCGTACCAGTAAATCAGGTTCGTTAAACGAATAACGCAATGCCCAGTTCATACTCGGGAAATTACGGTATTTGGGTTTGCTTTTTTTCTTCTTTTCAATGATATCTTTAGGGCCAAAAAAGTTGTAATCTCCCTTGTCGGTTATTAGCCCGCAGCCCACTATTAAATATTGCTGCTCTTCTTCGGTAAGCGGATTGCTGGTGTTGGCATACATAAAAGCTACCGATTTACCGGACTTAATTTTTGACTGGAACAAAGGGATGCGGACATCTTCCAAATTTCGTGGATAAGCTCCGTCGGTTTTTGTCTGTTCTTTGGTTCGGGTAAATGAAACTGCAAACGGCCAGCTGAACACGGAGCGAGCAGGTAATTCTTCCGAAATATGATTTAAATTCGGTTCAGCTGGGTTGTCGTGAGAAACCGAAAGATTATCATTCCCAAATAAATTGATACTCCAAAAGCATGGGGGCAAATAATCTTTGGTAACTTTTTGGCCTTTATATTTTAGTTCGCTTTCAAGTTGTTTTTCTTTTAGCTTTCGTAATCGTTCGGATAATAAAGAATGAAAACCACTGCAATAGCGATTACGAAGCGGATTTTCGCAAAGTGTACCATTCCATTTGTTTTCGTGCCAGGCAACACGAAAGGTAACATGGTACGGACTTAGTTTTATTTTATCTTCCTTCAAAGCTTCTGCTTCATCTTCGTTGGCTTCGTTTTGCTCCCGTAATAGGTCTATCTTTTCGGCAATGGACAATCCCCAACGTATATCTTTATCGGCGGGTTTTCGGTATTGCCCAGCTTGTTTGGCCATACGCATTAAACAACCCCGGTCTTCGAATGTAAACAAACGCTTATGTTCGGGCAGTTGGGTAAAATCGATACATGCCTGCCAATCTTCCTGCGAAATACAATCGTAATCGTATCGCATGAATTCTAAACTATCCGGGTCGTTTAAGTCGTATTTGGTAGCCATATTTTTTAAGTTTACACGTTTTCAAATTCCTCTTCTACTTCCACGGCTACGAGCCAAAAGTCATATTTATTTCTATAAATTCTATATTAGTCATTTTAGTATTCTTCAATCAATTTTCAAACAACCTGCAAAATAATAAATTAGTAAGGGTGCGTATGCAAAAAAACAACTCTTTTGCAAACTTTGAATTGTAGGGTTGGCTTGCAGCGGTTTGCAAATGTGTTGTTTTGTGCGGTGGGGTTTCCATTTTATTTTGTGCGGTGGGGAGAAAAAACAAAATAAATTCCCCTCAAGTTGCACCGCCTTATCTTCAAAGAGCCAATCCTAATGTTTAATCAATCTGTTGTCAAATTATCGTGTCGTTGACTGGTTTCGTGTCGCTGTTACACTTGCAGCTAACGGCCCGGCGGTATAATTTCGTAAGCGTTACCCGACGAAGCATCCGGTCACGATCCTGATACTTTAGCCGATAAGCTGTCACGGTGCAAGGAGGGTACGGCGTGGTTTTTGCCATCCGGGTACAAGTTTTAATCGAAGATACGCGTGTCGCGGTACAAGTTTAATCGGAGCCAGAAAACTATCACGGTATTGTTATTTTGTTAACAGCACTGGCGCAGTGTCGCGGTACAAGTATGATCGGAGCCAGAAATTAGTCAAGGTGCAGGATCTTAATTGCGGGCAGATGCGCGTGTCCGGGTGCAACAACCATTACAAATTTGTCTTGAGTGCAGGAGCAAAAGCAAAAAGTGTGACAAACAACTTTCCTTTATTGTCCGTGTTAGCTGTAGGGGATTGTTAAAATCATACGAATTTAATCTAATTCTTGAGTAATCCCAACTTCATAATTTGAAATTAATAAATTTTGTCTCTTTTAGCAGGTTGATAGTATCGTTAATTGTCATTCTAATTTGTTGATTTAAAATACTTAAGCAGAGTTACTTATCTTTGATGCAACGGACTGAATAGCCTGCAATTCCATTCCATGATCCTTCCCCAGACATATTGTTGGAATAGTGAAGAGTTACATATCTGTTAAGGTCAGACATCCACCAATAACCATGTTCTCTTATGTCCCTGAATGTTCCATCCAAATATCTACAACCCCCAGGAAGAGCAGTAAACCCAGTCTCATTTGTTGTACCCTGACTTTCGCTAATCCAATGAACTGTTCCAGCCTCTTTTAATTTGCCACCTGCGTAAAAGGATCCTCCCAAATTTGTGATCATCTCACTCCATTCGGATGCAGTAGGAATATGCCATCCAATTGGACAAAGAAAATTGGATAGCTTTGCAGCATAGCTATTATACAGAGCCCCGTAAACATCCTTATTCTTAATGTCGTTATCATACCAGCAATAGGCTCCCCGATTAAAGCCAGACCAGGCAGGATTATCAGTTATAAGGGGGATTGGATCTCCATTGTTGTACTTTGTGGTTTTCAAATTTTCAGTTAGCCAGACTTGTGTACCAATTACTACAGTGTCATATATATTACCATCACCGTCAATAGGAAGTCCCTTCTTTTCTTTTTCGCATGCAGTTAATAGAACTGAGATCATTATGATAGCAAAAGATCTTATAATAAAAATGTAATTCATATTAGATCAAGTTTTAAAAAGAATATAACAAAATTACTATTTTATAAAGGTGGTCAGTAAGAATATTATTAAAAAAATATAGTATTTCTTCTGACCACCAGAGAGTTCTATGAAAATTAACGTTTAATAGATAAAGGCATTGTTGACTTTATATCTTTAATCTGGACATTCAAGAAATATAATCCATCAGGTAAATTACTAGTGTCAAGTCTGTATGGAAATCCTTTGAAGTTGACTTTTGATTTAATGATTCCAGATTTGTCAATCATGGTTATAGTACAGCTCTCATTTGAAATAAAATCTAAAGAAGGTATTTTCTCTTTAATAATATCAATATTTACGAAACTATTTGAAGGATTTGGATAGATAATGAAATATCCTCCGCAATCGGCTTGAGCGAAATATATGTTTTTTACATTTATGTTCGAACCACAACACTCTGTATTTGCTTTTATTTGAAGATAACCATATGGATATTCATTTGTATTAATAGATATATAGTGGTTATAATGATAATTTTCTGTCCAACCATAGGGTAACGGGGTCCAAGTAAAGTTTGAAGTAGTACAACTATAATCATAATTATTATAGTATATGGTATAATTTGTATTAGGGCATAAATAATAAAAATCATCTGATCCTTGTGCTGATCCACCATAAGAATCAAGAACAGAAGTTGAAACTAAGTCTTCTCGAGGACCATTAATAATAAACTCGAATTTATAAGTTTTTATAGTACTCCCATTATACTTTAGAAGGTACTCAATTTTACATTTTTTGCCAATATATGAATCAATTGGATCAACATATGCTGTTGCAGTATAACCAGTTGTATTTGAAGTAAAATAATTTGAGGGTGTAACATTCCATTGTACTGAGAAACCAAGTTGAGATAATGTTGAAAAATTGATTAACGTAAAATACTTACCTCCAGAACAGACATATTTAGATGTTGTATCTGAGATATAAGGGGCGGGTAATGGATTATATCCGTTAAGAAAAATTATATCAGGATCGCTATCATCGAAATCCATTTTTTCACATCCAGTGAATCCACTTGGGGGATATGCCTCTAATCCCCATCTAAAAAACCCATCTTTATCAATATCTACTGCAGTTGATTGAGTATAAACATTACCACCAGTACTATTTTTACTGTAATATATTTAAGAGTTCCATTATCATCATATACCGGATAAATACAATAGAAATGTGGATCATATTCAAAAAAATTGATTTCAACAAGTCTTTGATCTGCGTTAGCACCTGGCCAACTATCTTTTATTTCCCAATAGTTCGAATTCCAGCCTGTTACAAGAACTGTATGATTCACATTATCACCGCCTTGATGTAAAGCTCTCCCAAGTTTATTACCAGCCTGATCAGCTCCATTTCCCATTACGATTATTGGTCCATAATCCATAATTGCTTTTTTAAGATCAATATTATATGCTATTGTAAGTGTAGGATTCCCTTCATATGAGTAACCATATGCAGGTATTTTTGCTTTCAGGTCATAAGAATCGTATTCGTTGCAATCCGCGTATGGAAGATAATATCGCCATGGAGGATTATTAACGTATTCAGTTGGAAACGGCCAATGAGCATCATCGATAACACCGTTACTTACGAAGAAAGCTAGAGCCTGCGGTGCGGGAAATTCTTGTATTCCACATTCCGAATAAAGATTACCTTCAGATAAATTTAATTCTGAACCTGTCGTATTAAAGTAGATTTGAACCATTGCCTCTACAGCAGAGCGACAGTTGCAAAAATTCCGCAAGGTCCTTGTTCTTTCTGATCCTTTGCAGAAGAGATATAATCAAACCCATGTCTATCATTCCACGTAAAAACAGTTGGTTGAGACTGGATTGAGCTAAAACTCAAAAACAATATGACAAACAAAAATGATTTCTTGAAAATGACATTGAGAGTATTCATGATTTGAAGGTTTTAGGTGGAAATATTTTTAAATAATTTAATTTTATTAAGAGTTGTTATCTTTACAGTTTATAAGGGATCTATCATTTTTTGTTACACTATTTTTCATTTTTTTAAAAACTCGCTCTTAATCTATAATGAGTCTAAATAATTAAATTCGTAATACTATGATTCAAAGGAGTATTCTAATCTTTATTATTTGGGCAAAACCCTTACAGCTAACGGTTAGCCGGTAAGTGCCGCGCGGCCTTTATGTTACTTAAGCTTTCAGGTTGTATTAATCTGCTTAATAAACGAACTCTTTCCTTTTTATAGTATGCCAGCATGGCATTTACCGGCTTGTTAGGGGGCGTTGCCGGTCGGGAAGCCCGGGCAGGCAATTGCAGATAGCATTCATGGGCCGGTTTTGCATATTACTTTCCTGCAAAACCGCGAATGCTATATGCAAGTGCCGCGAGCGGGGGCCGCGGGTGATCATTTATTTTAATCTTCCAGACATCCAACACACACTGTGACTGCTTAGACCTCATTTGAACTATCAACAAAAATAAGTGGGGCAATGTACCCTAACGATCAGCCGGTAAGTGCCGTGCGGCTTAACGGCGATAAGCAGTCATTTACTGAATGTTTGCATGAAGTTAGCAATTTATCTTTTATTAAAACGCCAGCATGGCATTTACCGGCTTGTTAGGGCGTCGTTGTTAGCTCGGGCAGCCGGGGGAGGCACTTGCAGATTGCCATCATGAACCGGTTTTGTAAATTTTTATTATACAAAACCGCTGAAGGTCATATGCAAGTGACGGGAGCGGGGGCCGAGCGTAATCCCTTTTTATTCATCTATGTCAGCTTTTATAACGGTTCGACAATTCCATAAACCATAGCATAATAGCCAGGGAAATTAAAAGGGCGGACAATGCGACCCTAACTGTTTATTTGTATACCAAAATTACGCATAATTTCCATATTCTGTGATTATTGTGTACCTGAAGGTGGATTTATCAATTCCTTTTATCATAAATCATCAAACGGACTCCTTATCTTCTCAATACTTTGAATAGTTACATGAGTGTAAATCTCAGTGGTCCGGCTGCTCTTGTGCCCCAACAGCGCCTGAATATACCTCAGGTCGGTACCTGCTTCCAGCAGATGAGTCGCATAACTGTGCCTCAATCCGTGTAGAGTAATGTCCTTCTTGTTTATTCCTGCCTTCAGAAAGGCTGTCTTAAATATCTTTTCCAGACTGGCCGGACTGTACCGGCTGCCCATGTTCTGCCCCTCAAACAAATACTTTACGGGCTTATAATGCAACATGTACTGATCAACCATCTGAATCAGCTTGTCCGACAACGGAACCAGCCTGTCCTTGAATCCTTTCGCCTGCCTGATCTGTACCAGCTTCCTGTCATGGTCGATATCCGTGGGCAATAACTCCAGAACCTCACTTCTCCTTAAACCGCATGCGTAAACCAGACTCAGCATTACCCGGTGCTTCTCATTTGCCACCGAATCAAGTATCTTCCTTACTTCCGCCTTGCTCAGTACATTCGGTAACCGGTGCTCCGGCCTCGGCCTCGAAATCTCCCCGACATCAATCACCGACTTGTAAACCTTGCCGTAAAATTTCTTCACGGCACTTATCATCTGGTTCTGAAAGGAACGGCTCAATCCTTTAGGTAAAATGTATTCATCCACAATCCTTACCAGATCTTCCGATGTGCAATCTTCTGCTTCCTTCGGACTGACAAACTTCAGAAAAGTCGCGATCATACCCGTATATGTCCTAACCGTCGATTCAGGATATCGGTTCACTTCCATCCACTTTCTGAACTTTTCAATGTCCTTTACGGCCTTTTCACTTAAAACTGACTGCTTTGATTCCCTGTCAACCCTCTGCTTCGCCTCACCTCCAGAAAACACCTCATTCTGCTTTGTACCTGGTTTGTCTGCCTCCCTTTTATCCAGGGAACTGTAATCTACAAAAGCTTGCCCCCTGAAGGCATCCGGCAAATTGCCCTTTATGTTGCTGCTGTCAGGTATATGCCAAAATTTCATCTGGGAACTCCACCTGGCCCCTTCAATCTTTTTTACAATCATGATCAGAGTCATATCATACCCGAAGCTGAGGGAAATCCGACTTTCCCCCTTATGAATTACTCTTTCGGCAACTACTTTTTTCATAACCGGCCGGTTAATAGTCCTTGAATTATCAGTCAACCCGGAGAAAGCAATGCTCCGTCAGTCACAATGGCAACAGCCTCATCCCTCAGTCCCAACCGTAAGTTGTTTTTATTGCCTGACTCTCCCTTGAAATAAATAAGCACAACTAAAATTAAACATTATACAGTAATCTTAAACAAGAAATGCCTGATTTTTTAATAACTGATTTTCTCAGACCAATGAAAATCCATGCAATGCTCATTCCGGGCATTGAGATTGGCCCCGGTATTTGATTTTCCGGGGCCTGAAACAGCCTGGGCAGACTATCCTGAAGTCTGACAATTAGTGCGGCAGTGATACCATTGCCTAAATAAAGGATTCATAAGGTTACTCCAGTCAGAGTCCGGAGAGATAAATTGCAGATTTCTTAGCATTTATGTTAAGAATATTGATCTCCATGAAATAATTCACCACGGGTTTCACGGATAAAATCACGGATGATATTATTTGAGACAATCCGTGCATTGCCCGTATTCTCGTGGTGGTTAAACCTGAATTATATATTTACCACGGATTTCGCGGATTTCACGGATAAAATCACGGATGTTATTATTTAAGACAATCCGTGAATTACCCGTGTTCTCCTTGGTGGTTAAACCTGAATTATATATTCACCACGGATTTCGCGGATAAAATCACGGATGATATTATTTGAAACAATTCGTGCATTGCCCGTGTTCTCCGTGAAACCCATGGTAAAGTAACACAAACCAGACTAAATTTTGAAAGCGTCATAAGTCAGAACCAATGAAAGTCCCGGCAATGCTTATTCCGGGCATTGAGACTGGCCCCGGTAATTGATTTTCCGGCGTCTGAAACAGCCTGTGCAAACTATTTCTTTATTGTGAAGGTGGTATCAACTGTCGTGTTGCCCCTTATCATTGACCAAACCGGACAGTATTTGTCTTCTGCAAGTCCGATTACCTTTTTTACATCCTCCTCGGTGGCATCGGGAGATTCAAGAAATATTTCCATATGAACCGACTTGAAGCCGGTAGGGTGCTCTTCCTTTCTGATCCCTTTCGCCTGAATCTCCAAACCTGAAATTGTCTTGTTCATCCTTCGCAGAAAAGTAAGCAAGGCGCTGCCCAGACACGATGAAAGAGAAAATGTGAAGGGAATCCCTGTGATTCATGAAATGGGAGTCACAAATATTGTTGCGGAAACAGTAAAAAACAGTAATAAACACTAATATATATTAGAATGTTTCGTAACTTTATAGTCTAATCAATGTTTTACGCTATGACAAAAACAGGTGGATTATTGGAGGTCTTCGGAATATTTCAGAACACTGAATCTTATTTTGAAGACCGCGACAGGGAGCAGTCGGGACGATTAATCGTGAATCAGCTGCTGATAATTTGCATCTTTACTTTTCTTTACGGGGTTGTCATGGGAAGTTATCACAGCTTCCTTCAGTCGGTGGTAGCCGGACTGAAAGTGACTTTCCTGTTCTACAGTGCTATCCTGATATGTTTCCCTTCTTTTTATGTCATACAACAGGTTCTGGGATCAAGACTGACCTTAAGGCAGATGGTGCTCATCATTTTAAGCGGATTCGTTCTTACATCCGCTATTGCTTTTTCGTTTGCCCCGATTGTCATTCTTTTCCAGCTGACAGGCGGAAATTACCATTTTCTTCAGCTCCTGCACGTTGCGATATTTGTCTTCTCGGGGATATTCGGGATGAAACTGATGATCGATGCCCTGAAATTCGCGTGTGAGAAAAAGGACATCTATCCGCGTATAGGAGTCAGCGTATTCAGGATATGGATGATAATTCTGGCATTCGTCGGGATCCAGATAGCCTGGAACCTTCGCCCTTTTCTGTGCAACAAGACTGAGGAATTCAAACTTTTCAGGAAATATGAAGGCAATTTTTATACTGCTGTAATTTATTCCGTTCAACAGCTTGTTAAACCCGCTGAACGGGAAAGCAGTGTTGAAGTCAGACCTGAAACCCAGGAAGAGGTTACTGACACTGCCTTGTTGAATCTAATCAAAAAATAAGGGATGGATGAAATTATGACACTTGAAGAAGTGGCAAAATACCTGAAACTTAAACCACAAACCATATATACCTGGGCCCAGGACGGGAAGATCCCCGCCGCCAAACTCGGAAAGGAATGGCGGTTCAGGAAATCAGTCATCGACAGATGGTTCAACCAGCATATCGATGAACGGTTTTCGGATTATCTGGAGTGAAATGCTGTCAGCGTTCAGCTATCAGCGGTCAGCTGGTTTCATGATACACTAACTGCTTGATTTCTTACATTCTGCCGGTTTTGCGCTTCGTAGCTTTCTTTGAGAACCGAGGCTTCAGCGAAGGTTCTGGCGAAGAAGTGTTCTGCCGTAAACCATACGCCGCTTTAAAAACACACGAATTTTTATCGTGAAACGATATCTCAGTTATCGTTTCACGATAAATATTTTACCCAAAACGATATGGATTTGAAGAAATACGGAAGACGGAGGACCGAAGACGGAATATCGAAATGAAGAAATTTGTTATTTTGTTCATAAGTTATCAGGCTAATACGTTATGGCGTTTGATTTTAGGACCTGCACGACCTGCACGACCTGCACGACCTGCAAGACCTTTTTTGCCTCACGCCTCACGCCTTTCTTATCCCAGTCCCATCTCCGTAACAGCCTTCCTGATGACCCCGGCCGAATGTTTCAGCTTTTCGAGCTCTTCCTGCGGAAGACGAGCCGGGACTATCCTTTCAACTCCCCGGCTTGAAACGATTGATGGTGTTTCAACCTGGCGCTGTCGAGCATGGTGCCGGAGCCCATCACCCTGTGTGAGGGCCACCCGGATGATCTGTAAGCAACATAGGTCATCACATCGACAGGATTTGTGACTATAAGCATCACCCCGCTGCATCCGCCTGACGCAACCTTTCCGGCAATGCCTCCCACAATACCGGCGTTCTTCTGCAGGAGCTGCAGGCGCGTTTCCCCCGGCTTCTGGGCTGCACCTGCAGTGATGACCACAAGACTCGCGTCGGAATAGTCATCATCTGTTCCTTCCTTTATCGTTACCGTCGGAAAAAACGGTTGCCCGTGAACAAGGTCAAGAACCTGTCCCCTGAGTAATTCCTCGTTCCTGTCGATAAGCACTATCTCCTCGGCAACGCCGCTCTGGGCCAGGGCATAGGCATAGGTTGCCCCAACCGAACCGGCTCCGGCTATTACCACTTTCCTCTTATGAATTTTATTATCCCCCTGGTTCATTTTTTTTAGTATATCAAGTTGCTGGTTGTTTGGCGGTACGCGGCATGCGGTACGCGGTAAGCGGCGAAAAAGGATGATGGTTGAACACTCGCCTCATGCCTCACGCCACATGCCTCACGCGGCTCAGGGCTCAGGGCTCAGGGCAACTGCCAACTGCATGCTGCCAACTGCCAACTTCGTGCCTTGTTGCCTTAACGCCTTTACGCCTTAACGCCTTTACGCCTTTACGCCTTAACGCCTTTACGCCTTTATGCCTTTACGCCTTTACGCCTTTACGCCTTATATATTAAAGTACCCTTGTCGCGGTTTCCGGCCTCGGGGCTTTGATGACAAGTACCCGTGCATTCTGTTTTCCTTCATTGCTTATATGGTGAACTATGTTGGCAGGGCTCTCTATCAGCGTGTCCCTGTCAAATGCAACTGATTCTCCTCCGATATGAATCGTGGGATTCCCCTCAAGAACATAAAAAGTGACGTCAACCGGAGTCTTGTGAGGTTTCAGCGACTCTCCCGGCTTAAGCTCGATGTGATTGATCTGAGCCGACGGGTCATTGTAAATCTGCCTTACATCGACCTTGTGGGGCGTATCTTTCACTTCCTGTGAATAAACTTTTCTTGAAATCATGATGTTTTGATTATTAGCTGAATTTATAAATTATTTTGTTACAGGGAACTGTTTCCTTATAATTTTATTTTCAATTGTAAAGACAGCAAAAAAAATAAATAATATAAGATCAATATATCTATTAATATGGATGTCATACGGATAGCCCCGACGGGATGAGGGGCCCTGTCACTGAATTCTGCGGATGAAAAAAGGATTCCTTGAGGGATCCCCCTCAATCTGCACTGTGTAATCAAAGTGGCTGTTCCCCCTGCGGGGCCTTTCTTTCTATGCGGTAGTTCAGGCAGGGATTTGGGATAGAAACAACGAATGAAAAGGAATGATTACAACATTTGAGAAATCTCATTTTCGTCAAAAATCCCTTCCGTTAAACTGAATTTAACTTCTTTTTGCATAATACATAGAGGTGTTTTTGAGTTAGAATATTGAATTAATGATATATTTATCCCCGGAACAAACCGGATCCCCTGATGCCTGTGAAATTTGCAAGTCTTATCTTACTGATGATGTGCCTTCTCCTGCTCCCCGGAGCTCACGTTCCGGATGCCGGTAAAGAGACTGTTTCGACCGCATCGGCAAGCGCCGGGATAGAGAGGTTCTGCCTTGAGCTGTACAATAATATCCGGGGTGATGAGTCAAAGCCGGACTATGAGGTTCTAAGGAAAGCCATCACCGGTTTCTTCAACCTTGAATCGGATAACAGGATCAAAAAAAACATCCTCACGATAATCGACTTCTCACTTTCTTCAAATCTCGACCGCATGTGGATCATCGACCTGAACAGGCAGGAGGTGGTTCATTCAAGCCTTTGCGCGCATGGCCGTAACAGCGGTGACGAGTTTGCATGCAGTTTCTCAAACACTCCTTCTTCATACAAGAGCAGCCTGGGTTTTTATGTCACAGGCGATACCTATACAGGGAAGCACGGCCTGTCGCTTCTCCTCGACGGTGTTGAACCCGGAGTAAACGACAAAGCAAGGGAAAGAGCTATCGTGATGCATGGAGCCGATTATGTAAGCAGGGACTTCATCAGCCGAAACGGCAGGCTCGGGCGAAGCTTCGGATGCCCTTCAATACCTATGGAGGATCATGAGAATATCATCAACATGCTGTCGGGACAATCATGCCTCTACATACACTTCCCCGATGCCGGGTACCTTAAGAGTTCCTCACTGCTGGTCGACGAGACTGCTGCAGGAGGGATGTCGAGGTTTCTTCATGAGTCGCTTACCGGTAGTCTTTTTTCAATATTCTGATCAGCTGCCTGTCGCGGTTGTAAATATCCTTACCGAAATATGCCGTTCCGTCGTTGTCGGCCCAGGCTGTGAAATACAGAATGTGCACGGGAACCGGTTCTTTCAGGGCGATGGTCCGGGTCCGGCCGTTGTCGATCTCCTCATCAAGCCTCCCCGCGTTCCATTCAGGATCATCCTTCAGAAGAAAGCGGGCAAAGTCGCGGACGTTGTTTATCCTGATGCATCCTGAGCTGAAAGGCCTGATGCTCTTGCTGAACTGCCAGCGCGACGGTGTGTCGTGAATATAAACATCATACTGATTCGGGAACATGAATTTTATCTCGCCAAGGGGATTGCCCTTGCCGGCCTCCTGTTTTATCATGTAGGGGAACCTGTTCGCGGAAACCTGCTGCCAGTCGATCGATGAAGGATCCACAACAGATCCGTCATGAGCCACTATCTTCATGTTTTTCCTTTGCAGATAGCTTGAATCTTTCATAAGGTCGGGAATCACATCCTGCTTCAGTATCTGCGGAGGAACAGTCCAGTCGGGATTAACGACAAGATATTTCATCACCGAGCTGAAAACGGGAGTCTGCCTTTTGTTGGTGCCCACAATTGCCCTGGCGGTGAAGGTCTGTTCCCCGTTCTCGATAAACCTCAGGTTGTAATCAGCGGCGTTAACCATCACATAACGGTCGCCCAGGTCGTCGCTCACCCATCTCCAGCGTTCGAGGTTGGCAGTGATGACACTGATCCTTTCAGATACAGGTATATTCAATGCTTCAACAGTCGACTTCCCGACCACTCCGTCGGCTTCCAGACCGTTTCTCTGCTGGAAGACAACTACCTGGTCGTGGAGGACCTGGTCGAACATTTCCTCATCTTCCGGATCAAATCCGATCGGTCCCTGCGTCACGGCGAGCCTTTGCCTCAGGGATGCCACATCGGGATGCCTCATTCCCTTTTCTATCTTTGGCAGGCTGGTGGTGAAAGTTCCCCATCCTCCGGCTGATTCCAACCGACGATATTCAGCCAGCGCTTTCTTCAGGTTAAGGTATTCCCTATGCCTCGGGGTCAGTCTTTGGAGAGCCCTGGCAGGATCATCAGCATTAAGTGCATATTCGATATAGGTAAGCCAGTCTTCACCAGTGTTCCTCCTCAGGGCTTTCCACTGGGGATCTGCATCTTCGGGAGAAACCTTCCCTGTGCCAAGATCAGTTGACAGACCGATAAATGCTTCATCGAGAAGATGCTCCATCCTTAGTATTTCGTCGTACGAAGGTTTGTCGGATGATGCAATCTTTTCGGCCAGTTTTTCAATGCCGGAAATATTGTAATCCTCGGGATCAAGCCCGTCGGCAGTTGAATTGTAAATTGCGCCTACCACCTGCAATATCTTATCGTTATTATACCTCGGCGAGAGCAGTCCCCTGGCTTTTTCATTAAGGGCAGAATAGATATCCTCGTTGAACATCGCGGGAGCAGCAGGAGCGGCAACAGCTACATCCGTCGAACCGGCAGAAGGGGAAGGATCACCTTCAGAGGCTAACCTGAGCCTTTCCGGAGCGGAGCTGGTGAAAAGAAGTATCATCACCGCTGTTACCAGACCTGTTATAATATTTATCAACCTCGAAATTTCCATGACTCTGATGTACCTTGTTTCCCGAAATGTAAAACAATTTACATGCCATCATGTTCGGAAAAGTCCGGTTTATGATGAACCTTATTTATAAGATGGCTAAGGGTTGTTTTCTTTTGACAAGGCAGATATAAAAAGTCGTGCAGGTCGTGCAGGTCATGCAGGTCATGCAGGTCGTGCAGGTCGTGCAGGTCGTGCAGGTCATGCAGGTCATGCACGCCTTAAGGCCTTGACGCCTTAGAATTATCGATGCATCACGCTTGTGGTATGCCGCATTTCTTACTCTCAGAGTACCTCAAAATCGTAATTTCCTGATTTCAGCCGTATTCTCAGACCGCCATCTTCTTTTTCCACCCCTGCCACTGACGATGCTTCGGCCAGATCCTTTCCGCCCATGAGAGCATTTTCAGACTTAAGGTACAGAGTGGCGGTGCTGTTTGCCGGGATGGAAACATGATACTTTATCCGGCCTTCTGATCTCTGCCATCCGGAGACTATTTTACCGTAAGGTCCGTCATGTTCCGCCCCGAATTGTTCGAGCCCTTCCACAAAGTTAGGCCTGAGGATCACGTTTTTGAAGCCGGGAGCGGTTTCGTCGGGGAAGATGCCTCCAAGAGCCTTGTAATACCATGCATTTATTTCCCCGAACATGATGTGGTTCATCGAGATGTCGCTTTTCGCATCCAGCGGCCAGTTTTCATAGAAGGTTGTCGCCCCGTTAACTATCCACCATCCCCATGACGGGAAATCCTCCTGTGAGGCAACCTTGTAGGCAAGATCAGCATAGCCGTGAGCGCTGAGGGCATTCAGCAGTGTCTTGGTACCGAGCAGCCCCACGTCGATGTGCTCATTGTCGGCAATTACTCTCTTTGCAAGCTGTTCTGCTGTCGCAGGTATTAATTCTTCTGGCACCAGTCCCCAGTACAGCGGCACGCTGAGTTCAGTCTGAAGGCCTTTGCCGTAAATGCCAGTTGAGGAGTCGAGGAACTTACTGTTAAAGGCATCCTTTATCTTTTTGGCCAGAACGGTGTACTTTTCAGCATCCTCATCCTTACCAAGTAACCCGGCTGCCTTTGCCAGGATTATAACATCCGCATAATACCACGCCGTGGAGGTAAGCTCCTTCGGTGTAACCGATTTAACCGGCACCCAGTCGCCGAGGCCCCAGTCGGTGATCCCCTCCGGACTCCTCGAGTCAATCTGGTCGACATAGCGTTTGATGTTGTCATAACAATCTTCCAGAAGCCGCGAATCGCCGTAGAAGAGATAAATATTCCACGGTATAATGGCAATTGTGCTGGTCCAGTCAGGTCCGTTGGCCCAGTGATATCCCCACCCGCTTGTCGGTATTATTGCCGGAAGAACTCCGTTTGAGAGCTGTTCGTCGCGGTGATCGGCAAGCCATTTCTCATAAACCGTGATGCCTTCGAAATTATAGAGGCCGGTCTCTATGTTGATATGGGCATCGCCTGTCCAGCCGTTCTTTTCCCTCTGCGGGCAATCGGTCGGGTAACCGAATAGGTTCGATAGATACGATGCATTTGACGCCATCCATGTAAGGTTGAGGGTATTGTTCGAGGAGTTTATCTTTCCGGCCGGGGGGACGTCACTGTGCATAAAGTAAGCGGTAAGGCTTTCCTGACCAAGTTCAACAGGTTTGTCCGATACAACTTCAACAAACCGGAAGCCCTTGTAGTTGAACCGGGGCATGAATTCGTCCTCCTTAATTCCGCTCAGGATGACAATGTCGGTCTGGAATGGATCGCTGTCGTCGGTCGGACGGTAATGGACATCTATATTCGACTGGTCGGCATGTCCGTCGGATCCGGTCCTTTCCGCGTGGATGAGCCTGACCATGGCGCCTGACTCTCCTTTGATCCTGATTTCTGTAACACCTGATATGTTGCGGCCGAAATCGAACAGGTAGTTTTTGCTGCTGAATCTGGTCATTTTGACTGCGGGTATCTTTTCTACATTGCGCACCGGATGGAGTACCTGTGCGGTTATGTTGTTTGAGGGCGCACCCGTGTTGAGTGGACTTTTCCAGTTTGAATCGTCAAAACCGGGAGTGTCCCATCCCGGCTGTTCAAGACGGGCATCGTAGTGCTCTGCCGTGTAGATGCTGTTGAAAATGACAGGTGAGAGCGAAGTCTTCCAGTCCTGGCCGGTGCCGATCACCTCTTCGCTGCCGTCTTCGTATGTGATCCTCAGGTCCATGCAGAATTTCGGCCTGGCCCGCCATGGCGCCTTATCGAAATACCATACCGCAGTCGACTGGTGATTATACCATCCGTTTCCGAGAATAACCCCGATGACGTTTTCTCCCTGCGTCAGCTTCCGGGTTACATCGTAAGTTACATAGAGAGTCCGGCGGTCGAAACGGGTGTACATCGGATCGAGCCGGTGATCGCCGGCCTTTTCGCCGTTGATGCTCAGCTCATATAACCCGGCCGCGGCTATATATGCCCTGGCAGTTTTTACCTTCCTGTCTAAGCTGAATTGCTTCCTGAAATACGGCGCAGGTTTGAGGTTGAAATCGTAAGTGTCGGTTATCCAGTGCCCTTTCCAGGCAGCCTTGTTCATATACCCGGTTTCAAATGAGGCCGGCTCCGGAAGTTCCGTCCAGCTTCCGTCATTCAGCTTCGCCCTGAGGCTCCAGTAATATTTTGTGAAGGGCAGGAGGGAGGGGCCCGTGTAAACCACAGGCACCGAAGAACCTGACGTTTGTCCCGATTCCCATACATCTCCTTCTCCTCCGGCAACCGAAACGGAATCGGTCCCGACAAAGATCATGTAAGCCGTCTGCTCCACGCCCGGTTTCTCAGATGTCATCTGCCAGGTGAACCGGGGTTTCCCGGTATCAATCCCTGTCGGGTTGACCAGGTACTCGCACCTCAGGTTCTGAAGATTTGCACTTCCCGTTTCACGGGTGCAGGATAATAGTATGAGAGGTAAGATGACAGGCCAGATCAGTCTCATGATTCGGGGTTTTTTCAAGGTTGGTATTTCAATTAAAGGGACAATGCAAAATAAGAAAAAATCCGTAAAATGTTCGATCATTTTCCGGATCTGTTCCGGCCGGGTGCTTTTCACAGGGCACACCTCCGGAGCCCATTATAAATGTCTAATAAGCGACTGTCCTGTGGGTCTTCCCGTAGCTTTTTCTGCCGTTAGTCCTGCCGCTTGTTTTGCCGTTAGTCCTGCCGGTTTTCCATGCAGGTTTCTTGCCGGGATATGCCTTTTCGCCCCGTTCTTCGCTCTTTTCCTGGGCGATCTGCACCACAACCCTTTTGCCCATGTATTTGGCATTTTTCATGGCTTTTATAAGGTCATCTGAATAGCCGGCTTCGACTTCGAAAAATGAAAAATCCCTGTAGAGGTCGATCTTCCCTATCGGGACTTTCATGCCCCTTGTGTTGGAATTGATAAGGCTTATAAGCTGATCGGGGAAAAATTCGTCGGCTTTTCCGAAATTGATAAAGAGTCGGGTATAGTTGTCATTCATCTGGCTGAATGAGCCTTTCTTTCCTGATCTGCTCCAATTCTCTTCCTTCGCGTGAACAGGTTCAATAATATCCTCTTCGTCGCGGTAATCGTCGAGGAACCTGTCGAACTCCAGCGAGACCACACGCCTGATCAGTTCATCCTTGTCGAGGTTTTCAAGTCTGGCCTGTATTTCGGGCAGCAGTTTTTCAATTTCCTTATGACCTGTTGATACGGTCTCGAGTTTTTCAACCCATCTCGAAAGCTGTTTGCCGCAAATCTCGCTTCCCGTCGGAACAGGCAGTGAATTGAACGACTTATTCACAAGTTTTTCTATGCGGTGAAGACTGTTCTTTTCCCTCAGATGGACAAGAGAGACAGATATTCCTTTTTTCCCTGCACGGCCTGTACGGCCGCACCTGTGGGTATATACTTCAGTGTCGTCGGGCAGGCTGAAGTTGATAACATGAGTCAGATCATCAACATCCAGTCCGCGGGCTGCAACGTCGGTGGCAACCAGCAGGCGGAGGTTTCGCGACCTGAACTTGTTCATAACTGCGTCGCGTTGCGACTGTGAAAGGTCGCCATGAAGGGCATCGGCATTGTAGCCGTCGTTTATAAGCCTGACTGCCACATCCTGTGTTTCCTTACGTGTACGGCAGAAGATTATGGCATATATATCGGGTTCTGAGTCGGCAAGACGCTTCAGCACCTTGTACTTATCCTTCGCGTGAACCACGTAGTAGTTGTGGCTGACATTTTCCGCGGATGCGTTTTTCCGGCCGATGAGTATCTCGGCGGGATCGTTCATGTATTTCCTGGCAATGGAAGATATCTCCTTCGACATCGTGGCTGAAAAAAGCAGCGTCCTTCTGTTTAACGGAACCTCTTCAAGGATTTCATTTATGCTGTCGAGAAAACCCATGTTGAGCATCTCGTCGGCTTCATCCAGGATAACTGTCCGGACTTCCGAAAGTTTTGCGGCCCTTCTTCCGATGAGATCGATAAGACGTCCGGGAGTGGCAACGATGATGTGAACACCACGCCTGAGCTCCCTTATCTGGCCGTCAATTGAGGCGCCGCCATATACCGCAAGGATCCTGAGACCGCCGGTATGTTTTGAATAATTGTTCAGATCGTTTGTGATCTGCATGCATAATTCCCTGGTAGGACATAATATAAGAGCCTGCGTGGCTGTTTTTTCGGTATCGGTTGCCTGAACAAGCGGCAGACCGAAAGCAGCCGTTTTCCCTGTGCCGGTTTGAGCAAGGGCAATAATGTCAGTGTCGCTTCCCAGCATCAGGGGAATAACCTTTTCCTGAACAGGCATAGGGGTGGTAAATCCGAGTTCCTCAATTGACCTCAGGATGCCGGGAGTAAATCCCATTTCTTCAAATTGTATCATTAAATATTTTTAATCGTGGCTCCGGGAGCGGTATCTTTATATTCCCGGCTGAAGTGAACTCAAATGCAGACAGGGCTATACGCGTAAAAACGCTTCTTGGAAATCACTTTGTTAACAAGGGCGCAAAGATAATCAAATATTCTATTATTCCTTGAAGAGCCTTACATTTATAGCTGCTATACCTTTAGGGCCCTTTCCCTTTTCAAAGGAAACGATGTTGTCCTCCTTTACGGGTTCCTGAACATCGCTTGCATGGAAGAACAATCTCATGTTCGATTCCAGGTCGCGTATGAACCCGAATCCTTTTGAATCGTTGTAGAACGTGACAACACCCTTCCTGTGATAGTCGGGAGCATCTTCGGGATTGGTCCTGATTACCTGTAACTCAATGTCTTCGGCAATCACTTCCTGTTTTTTTCTTGTGGGATCGGGAGGGGTGGATGAAATGACTCCGAACTCATCAACATAGGCAATCATATTGTCGAAATTGCTCTTGCCCTCGGTCTTCTTGAGGGCACGCTTCTTCTGCTTTTCCTTTCTCTTCTTTTCTTGCTTGTTCCTAACTTCTTTTTTGCCTAATGTCTCCTGAGATCTTCCCATATGTGATTTTATTTGTTTACGAATCCTGAATGTCCCCGTCAAAGGCTTAAGCAGGAACTTCCGGCAAAGATACTCAAAAAATCAACAATAATGACCTGCCCCGGATTTAACTTCAGGCTAAGTCAATTAATGTCGCAGCGGTTCAAAAATCGGGATATCTTTGCTTCCCGGTCAGTCAGGTATAACTAATAAAGGTCAGGGCCATGATCAAAAGAAGCACAATCCTTGATTTCCTGAGGAATATTGAACTTTTCCGGAACCTCGACGAAGTTGAACTAAGGGAACTTTCCCGGAGTGTCACCGAAAAACACTGTGACGCGGGCGAGATACTCTTCAGGGAGAACAGTCCGAGATAGGACATCTTCCTGATATATGACGGGGAGGTGAAGCTTTTCAGGAGAGGCTATGCGGTAACTCCCGGGGAAGAGATAGAAAGACTCAACCATAACGCAAAACTCTTTCTCGAGATCAATATGGGGGCAACGGCTATCGGGACTGGAATCAACACCCTGCGCCACCGCTGCATCGAAGGGATCCCCGCCAACGAGGAACGCTGCAGCGAACTTGTTCAGAACAGCATAGGGATAATTACGGCTCTTCTTACATAGCTTACCAGGACCTTAATTCAATCTCCAGGGACGCCCTTGCGCTTAACCTGTCGGTCTACTCCCTGGTACTGGAAAGGGGATTTCTGTCGAAAGAAAAGCTTGATCTGATCCTCGTACCGGAGAATATGATCAAGCCTGTTAAACTAAAATGATACTTTTAACGGATTACTTACCGGGACTTTCGGGTGGAGTTCAGCCGTTTACTTCCTTCAGAATTTCTTCAATGTCGTCGACGCAGCCGCCGCATACGGTTCCTGCCTCTGTGGCATCCTGAACATCTTCCACCGTCTTCAGCCCTTTTTCCTTTATTGCTTTCACTATCACGCTTTTCATAATGCCGTTGCAGTGGCAAATTTCAATATCTTCCATGAGTGTGTATTTATTTTATTTTGTAATGTGCAAATATAACAATGTTAAGGCTTTTTCAAGCCTTGTTGTTCCTTCCCGTCAGCTTCAGCAGAACGTGAACAAACAGGTAGATAACGAGGATGACCAGGAAAATTGCCGCCATTCCCATGCCGGCAAGCTTCAGTGAATTTATTAAATCAGTGTTCATAATATTCCTCCTACATTAATCCGGGTACAAGGCTGATAACCACGCCGCCGGCTATCACCGACGCAATCTGTCCCGCTACATTCGCTCCTGCTGCGTGCATAAGCAGATGGTTCTGCGGATCAGCTTCAAGGCCCATCTTCTGAATGACTCTCGACGACATCGGGAAGGCCGAGATGCCGGCGGCTCCGACCATCGGGTTTATTTTCTCCTTCAGGAAGAGGTTGAGGAACCTGGCAAAGGTGGCTCCGGCGATTGTGTCAAAAATGAATGCCACCAGTCCAAGAAGCATTATAAGTATGGTCTGCAGCGAAACGAACGACTCTGCTTTCATACTTGCAGCAATGGTGATACCAAGCAGAAGGGTGATAAGGTTAACCAGTTCCTTCTGTGCCGATTCCGAAAGCGACCTGAGCACTCCGCATTCCCTTACAAGGTTGCCGAACATCAGGAAGCCGACAAGAGCTATCGATGCAGGGGCGACAAGCCCGGCAATGATTGTGACTACGATAGGGAAGAGTATCCTGGTAAGCGGTGTAAGGCTTTTAGGATTGTATTTCATTCTTATCTTCCTTTCCTTTTCAGTGGTGCAAAGCCTGATGGCGAACGGCTGGATGATGGGTACCAGAGCCATGTAGGAATATGCCGCGATTGCTATCGGGCCTATGTACTGGCTTTTCAGGACCTGTGAAACAAGTATCGATGTGGGTCCGTCGGCTGCGCCAATGATGCCGATCGAAGCGGCGTCCCTGAGATCGAAACCGAGCAGCGTTGCAATGATTACTGTTGCAAAGATCCCAAACTGGGCGGCTGCCCCGAAAAGAAGCAGCCTGGGATTGGAGAGGAGAGGACCGAAATCGATCATTGCACCTATTCCGATGAAGAGAAGAATTGGCATGGCTTCCGAGGCCTCGATTCCCACGCTGAAGAGCCAGTCGATTATTCCCCGGACTTCCCCGATGCCGGGAAGAGTCTGGTTCAGGACTCCCGACAGGGGCAGGTTGACCAGTATGGCCCCGAATCCCATGGGAAGCAACAACGGCGGTTCAAGCTTCCTGTCTATTGCCAGGTAGATGAGGAGACCGCCGGTGATCCACATCACTATCTGCTGCCAGGTAATACTGGTTATTCCATCCAGCAAGAATTCCATTTCAGGTCTGGTTAGTTTTGTTTCTCTGGTTCAGATACAGAATCAGCAAAGATATCGAATTATACAAGATGTTATTCCACCTTGTGAAAAGATGACCCCTCACGCCTCACGCCTCACGTCTCACGTTTCACGCCACACTGAACACCTCCTGCTCCCAAACCCACTCTCCTTCCTCACTGACCCCGCGGACTGATATCTCATACAGCACCTGCTGATCCGATGTGCGGAATACCACTTCAGCCTCAGGTCGCCGCTAATCCTTACCGAAAGGTCGAGCCTTGAATAATAAGGCAACCTGAATTTGTTCCTTTCCGAATAGGGCATCAGTACCACATCGCCGATTGAATAGGTCGAAACGGGATATGTAACAGGCCTTCCGGAGCTGTAATTGTAGTTTGCAGAAGGCTGACACGCCTGGAGTGGATGTAGTTCAGCGTTAAAATAAGGTGGTGAGGGCGGTCGAAGCTGGCCGGGAACCAGTTGCAGGTTTATGGACGAGCCATTATTACAAATGCAACAACGTCAGGATCACTGACCTTCACATCTTTTCACCGCACGGCAAGGTGAAGGCCCCGAGCTCCGATGCCATCGATATTGATGCCTGCTCCAACGTTCACGTGAGGGGCTGCTGCATGTCGGTAAGCGACGACGCCATTGCCCTTAAGGGTGGCAAGGGGCCCTGGGCCGACACCGATGAATGCAACGGCGAAAACATAAACATCATCATCGAAAAGTGCAACTTCGGCTTCTGCCATTCTGCCCTGACCTGCGGCAGCGAATCAATACACAACAGGAACATAGTGATGCGCAATTGTCATATTGATCAGGCAATGAGGGTGCTAGGGCTCAAAATGCGTCCTGATACCCCTCAGAAATACGAGTATATTACAGTTGAGAACATCACCGGCGATGTCCACAGCCTGATTTATATAAAGCCAAGGTACTCTTGTCAAATGTGAAGCTGTTGAGGACCTGCAATCGCGCGATCCCACATTTTTTATTTTAAGCCCCTTGAAGGATGTTTGATGCTTTTATTTAAATTTGGCATATATACTAAACGCTAAATCGATTAATATGAAAATTAAATCCATCTTAACAGTAATTCTTGTTTCCATGTTTACCGGCATCAGTCTGTATGGTCAGGAGCCGGCTTTCAAAATCTCTCTTGCCGAGTGGTCGCTTAACCGCACCCTGAGAAAAGGTACAATCACCAATATGGATTTCCCGAGAATTACAAAGGAAACCTATGGTCTTGATGCAGTGGAATATGTCTCAACCTTTTTCAAGGGAAAGGCAGAGGACATGGAATACCTTGCCCAGCTGAAAAGTGAGTGTGAGAAGTACGGTGTAAAAAGCCTTCTTATAATGGTTGACGGGGAAGGGAATCTTGCCGACACCTCTCTGGCAGCAAGGAACAAGGCTATTGAAAACCATCACAAATGGGTGAAGGCCGCCAAATTCCTGGGTTGTCATTCGATCAGGGTAAATGCAGCCGGCCGCGGAACTATGGGCCAGATGCAGGAAGCAGCAATCGACGGCCTTGGCAGACTTGCCGCCTATGCTGAAGATTTCGGGATAAACGTGATAGTCGAAAACCATGGAGGCAACTCTTCCTACGGGAAATGGCTTGCCGAGATTATGAAATGCATTGACAAACCCAATTGCGGAACACTTCCCGACCTTGGTAATTTCTATGAATACGACCGTTACACGGGTGTTAAGGATCTGATGCCGTACGCCAAGGGAGTGAGCGGCAAGACTCATGATTTTGACGAGAACGGAAACGAGACCCAGATCGACTATGAGAGGATGATGAAGATCGTTTACGATTCAGGCTACAGGGGCTATATAGATGTTGAGTACGAAGGCAACAAGCTCAGCGAGGATGAGGGAATCAAGGCCACAATAGCGCTTCTGAAGAGAGTTATAGAACCCTATATAAAATAGGCCGAGAGCCTCACACCGCGTACCGCACGCCGGCTAACCGGCAACCAGCAACTTTAAAATGATTTCAATCGAAAAACACATATGGCGGAGACGTCACAATAAACGAGGTTTACAAACTCGACGGAGGAAGCCTTGTTATAGAATCGAAATCCAGTTCGTCCTTTGGTGATATGGCTGAGAAAATGGTTAACAAGAAATAGCAGACAACCATGAAATTCGGTGAAAAACCCCCTGTTGAAATGAAATCGAGCGAGGTGTGGACCCTTCAGAAACGGGGCAGGAAACTTCACAACATACAGACCTCCGAAGGGATGATGGGAAGAGGACCGGTCACTACACTTGTGGTGTTCGATAAATACTGAGAGGAAAGGCTGTCAGCGATCAGCGATCAGCGATCAGCGATCAGCAGTCAGCTTTCAGCTGTCTTTCAATGTAAGCGACCTGCACGACCTGCACGACCTGCACGACCTGCACGACCTGCACGACCTGCATGACCTGCACGACCTGCACGACCTGCACGACCTGCATGACCTGCACGACCTGCACGACCTGCATGACCTGCATGACCTGCACGACCTGCACGACACTTCTTATCTCTAACTCAGCAGCTTCCTGACCATTGCTGATATTTCTTTCCCGTCAGCCTTTCCTGCAAGCTCTTTCATCGCCGGGCCCATTACCTTTCCAAGGTCGGATGCTGATTTTGCACCAACACGTCCTATAATAGCCCTGATGACTTTTTCCAGGGCTTCTTCATTCATTTTTGCCGGGAGGTACTTCTCAAGCACATCCGCTTCGGAACTCTCCTTGTCGCTGAGGTCTGTCCTGTTGTTTTCCCTGTAGATCTGCGCGGATTCGCGTCGCTGCTTAACAAGTTTCTGGATTATCCTGATCTCATCTTCCGGTGTCAGAACGCTGCCGGAGCCCTTCTCCGAATGGGCAAGCAGGAATGCTGTCTTCGCTGCCCTGAGGGCTTCGAGCGATACAGTGTCTTTCGATTTCATGGCTGTGATCAGATCAGCTGCAATTTTTTCTGTCAGTGTCATTTAATTCAGTTTAGTGAAGCTCAATAAAGTCAATAAAACAATGTTCGGTGTGCGGTACGCGTTACGCGGCGTGCGGCGAGTGTTTTATCGGGGCGAAATTTTTCAATCTGACTGGCGTTCTTACTTGGCAAACTGCAACTGGGTAAGGCTTTTGTAAAGACCGTTTTCGTTGAGCAGCAGATCATCATGGGTGCCCTGTTCAACTATAGTTCCGCTTTCAAGGACTATTATCCTGTCGGCATTCCTTACAGTCGACAGCCGGTGAGCAATTACAACAGAGGTACGTCCTCGCATAAGTTTTTCGAGAGCTTCCTGGACAAGCCTTTCCGATTCCGAGTCGAGCGAGGATGTTGCTTCGTCGAGGATCAGAACAGCCGGATTCCTTAGCACTGCCCTTGCAATGGCTATTCTTTGCCGCTGGCCCCCCGAGAGCTGGACACCCCGCTCACCAACAATTGTTCCAAGCTTGTCGGGAAACGATTGAATAAAATCCCAGGCATTTGCCTGAACGGCCGCGTTAATTATCTCCTGTTCGGTTGCTCCCGGTTTTCCATATGCAATATTCTCCCTGACCGAGCCTCCGAAGAGGAAAACATCCTGCATCACAATTGCCAGCTGCCTGCGTATTGAGGTTATGGGGAAACTCCTGCTGGTCCGGTCGTCAAACAACAATTCACCTGAAGTGGGTTCATAGAACCGGAGGAGCAGGGATGCAAGTGTCGACTTCCCTGCTCCGCTCGGACCAACAATAGCAATTTTCTGTCCCGGCTCGATTGTGAATGAAACATCATTCAGAACCTTTGCCTCGGGCCTTGACGGATAGATGAAATTAACATGGTTGAAAGTGATTTTTCCTTTCAGCAGATGGGCAGGATCAGGTTCCCACTCTTCGTCGACTGTTTCGGTTGGTTCATCGAGTATCAGCAGGAGTTTCTCGGCGGCGCCGATTGTCCTCTGGAGCCTCGTGTACACGCTTGCCATGCCGGCGATGTTCCCGGCAATGAACCCCGAGTATATAACAAACGAAAAAAGCTGTCCGGCTTCCATCATCCCCTTTGAGATAAGAATTGATCCCCTCCAGATCAGAAGTCCCATCGCAATGAAGAACCCGAGGGAAATAAATGAGAGGGATGCCTGGTATTTCCCTCCCTTTATGCCTGCCTTTGCAACTTCGTTTGTCCTGTCGCTGTACCGGTTTATCTCAAACAGTTCGTTTGTGAAGGCCTTTACATTCTGTATCCCCTGAAGGGTCTCTTCCACAATGGTGTTCGATTCGGCAATGAACGACTGCACTTTTTTGGAGTATCTCCTCACAGCTCTTCCTGCAAAAAATGCCAGAAGTGCCATCGGGGGCACAACAGCCAGCATGAAGAGGGTTAGTTTGAAAGAACTTACCATCATCAGTGTCAGGGCTCCGGTTATCACCAGAATCTGGGACAGAAGGTCGGCCAGGGTTTCGGTGAGGGAATGCTGAAGGATTGCAATGTCGGCAGAGATCCTGCTGTTAAGCTCCCCAACGCGCCTCTCGGAAAAGAACGACATGGGAAGTTTGATGAGATGTCTGTAAATATGCTGTCGTATCGAAGCAAGTGTCTTTTCGGTGACCATTACAAAGATCCGGGTGCGGAAATATGAAAAAATGGCCTGAACAACCACAACAGCAAGGAGAATGATCCCGGTTCGGGTGATCTCATTCATTGAGCTTCCCTTGTTGGCCAGATCGACCATATTCCCCAGATACTTCGGGAAAAGCAGACTTGCACCGCTTGAAATGAGAAGGAAAGCCATTCCCAGTGCAAATATCCAGCGGTATGGCCTTAGAAACCTGTAAAGTTTGAACAATTCCTTTATCCCGCTTCCCGTATTCCTTCCTTTCTTTTCAGCCACTTTAAACCGTATTAATAGTTTCCGGTCCGATCCGGATTGACCTGCAAATATCCGGATATTGAACATCAATTGTATTAGACGGCGGGAGATTTTTAACAAAAATTTAAGAAAATCCAAACAGTAATTTAAAAAACCGGGCTTTTAAAAAAATAATCTGCTTTTTACATTTGCGGCAGTATTTATTGTCATTTATAATTAATGGAGGAACGTTTATGTCAATCAGTACTTGTTCGTTGAAAGCAATTTCCACAGCGATTCTTGTCTGTTTATCGCTTAATACAAATGCTTCCGCTCCATCGGACAGCGTGAAGCTTTACACACCATGGCTAAAGATCTCCGTAGCGCCTGGAGAGTCAGTCGACTATTCGGTCGACCTTATTAATAACTCAGCTGAGATCATCGACGCGGGGATTGCCGTCTCAGGAATTCCTGCAAGCTGGAACAGCACGGTCAAATCGGACGGATTCAATGTAAGGGAGATCTCCGTACTTCCGGGCGACAAGAAAAGCTTCACCCTCAGGGTTGAAGTTCCCCTTAAGGTCAACAGGGGAAGTTATCGTTTCCAGGTAAAGGCCGGAGACTATGATGAACTGCCTCTGACACTAATTGTCGCCTCACAGGGAACATACAAAACCGAGTTCACAACCAAACAGGCGAATATGCAGGGAACATCCACCTCAACATTCAACTTTCAGACCACCATTAACAACCTTACGGCCGATAATCAGCATTATGCACTGACGGCCGATTATCCTCCGGGCTGGGTTGTGACTTTCAGGCCGAACTACCAGCAGGCTACCTCAGTTGATGTGCTTGCCAACGGAAAGGTAGATATGGGAGTGGATGTCAATCCTCCCGATAATTCAAAGGCAGGGACCTATAAAATCAGGGCAATGGTTGCAACAAGCGCTTCCACTGCAGCACTAGATTTCGAAGTGGTTATCACGGGAACATACGGACTCAATCTTACCACCCCGACAGGACTCCTAAGCACCAGCATCACGGCTGGTGAGACAAAACGCATTCCGCTGGTTGTCCAGAATACAGGTTCCCTGGAGCTTTCAAATATTAAACTCGAATCAGGTGCCCCGTTGAACTGGGAGGTCACTTTTGATCCTGCAAACATCGACAGGATAGCTCCCGGCGAATCGGTTCAGGTCGGGGCAACACTGAAAGCCTACAAGAAGGCGATTGCCGGCGATTATGTAACCACCATGGATGCAACGATACCTGAATCGACAAGCAGGATATCATACAGAGTTACTGTGAAGACGCCAATGCTCTGGGGTTGGGTAGGCGTTTTTATCATTCTTGGAGCATTGGGCGGCATTTTTTATCTGTTCCGCAAGTACGGAAGGAGGTAGTTAATGGACGGCCCGGTTATTAAATTAACTGACCTGACAAAGAAATACGGGTCATTCACCGCTGTCGGCAATCTCAGCCTGAGTGTGGACAAGGGTGAAATATTCGGTTTGCTCGGTCCGAACGGCGCGGGCAAATCGACAACCATACTGATGATGCTCGGGCTTACGGAGCCGACTTCCGGCAGTCTCAGGGTGTGCGGAATAAATCCGACAACAAATCCGGTCGAAGTGAAAAGAAAAGTCGGATACCTGCCCGAGGATGTTGGTTTTTACGAAGACTACACCGGATTCGAGAACCTTATGTACACGGCAAGGCTCAACTCAATACCCCCGCGGGAAGCCGGGGAAAGGGTGATGCACCTGCTTGAAAGAGTCGGACTGTCGGGCGAGGAATCAAAAAAGGCCGGGAAATACTCAAGAGGTATGCGGCAGCGCCTCGGCCTTGCCGATGTTCTTGTAAAAGAACCTGAGGTCATAATACTTGATGAGCCCACGCTGGGAATCGATCCCCGCGGCGTAAATGAGTTTCTTTCCCTGATCGAACGGCTGAGCAGGGAAGAGAAGAACACCGTGCTGCTTTCTTCCCACCACCTTCACCAGATACAGACTGTCTGCGACAGGGTGGGTATTTTCGTCGGAGGCAGGCTGATTGCCGTTGGTGATATTGACACACTTTCCCGTGAACTCTTCTCACACGAGCCAATGGTAATAGAGGCAGGGGTCAGTCTGCCTGACGATCCCCGGAAGGCTGCAGAGACTATTGCAAGGATAAAGCAGAAACTGATTGAACTTGACGGAATTGTATCGGTTGAGGTCAAAGGTAATATTTTCAGATCTGGTTGCTCCGGCGATGTCTCAGGCGATATTGCAAGGGTGATCCTCGATTCGGGCTCTGTGCTGACTTCTCTTTCGGGAAAGGAATACGGCCTGGATGATATTTATAACCGTTATTTCGAGGGATATGAAAAACAGCGATAGGATTTCAACAGGGCAGTGGAGTGACAGGGCCCTCCATCCCTTCATGGCAATGGTAAACAAGGAGATCTCTGATTACATCAGAAGCTGGCGGTTTATGATTTTGCTTCTTCTTGTTTTTCTTACCTGCCTTGGCTCGGTATCAGTGGCCATTTCAAATATTGATGAGGCGGTAAAAGCCAATGCAACGGGCGACTCATTTATCTTCCTGAGGTTGTTCACCGCATCGGATGGAACCCTACCCTCATTCTTCGTATTCATCAGCTTCCTGGGTCCCCTTCTTGGATTGATAATGGGATTTGATGCAATAAATGCAGAGGAGAACAGAGGAACCCTGAGCCGAATTCTGTCACAGCCGGTTCACAGGGATTATGTATTAAACAGCAAGTTTACCGCAGCCATTATCGTGCTTAGCGTTATGATGTTCAGTCTTGGATTCCTGGTAACCGGAACAGGTCTGATTGCAATCGGTATTCCCCCAACGGCTGATGAGTTTCTGAGAATAGTATTCTTCATTTTAATTAGCATACTATATATTTCTTTCTGGCTTAACCTGTCGATCTTCTTTTCGGTTAAGTTCCGTCAGCCTGCAACGTCAGCCCTGGCAGGAATAGCCGTGTGGCTTTTCCTGACGGTCTTCTACAGTATTCTGGTCAGCCTTATAGCCAAAGCAGCTGAACCATCCGCCAATGCTTCAGCAGACCAGGTTATGGCTTACCAGGAATTCGTGATGAACCTCTTCAGGGTGCTTCCTGGTCAGCTGTTCAGCGACGCAACGACAACTGTTCTTGTTCCGACCGTAAGAACCCTCGGTCCTCTGACCGTTGAGAAAATTTACGGTACCATTCCGGGATCGCTTCCCCTTGGGCAGAGCCTGCTGATAGTCTGGCCACAGCTTACCGGTCTGGTGGCCGCAACTGTCATCTGCTTTGTGCTTTCCTACATTTCTTTTATGAAAAGGGAGGTGCGTTCAAGATAAAATCCTTCAACTACGGCCATAAGGGATTAACTTTGTGCTGCCTTGTTTGTTTCTAATAAGGCTAGAACCCAGGCAGAACAAAGTGAAAAGTGAAATAAATAATACGAATGAAGCCACAGCCGGGACCAGTGTGAGGAAACAGTTTCCGGTGACAGGAATGTCGTGCGCTTCGTGTGCTGCAAACATTGAATCGACAATAAAAAAGCAGCCCGGTGTCGTATCGGCTTCGGTAAACCTGGCATCCCAGATTGTTACCCTCGATTATCTCCCGGCGGAGATAACTCCCGATGAACTGAGGGAAGCCGTGGTGTCGGCAGGATATGACCTGATAACAAGCGATTCGGCTGATGCGAGGGAGGAACTTGCTTCGCTTCAGATGCTTAACCACAGGCTACTGAAAAGAAAGGCTGTGACTGCCATTGCCATTGCAATCCCCCTGTTCCTGTTAAGCATGTTTTTCATGGACCTTCCATTGTCGGAATACATAATGTGGGCACTTGCAACACCAATTGTATTCTGGTCGGGATCTTCCTTTTTCATCAACGCGTGGAAGCAGATCAGGCACCGGCACGCGACGATGGATACACTTGTTGCCCTGAGCACGGGGATAGCATATCTTTTCAGTGTGTTCAATGTTCTTTTCCCTGAATTCTGGCACAGCAGGGGCCTTCATGCCCATGTATACTTCGAAGCTTCAGGGGTTGTCATAGCCCTGGTTCTCCTCGGAAGGCTTCTCGAAGACAATGCAAAGGCGAACACCTCATCGGCGATAAAAAAGCTCATGGGACTTCAGCCACAAACTCTGTTTAAAGTTCTGCCAGGCGGGGAAATCAGGGAATTCCTTATCTCAAAGGTCGTACCGGGTGATATTATTCTTGTAAGACCCGGCGAGAATATCCCGGTCGACGGCAGGGTAAGCTCGGGCAGCAGTTATGTTGATGAAAGCATGATAAGCGGTGAACCGGTGGCAGTGCTTAAGGAGCCGGGGTCGGAAGTCATTGCCGGAACGATAAACCAGAAGGGAAGCTTTCAGTTTGTCGCGGAAAAGGTGGGATCGGATACATTGCTTAGCAGCATCATCAAACTTGTACAGGAAGCACAGGGAAGCAAAGCCCCCGTTCAGAACCTGGTTGACAAAGTTGCATCCATATTCGTTCCGGCGGTGGTCTCTATTGCTGTCCTTTCCTTTGCCGTCTGGATGATTGCAGGAGGGGAGGAAGGCTTTGCACCGGGATTGATGGCAATGATAACCGTGCTGGTCATCGCGTGCCCGTGTGCACTGGGACTGGCAACACCGACAGCGATAATGGTCGGGATCGGAAAAGGAGCCGAAAAGGGCATCCTGATAAGGGATGCGGCAGCTCTTGAACTGACTCACAAAATGGATGCAATAGTGTTCGACAAAACAGGCACTCTGACCGGGGGAAAACCTTCGGTTGACAAAATCAGATGGCAGCAGGAAACCGATGAGGTGAGGGGAAGTGATATTCTTTACAGTCTCGAAAAACTCTCGGAGCATCCTCTTGCAGGGGCCGTGGTCAGATTCCTTGAAAAGAACGCGTCAGACCTGCCTGTTGAAAAAATTGAAAGCATAACAGGAAAGGGTATCGCGGGCGCCGTGGAAGGGGAGGTTTATTACGCGGGGTCACTGAGCCTGATCACCGGAAAAGGCATTGTACCGGATGAAGACCTGTTGCTTTTTGCTGAAGAGGAGGAGGGAAATGCATCGACTGTTATCTGGTTCTCCGACAGCAGAAGGGTTATAGCTGTTCTCTCGGTTTCCGACATTGTACGTGCCACATCCCCTGAAGCTGTGCTTAGACTGTTAGAGATGGGCATCGATGTTTACCTGGTTACTGGAGACAACAGGAAGACTGCAGAGGCTGTGGCAAGGCAGACAGGGATAAAACACTTCGAGGCGGAGATGATGCCCTCGGGTAAGGCGGAATTCATAAAGTCATTGCAGGCATCCGGCAAAGTTGTCGGTATGGCCGGAGACGGTATCAACGACAGCCAGGCGCTGGCTCAGGCTGATGTAAGCATTGCCATGGGCAGAGGATCGGATATAGCCATCGATGCCGCCGGAATGACAATTATCGGAAACGACCTTTCAGTAATACCCTCAGCTATACGTCTGAGCAGAAACACCGTCAGAACGATACGGCAGAACCTCTTCTGGGCCTTCATATATAATGTAGTCGGTATTCCGATAGCTGCAGGTGCACTCTATCCTTTCACCGGGTTCCTTCTCAATCCGATGATAGCAGGGGCAGCCATGGCATTAAGCAGCGTTAGCGTGGTGAGCAACAGCCTGAGACTAAAATATATGAAATGATCCTGACAGGCGGGGAAGCCCCGGTCAGCAAGGCTCGACATGAATGTTAACCGTAAGGTCAGTATATATATCTTTCAGTTTTTCCTCGATATTGTCGCAGTAAGTATGAGCATTGCCAACCGATTCATTCTCGGGCAGCTCGATATGAATATCCACGAATTTGTAATTGCCTGCCACACGGGTCCTGAGGTCGTGGAAGCCAACGTTCATTTCACTGAGACGTTTTTCAAGGTCCCTGATTTCACTTTCCGGCCATGAAGTATCGAGAAGGGGAGAGAAAGCCCTGGATATAAGGTTATAGGATTCCTTAAGGATGAACAGGGCCACAAGTATTGCAATTACAGGATCGAGCCATACAATACCTGTGAAGTATATGAGACCAAGCCCGGCAGCGACACCGAGCGATGTGTAGACGTCGGTCTTCAGATGCAACGCGTCGGCCTCGAGGGCAAGCGACCCGGTTTCTCGGGCAACCTTGTAAAGCCTGCGCGACACATAGATATTGACTAAACCTGAAATCAACATTACAACGGCGCCAATCCAGACTGATTCCGGAAGGGAGTGACTGCCCAGCAGTTTCTTAACGGCTTCAATAATAATTATAACCGCTGCAACAAGGATCAACAATCCTTCAATGACTCCGGATATGTTTTCTACCTTGCCATGTCCGTATGGATGCCTGGAATCAGGGGGCGTGTCGGAAACCCTGACTGCAAAAAAAGCTATCAGCGCCGCCACAAGGTCCATGGATGAGTGAATGGCCTCAGAAATAATACTTACGGATCCGCTTATGATGCCGATCGTAAGTTTCATCGCTATAAGCAGTGAGTTTGAGGCGACAGAAAGCCTTGCAATACTTGTCTTCTTGTTTAATTTGAATTTCATGATTCTGCTTTTAAATTCCTCAGAGGTTCCGGATGTGCTCCTTTACTATTTTGATCAGCCATTTCGGAGTTGAAGTCGCACCACATATTCCCACCGATTCCTTGCCTTCAAACCACGATTTTTCTATCTCTTCCACAGATGAAATGAAATGAGTGTCGGGATTGATTTGTTTGCAAACGGAGTAGAGCATCCTGCCGTTTGAACTGTCTTTGCCGCTGACAAAAATAACCGTTTCATGCTCAGCGGCAAAAGCCCTCAGATTAGGCTCCCTGCCGGAAAACTGGCCGCATACAGTGTTGAATACAATCAGGTCCTGTTCCGGGTCGGCAACGCCTTTCGCTTTCATTCTGTCGTATAACAGCTGCCTGATATTCGCGAACTCGGTGATCTCCATTGTCGTCTGGGAAAAAAGAGCCACGGGACGGGAGAAATCTATCTTTTCGATGTCGGATGCTTTTGACACTAGCAGTCCTTTATTGTCTGTCTGTCCCAGCAGTCCTATCACCTCCGCATGCCCCGGCTTCCCGAATATAACAATCTGCCCCTTTCTGTCTCTGATTTCATTCCACGTCTTTTTGATCTTTGACTGCAGTTTTCTGACAATGGGACAGGTCGCCTCTATAATGGTTATATTGTTTTCCAGGGCCAGCCTGTATGTTTCAGGAGGTTCTCCGTGAGCCCGTATGAGAACCTTGCAGTTTTTCAAGGCACTGAACTGTTCATGATCGACTGTAATCAATCCCAGTGAAGACAGACGCTGCATTTCCATGTCGTTATGCATAAGAGGACCCAGCGAATAGACTTTCTCCCCGTCAAGCAGGGCTTCTTCCGCAATCTCTACTGCATTGTGAACACCGAAGCAGAATCCTGATTTCCGGTCAATTTCAATCTTCATTTATCTTTTGCCTGATAATTTTCATCACCCATTCCATCTGCTGATCGACAGTCATCCTGCTGTTATCCAGCGACAATGCATCATCGGCTCTTCTCAGGGGACTGATGTCCCTGTTCTCATCGGCTATATCCCTGGATATTATATTCATTCTGACTTCTTCCAGATCCACATCGATGTTTTTGCCCCGGAGCTCGTCATACCTTCTTTTTGCGCGGATATCAACTGACGCGGTCATGAATATCTTCAGATCGGCATCGGGAAAAACGACTGTTCCTATGTCCCTTCCATCCATCACAATTCCCTTGCAAACGCCGATCTGCCTCTGGAGTTCCACCATCCGGGCACGGACTTCATGTATCTGGCTTATCCGGCTCACATGTGAGGATACTTCTATGCTTCTGATCTCGCCCTCAACATTCTCGGAGTTCAGGTAGGTTTCGTACGTTCCAATGTCGGGATTGTAAATGAAAGAGATATGTATCGCGGGGAGATCTTCGATAATACTTCTGGTTTTTTGCTCTCCGTCACCTGTATATCCTTTTCTTAATGAATAAAGGGTTACGGCGCGGTACATTGCACCGCTGTCGATATAGATATAGTTCAGCTCGGAGGCAATAGCCCTTGCAAAAGTGCTTTTGCCGCATGATGAATAACCGTCGATAGCTATAATGAGTCTCTTTTCCATTTCTTCTTTCTTATCGCAGTTTACCTCATTCATTTCTTCCGGGCTTTATTTCATTGCGGCTGCAAAGTTACCAATTTTATGATTTTCCGGCCCTGCTGACCTAAAGCTGTTGCTTTTTAAACATCCTTCCGGGTGTGAAAATCACGGATATATTGTTTGATGCGCCCGCCAGATGATATGATGAGCGGCCGAATTCAATCCTCATCACCGAGGCGTTGATCCCGAATCCCCACGAGAACCCGGTGACTGATGCTTTAATATCTGATTGAAGCTCGCTTCTGCGCTGATGGTTGTATCCTACGCTCAGCCACAGGTTCCTGTGAGGAATTATCTCCACGCCGGTGACAACATGGCGAAGGATGTTTTCGGTGATATCCTTAATGCCTGATTTGTTTTCCCCGCCTGATCCGGCATAATCGTGTGTCAGATCAAAAAGCTCCAGATGCCTCAGTGTTAAGGAGAACCTGAACGGGGCATGCCTGAGTCTCGCGGAGAAACCCGCGATCACTTCAAACGGCAGACCGGCATTTGGCTCACCTGCATAGGATGTCAGCTGAAGGCCAAGGTTTCTCACGGCAAGGCCTGCGGAAAGGAAGTTGCCGGGGTTATGCCACGATGCTCCAAGGTCAAAGGCAAATCCGAAAGAGTTGTATCTCTCAAGCTGTGAGATGACAGGCTTGAAGCTGACTCCCACCGAAAACTGGGAGTCGAGCCGGAGCGCGTATATCAGTGCCAGTGATGATTCCGAAGCGCTGAAGGAACCCGTAATGGCTCCGGTTTCGTCGGCTTCAGCGAATGATCCGTAGTTAAGGTACGAAACTCCTCCGGCAATGACGGCCGATTTTCCCGATGTATGGGAATAGAGGGCCATACCATAATTGACGCCTGCAAGATAATTTGTGAAGTTCAGGGCAACATCGCCCGACATGCTCCGGGAGAGAAGAGCCGGATTGGTCCATGCCAGGTTCAGACTGCTCCCGGTAAGTGAGACATTTGTTCCGCCAAGAGAAGATACCAGTCCCGACTGAGTCAGGTTGAGGAACTCATATACATTGTCACCCCCTGTCTGGGAGAACCCCCGGGCAGTCAGCAGCAGAAGCAGCGGTATAACTGAAATCCGTTTTGCCATTGCAGGCTCATTGATGTAAATATAGAATATTGCTTCGAAATTCAGGCCGTCTTTCCGGTAAGGATAAGAGCGTCGTCGCTCTTTTTCCGGCGTCCATTCATCTGCGACATGATAAGTCCGGCTATCACAACCATCATGCCTGCAATGTTCTGGGGAGTCAGCCTGTCGCCAAGTATCAGGAAAGAGAAGAAGGCAGTGAAAATCGGAATGAAATTGGTAAAGACGTTCGCCCTGGTTATGCCAAGGTTTCTTACCGAGTAGGCAAAAAGAATAAATGCTCCGCAGGAGGCGAATACGGCAAGCTCAATCACAGGGACAAAAGCTTTCAGAGTAAGAGTTGTTTCGGCAAGATGACCGGCTTCAAAAATGAGGAATAACGGCAGGAAGAGGATGGCGCCCAGCGTATTCTGTATATTGACAATAAAAACAGGCTCATACTTCCCGACCAGCCTGCTGAGAGTCAGGTTGTAGCCTGAAGCCGAGAAAACCGCCAGCATCATCAGGGCAAGCCCCTTGACATTATATGAGAGTGTTCCGCTCCGGTCGATCACAAATATCAGAATACCAGTGAACGACAAGACTATTCCGGCGTAGTTAATAAGTTTGAGGCGTTCCTTAAAAAATATCCATGCACCAATGGTTGCAACAACCGGGATGGTTGATATCAGTACCGATCCGACCGTTGCCGATACATAGGTGAGCCCGAAGCTCTCGCCAAGGAAATACAGAAAAGGCTCGAATACAGCAAGCATGATGAAGAGCTTCCTGTCCTCCTTTCTTATCTTTACGAATTTCTTCTTGACAGCCAGGTAGGTAGTCAGTATCAGTATGGCAGCGACAAGACGGAAAAAGACAATGGTGATCGGAAGGAAGGTCTCGTTGGCCACCTTGAACCAGATAAAGGAAAAGGCCCAGAAAATCATCGCCAGGAAAATACCGCCATATATCCTTATTCTGTCTTTCAATTTGGTTCGCTCCTTAAATAATTAAGCGTGCGAATTTAATCTTAAAAATCATAGGTTGTCAACCCATGGTTAAATTTGCTAATCTAAATACACAGCTTGATTATTGAAATTCTTTATTTTTCCAACTCCTGCAATTTTTTGCCCCCCAAGCTCCACCCCCAAACCCCCCTAATCTTTGTACACATCTTTTTTACAAGTTAGAATAATTGTCTGGTTTCCCTTTTTGTTTACCCCCCAACCCCCCTGAAGGGGGGCTTTAGTCTACTGTATTACAACTATTTATAGGGGGGAGTTCAAATTATAGTAATAGCCCTGCATAAGCTTTCGATCCGAAATCATTAGTCCATTAACTCACGGTTCACCACAGACTGATATGTTGCACATTATTAGTTCTTTACCCCCCTTTAGGGGGGCTGGGGGGTAGAACGCAAAATGGCAATGAAGTGTTCCAACTTAAAAAAGATGTGTATAAAGATTAGGTTAAATTTGAAATAAAGAGTGTATTATCTGATTCTTTCGACCGGAAAGTTGAATTACCTCTTTGAGTGTCTGTAAGAATCAATGGTATAAATAATTAAGGTGTCAGCGTCTTTCGAACATCATAAAAAATGAGTTTTCTCCGATTTGCAGATGAAGCTATAATTATTATATTTGACGCCTTTAAGACAAAAAATCCATTCAAAAAATTCTTTACTGATGAACATAGTGGTCTGTATCAGCAATGTTCCCGATACCACGACAAGGATTAAATTCTCTGAGGGGAATGCCTCTGTTGACACATCGGGTATTCAGTGGGTAATCAATCCATGGGATGAATTATCCCTTACCAGGGCTCTTGAACTGAGGGATGATCCCGCCAGCGGGGTGAGAAAGGTTACCGTGGCACATGCCGGTTTGTCAGCTTCCGAACCCACTATCCGCAAAGCTCTGGCAATAGGAGCCGATGATGCAATAAGAGTCAACTGCAATCCTTCGGATGCTTATTATACCGCGGGCCAGCTTGCAGCGGCAATCGGGAAGGAGGAATTCGATCTTATTATATGCGGTATTGAATCGAGCGACTTCAATGGTTCGGCAGTCGGCGGAATGATTTCGGAATTCCTCGGCCTTCCTTCGGTATCGTCAGTTTCCGGTCTGACTATTGAAAATGGAGTGCCTGTCGTTACCCGTGAAATCGACGGGGGAAGGGAAAGAGTAAAAGTGCCTGTACCGTTCGTGGCTATTGTCCAGAAGGGTATCGCCAAAGAACCCAGGATTGCATCGATGCGCGGCATAATGACAGCAAGAACCAAGCCCATAAAAGTAAATGAGCCTGTTGATTGTGATTCTCTTACGGAAATCTCCGGGTTTGAGAAACCGACACCGAGGGCCGCTTGCAAATTTATTGATGCGGACGATCCGGCCAGGCTAATCGAATTGCTTCAGAACGAAGCAAAAGTCATCTGAGTCAAATAACGAAAATTCAAAAATATGTCAGTTCTGGTATATACTGAAAATTGGGATGGCAAATTCAAGAAGCTTTCCTATGAACTGGTTTCATACGCTTCATCCGTTGCCCGGATGATGAATATGAAAGTCATAGCCTTCACCATTGGCAAGGCCGGCGATGAAGATTTAAAGGAGCTTGGCAGGTACGGCGCCGACAGGATAGTGAGTCTTGTCAGCAGTAACCTGGAGATTATGGATAACCGCGCCTACGCGAAGGCTATTGCCGACCTTGCCGTGAAAGAGGGTTCCAAAGTGATAATTTTCTCCAATAATATGACGGGCAAGGCTCTTGCCCCAAGGGTTTCGGTAAGGCTGAAGGCGGGGATCGGATCGGGTGTAAGCAAACTGCCCTTAAGCATCGAGCCTTTCACCGTTTACAAAAGAGCATATTCAGGAAACGCTTTTGCCGATGTCGTGATCAGGTCGGAAATCAAAATACTCACACTGGCACAGAATTCCTACGAAATTACTGAGCGGCCAACCGGCGCTGTTCCCGAAACAGCAGAAGCTGAAGTAGATCCGTCTATTGTGGCAACAACTGTTACGGAAACACAGAAGCAGACAGGAAAAATGCTGCTTAGTGATGCCGGCATAGTGGTAGCGGGGGGCAGGGGAATGAAGTCGCCCGACAACTGGGGCCCCCTCGTTGAACTGGCATCTCTTCTGAACGGGGCAACTGCCTGTTCAAGGCCGGTATCCGACGAAGGATGGAGACCTAATGAAGAACATACAGGACAAACCGGAAAAATAATAGCGCCGGACCTGTACCTGGCCGTCGGCATTTCAGGAGCAACACAGCACCTGGCAGGAGTCAGTTCTTCAAAATACATAGTTGCAATAAACAGCGACAAGGATGCGCCGATATTCGAATCGGCCCAGTACGGGATAGTCGGAGATGCAATGAAAATTCTTCCAAAGCTGGTGGATGCAGTTAAGAATTTAAAGAAATAGATTTTGCCACCAAGACACCAGGACGCCAGGACTTAGCGCCTTAGCGCCTTAGTGGCATAAAGACAACAGATTACAATTATATTTCTATAATGTTGAAACACTTGATTTTCACAGTTGTCCTTGTCATTACGATTGCTGTTTTCGGTTATACGGTAAACCGGCTGATTAAATTCTTCAGTTTTACAAAGCCTGCATTTAAGGTAAGGGATTTCGGAAAACGTTTTGGATTGGTAATGCGTGTGGCATTCGGACAGACAAAGATCTTCCGGAGACCTGTTATCGGTTTCCTTCATGCATTGGTTTTCTGGGGATTCTGCATTATCATTTTCGGAAGCATTGAAATGGTGATTGACGGCGTCTCAGGAGCTGAAAAATCTCTCAGGTTCCTGGGACCGGTTTATGATGTCCTTATGGCGTCAGGAGATGTTTTCACCCTTCTGGTGGGCATCCCGATAGTCATTTTCTTGATCCGGAGAATCTTTCTTCACATAAGGCGGTTCAGCGGCGAGGAAATGAAGCCAAAATCACATATCGATGCAATAATTTCGCTTTCACTCATTTTGCTTCTGATGGTATCGCTCATGCTGATGAATACAGGTTACATCGGACTTCAGCGCCTGTCGGGAGAAAAAATATACGGTATTTATCCGGTGAGCAGGATCGTTGCTGATCTGTTCTCCGGATTTTCTTCAACTCAGTTCCAAACCCTCCATGAGGTCAGCTGGTGGGTGCATATCCTCACTATCTTCTTCTTTGCAAATTACCTTCCTTATTCAAAACACTTCCATGTATTTATGTCGGTACCCAATGTTTTCCTTTCGAGGCTCGATCCTCCCGGAAAACTCGACAACATGGACAGCATAACAAGGGAGGTAAGGATGATGCTGAATCCGGATACTGCTTTTGTTCAGGCGTCTGCAGATACGGTGCCTGAAAGGTTCGGGGTGAAGGATGCTGTGGATGTAACCTGGAAAAACTACTTCGATTCCCTCTCATGTACCGAATGCGGACGATGCACGTCGGTGTGCCCCGCCAACCTGACAGGCAAAAAGCTGTCGCCCAGAAAGGTGATGATGAATCTCAGGGCCAGGATGAAGGAGATAGGGCCTCTGATGGTTAAGAACGGGAAAGATTACACCGACAACAGGTCGCTTCTGCGGGATTATATATCGGAGGAAGAACTCTGGGCGTGCACAACCTGCAATGCATGCGTTCAGGAGTGCCCGGTGAACATTAACCAGCCATCCCTGATCGTAAACATGCGCCGTTTCCTTGTTCTCGAGGAGGGTGCAGCTCCGGGTGAGCTTAAAAGTGTGTTCAGCAATATTGAAAATAACGGCGCTCCCTGGCAATATCCGCCTGAAGACAGGCTGAACTGGACAAAGAATCTGGAATTTGAAATTCCGGTGTTTTCAGAACTCCCGGCAGGCGAAAAGCCCGAATACCTTTTCTGGGTCGGATGCGCCGGAGCTTATGATGACAGGTACAAAAAGGTGGTCAGGGCATTTGCATTGATACTTAACAGGCTGAATGCCAGTTGGGCCGTACTCGGGAAAGAGGAGACATGCACAGGCGACCCCGCGCGCAGGGCAGGCAATGAGATGCTTTTCCAGATGCAGGCTTTGCAGGTGATAGAGATACTGAAAAACTATGACATCAAAAAGATAATCACCACCTGTCCCCATTGTTTTAATACTTTCAAAAATGAATATCCCGACCTGGGAGGCAATTTTGAGGTGATCAATTATCTTCAGTTCATAGAAAAATCTATTACTGATGGCAGACTAAAGGTGAACAGGGATAAAATGAAAGGAGCAACGATCACTTTCCACGATCCCTGCTACCTGGGAAGGGCAAACAACATCTATTCCGAGCCAAGGGACATAGCAAAGGCACTTTCTGCGGGCTTCACTGAAATGAGGAGGAACAGGAGCTTTGCTCTATGCTGCGGGGCCGGCGGAGGACAGATGTTCAAGGAGGCCGAAAAGGGGAGCAAGGAAATATTCATCGAACGAACCGAGGAGGCCCTGGAAACAGGTGCAGATATAATAGCAACAGCATGCCCGTTCTGCATGACAATGATGACTGACGGACTGAAATACAAGAACAGGGAAGAGGATGTAAGGAATCTCGATATTGCCGAACTTGTTGCGGAAGCAATGGAAATTCAGTAAGATGACGGGCTCTTCCGGCCTGACAGATATAGATATATAGGAAATTATTTAATGCATAGTATATGGAAAGCAGAAAACTCTTGAAAAGCGGTGAATTCCTTGTAAGTTCGACTGAGGCGTCCGACATCTTTATTCCTGAGGAATTCAGTGAGGAACAGAAGATGATAGCCCGGACCTGCAGTGATTTTCTCGAGACCGAGGTGATGCCTAAAATGAATGATCTTGAGAAATGCGACAGGGAACTGATGAAGACGATCCTTAAAAAGTCGGGTGAGCTGGGTATGCTGGGTATCTCGATTCCGGAAGAGTACGGCGGATTCGGACAGGATTTCATTACCCAGATGCTCGTGGCTGAAACCACCGGAGCCGGTGCATCCTTTTCAGTTGCTTTCATGGCCCACTGCGGAATAGGAACCCTGCCCATCATGTACTATGGGAACGATGACCAGAGGCAGCGATATGTCACCTTACTGGCAACCGGGGAAATGATAGGAGCTTACTGCCTTACCGAACCTGGTGCAGGAAGTGACGCAAATGCAGGAAAGACAAGCGCGAAACTTTCGGACGACGGGAAAAACTACATTATCAACGGCCAGAAAATGTGGATTACAAATGCCGGCTTTGCCGACACACTGGTCGTTTTTGCAAAGATCGACAACGACAGGGTGCTCAGCGCCTTCATCATAGAGACCGGATATCCCGGCGTGGTGATCGGTCCCGATGAACATAAAATGGGAATCAAGGGCTCATCGACCGCTCAGATATATTTCAACGACGTTAAAGTACCAGTTGAAAACCTTCTCGGAAAGAGGGGAGAAGGATTCAGAATAGCTCTCAGTATCCTGCACATGGGCAGGATCAAGCTGGGAGCCAATGTTCTCGGTGCAGCCAAAATGGCAATCAAAGATTCGGTCAGATATTCAAATGAACGCAAACAGTTTGGCGTCCTGATATCTTCCTTCGGGGCTATAAAGTATAAACTGGCGGAACAGGTTATCAGACTTTATGCTTCCGAATCGGCTGTGTACCGTGTAAGCCGGGATATCGATGATCTCATGAACAGGTATAAGTCGGAATGCGTCGACAAGGAAAGAGCTTCTATTGATGCAATAAGCCATTATGCTGTAGAGGCAGCAATCCTGAAGGTTGCTGGTTCGGAAATGCTCGACATGGTTGTTGATGAGGCTGTTCAGATCCACGGGGGAATGGGATATTCGGCCGAGATGGATGTTGAAAGAGCTTACAGGGATTCCCGTATCAACAGGATATTCGAAGGGACAAATGAGATAAACAGGCTTCTGGTTGGCGATACTGTAATGAAAAGGGCAATGAAAGGCGACTTCGACCTTTTCGGGGAAGCTGAAAAACTGTTTGCCGGCATTGACAATCTGAATGACGGCAGGACTGCCGGCGAATCTTATCACCAGGAGAAGAAAAGATATCTTGGCAATTTCAAGAAGCTGATCCTCATATGTATCCACGGATCCATGAAGCATTTTGCCAAGGGGCTCATCAGCGAACAGGAGGTGATGAACAACATCGCCAATATGATGATGGAAACGTATCTCTCGGAGTCGATGGCACTCAGGATAGAGAAACTTGAAACCATAAGGGGAGAGGTATCAGTTTACCGCGACATTCTCGATGTCAATATCCGGGAGACCGCGAACCTTGTCAGGAAGGAAGCCACGGATGCCATTTGCGCATTTGCCTCCGGCGAATCGCTGCCTTCCCTGGTCAGGGCTGCTGAAGAACTGACAAGAGTAAGCCTCGTCAATTCAAAGGATGCCAGAAGGAGGATAGCCGATAAGCTTATAGAAGATAATTCTTATAAATTCTGAAACATTTCATATTTTCGTGGACCGGAAATAAAGTGCGGTTCCCATCCGGCCTTTAAAATAAACCATATACGGATGAAATTCCTGAAATTCCTTATTTCCCCGGTTTTCATGGGGATGCTGTTTGTTGTTTTCGCTGCCTCGATGGCAGCTGCCACATTCATTGAAAATGACTACGGCTCCTCCGCTGCCTTCAACTTTGTTTATGACACCAGGTGGTTCGAACTGATTCTGCTTCTGCTGGCAGTTAATCTTATCGGTCAGGTAATAACATTAAGGCTTTACAGGAAACAGAAGCTTACAATATTCCTTTTCCATCTTTCATTCATCCTGATCCTGGCGGGATCAGCCATTACCCGTTATGCAGGCTGGGAGGGATCAATCCACATCCGCGAGGGAGAGGAACAGGATAAATGTTATTCGACCAGCCGGTTCATAGGCCACAGGATTATGGATGAATCGGGCACTATCCTGGATCAAAGCTCCGAGAAATACTATATGAGCATGAAATCGGCCGGGAACTTCAGAAAAAAGATCCGTGGTGCAGGAAACGGTTACGAAATTTTGCTTTCAAGAATAGTTGTAAACGCTGCTGAAGTAGTCGAAAAAGGTGAAGCCGTGAACGGGGCTATTATATCATTTGTGGCAGCCGACAGCCTGACCCGGGAGTCGTTTATCCTGAAGGAAGGCGAATCGGTGAAGATCAGGGACATTTCAGTCGGGTTTCAATCAGGCGAACAGAACGACGTGTCAATTACATACGATTCCTCATCCTTTTACCTTAGCGCCACCATCCCGTTCGCCAGCGACGGCATGATGGCCGGTGAGTCCCTTTCATACAGCCAGGGTGATACCGTCGCTTTCGAGCCGATGAATATCTTCAGGATAAATGACATCAGCATAGTTCCGCAGAAGATGGAAATGCACGGAGATACCAGGATTGTATCAGCCGACATGGAGATGAGGGAAACAGGAGAAAATGCTTTCATCTTCAGCATTTTGTCCGACGGCAGGCCTGCAGAGGAAATAATCCTCCGGGATAATGAGAATCAGTCCTTTACCTCAGGATCGGCTGTAATTGAAGGCAAAACAATTGAAATCAGCTACGGCTCCGAAGAAATAACGCTTCCCTTCTCACTCCGCCTGAATGACTTCATCCTCGACAGATATCCCGGATCAAACAGCCCTTCGGGATACAAAAGCGAGATAATCCTTGTTGACAGGAATTACGGCATTGAGAAGCCGTTCACCATTTTTATGAACAACATCCTGAAGTATAAAGGTTACAGGTTTTATCAGTCATCATACGACCAGGACGAGATGGGAACCATCCTTTCGGTCAATCACGATCCGGCAGGAATGCTCGTTACATATACCGGTTACGGTTTGCTGATTCTGTTCATGATCCTGTCGCTGCTTAACAGGAAATCGCTGTTCAATACTGTTCATTCAGGATTCTGGGACTCGGCCATAAGAAGGAAGTCTGCAGCTGCTTTGCTGTTGTTTATGGTTGGCGGCTCGTTTAATGCCTGGTCACAGAGACTGGTGCCTGGCAGGGAGATGGCAGATGAGTTTGCAAAAGTGCTCGTTCAGGATCAGAAGGGACGTACTGAACCTCTTTTCACCCTGAGCAACGACATCCTCAGAAAAGTGACAAGGGAAAATAAATTCCAGGACCTGACTTCCATGCAGGTTTTCCTCGGCGTGTATCTCGACTTCGATCACTGGAAAGATGTACAAATGATAAAAGTGTCGAACAGGGATATCAGGAAAATGATCGGGATCACCGGCGCCTATGCTTCTTTTTCAGACCTGGTCGACCTTTCGACAGGAAAGTACAAGCTCACTGAACAGGTGGGAGAAGCCTATTCCAAATCACCCGGATCGCGGACCAAAGCCGATAAGGAGTTAATGAAGGTGGATGAAAGAGTGAATATTCTTTATACAATCTATACAGGCGGTTTCACAAAAATATTTCCTCTTCACGACGGAAGTCTGAACTGGGGGTCGCCCGAAGAAGCATTAAAGACTGCACTTAACAGGGACGACTCGGTTTTTATCGCGAATGTGATACCTGTACTATCCGATGCCCTGAGGAGCGGGAATACCTCCACGGCAAAACAGATAGCAGCATCGGTAAGGGAATATCAGTCGAGGTTCACTGCTTACGAACTCCCGTCACAGACCAGGATCATAGCGGAATCCCTGTATTACAGGATGATGATCTTTGAACGGCTCTTCCCTTTCTATCTGGCCATAGGTATTCTGCTGCTTGCCGGTCTGATAGTGATGGTGGTAAAAGGGAAAAAATCCCCGCTTCTGTTCACACGGATTCTCAGCTGGATTCTCTTTGCCGGATTCCTTGTCCATACTCTCGGGCTTGGCCTGAGATGGTATATTTCAGGCCATTCTCCCATGAGCAACGGCTATGAATCGATGATATTCATTTCATGGGTTACCCTGCTTGCCGGATTTATTTTCAGCCGCAGGTCGCTTTTCGCACTTCCTGCAACGGCGGTACTGGCCGGACTGACCCTGATGGTTGCACACCTCAGCTTCATGGACCCTGAGATCACCAACCTCGTTCCTGTGCTGCAGTCGTACTGGCTTACCCTTCATGTGTCGGTTATAACCGCGAGCTACGGTTTCCTGGGACTGGGCGCAATACTCGGTATCATAGCGATGATATTGCTGTCGCTTTCCGGGAAATCAAGCCTGGAAAGGATTTCAGCAACAATTGACGACCTGACTGTCATCAACTACAAATCACTTATCATAGGATTGTATCTGCTGACTACCGGTACTTTTCTTGGCGCGGTGTGGGCGAACGAATCGTGGGGCAGGTACTGGGGATGGGATCCCAAGGAGACATGGTCGCTGATAACCATCATCGTTTACAGCTTCGTCATTCATGCAAGAATGATACCGGGTCTGAAGGATATATATACCTTCAACCTGCTGTCGCTGTTTGCATTTTCGTCAGTGCTGATGACTTATTTCGGTGTAAACTATTATCTTACCGGACTTCATTCCTATGCCGGAGGCGATCCGGTGCCGGTACCGGTCTTCGTATATGTGGCTGTCGCCAGCCTTGTTTCACTGGCAGTTCTGGCTTATGGCAGGTACAGGAAGCTTTCAACACACTGAAAAAACAAAGCCCTTCCCGCCTGTGGGCGGGAAAGGCTTTTTATGTCTGGGGTGGAAGATGGGATTCGAACCCACGGCCTTCGGAACCACAATCCGACGTTCTAACCAACTGAACTACATCCACCGTTTCAGGGGTGCAAAATAAGCCGAAATATTCCTATTAACAAAATTTTCAAATTATTTTCTGCTGCTTGGTTTCAATTGTTAACTTTGATGTTCAAAAATCGGGAAGTCACTTTGAAATATTTATTGCAGACATTTGTTTTCAGGTGAATCCTTACCATTTCTTTCACTATTGAGAAAGATAAAACTGATAGATAATATTTCGGGGCTCCAGCTGTTCCAGCTGATGAAGTTCACCATTTTCCTCATTATCAGCATTGTTTTTACAAAAAGCCATCTTACCCGTTCCGAGATCGGAGCATGGGAAATGTTCCTGTTCATCTCGGGACTTATCAGCTTCTTCTGGGTAACGGGGATTATTCAGTCGCTCCTTCCTCTTTATCACCGGAACCGGACTTACAGGAAAACCGGTGATAACGGCACCGGGAAATCGCCAGAGATATTTAACGCATTCCTGCTCCTCAGCTTTTTCAGCCTGCTGATTTTTGCAATCGGTCATGCACTCAAGGGTAACTTCTCGGTCTTTAACTTCAGCGGGAACGTTCCATATCTTAACCTTCTGCTTCTTTATGTCCTGCTTAGCAGTCCGGTTTGCCTTATTGAATATATCTACCTGCTGAATAACAGATCGCACCGGATCTTTCAGTACGGGCTCTATACTTTTATGCTTCAGCTCATTCTGGTAATAGCGCCTGTTCTCATGGGCAAGGATATCATCTGGGCGGTTTACGGCCTGCTTGCAGTTACCGGTCTCAGATGGGTCTGGCTTATAATTCTCCTCAGAAGATATACCGAGATGAAAATCTCTTCGAAATTCATGAAGGAGCATTTATACCTGGGTCTTCCTCTCGTAATAACAACCCTGATAAGCGGATCGGCCCAATATATTGACGGAATCATCGTATCTGCAGTCTATCGCGATCCGGAATGGTTTGCATGGTTCCGTTACGGAGCCAAAGAGTTCCCGCTGGCACTCATGCTGGCCAACGGATTAAGCAATGCCATGCTGCCCGAATTCTCAACAAGAACCCAGATGAAGGACTCCCTGGCAAAAATCAGGGAAAAATCGAAAAGGCTGATGCACATCTGTTTCCCTTCAACAATGGTGATAATGTTGTTTGCACGATGGATCTACCCGAGAATGTTCACACCTGAATTCCAGAAAAGCGCCGACATATTCCTTCTTTACTCACTGCTGGTTATCCCGCGGCTTATCTTTCCGCAAACGATAATAGTGGGAAGGAAAAAGACAAATATAACACTTATTGCAGCAGTCCTGGAGATTGCCCTGAACGTGCCGCTCAGCCTTCTGATGATAAAATGGGGTTATAACATTGTAGGTGTGGCACTGGCAACTTTTGTGGTGTACCTTATCAGCAAACTGTATCTTGTCATCTATCTCTGGGCGAAGATGAAGATCCGGCCTTCGGAATACATACCTCTTAAAATATACGCGCTTTACAGCTTCATGCTTGGATTGTTGTTTATCCTTATCGATCACAGGATAATTGATATAAAATAAAAACAACTGGTATCTGCAGCATCACGAGCGGAAACTGAACCTTCAACCCGGCATCCCGGACAGCTCTGATTACCTGCCGGTTTCTGGAATACGAAATTCTGATTATATTTGCCTCACTAAGCCTGACCGTAATGCAGATTAAAGAAGTAAAAACCGCCGGGGACAGGAAAGAGTTCCTCAACCTGCCAGGGGTCCTTTACAAGGATGATCCCAATTGGGTATGTATGCTTGATTCGGAACTGGAAGCCATCTTTGACCCTTCCCTCAACAGGGTCTTCAGCAGGGGTGAGGCCATCCGGTGGATACTAAAGGATGACAGGGGGAACACCATTGGCAGAGTAGCTGCCTTTTACGACACCCAGCGATCAATAGTTTACAGACAGAAGACAGGCGGGATCGGATTTTTTGAAGTCACTGAAGACAGAGATGCTGCCTTTATGCTCTTTGATACTGGCATAAACTGGCTGAAATCCAAGGGAATGGAGGCAATTGACGGCCCGGTTAACTTCGGAGAGAACGACAGTAACTGGGGTCTGCTTGTCGACGGTTTCGTGCAGCAGAGTTACGGGATGCCCTATAATAAGAAATATTACCGCGACTTCTTCGAGGCTTACGGATTCAGGAATTATTATGAACAGTATTCCTATCACAGGGATGTTCACGGAGCTGACGGTAAAATAGTGGAGTTTCCTCCAAGGATCCTGAAAATTGCCGACTGGCTGTCAAAAAGGCCCGGATATGCTTTCAGGCATTTCGAAATGGCAAACAGGCAAAAATTCTATGAGGATTTCGTTGAAATATACAATTCAGCCTGGGCCGTTTTCAAGGAGGATTTCACCCCGGTCGGAACTGAGGTCCTTGAAGCCACCTTCCGCAAGGCCAGACACATTATCGACCAGGAACTGATCTGGTTCGCCTATCACAACGAAAAACCAATTGCATTCTTCATTCTCTTCCCCGACCTGAATCAGATTATCAAACCCTTTAAAGGCAAACTAAACTTCCGGAACAAGCTGAGATTCGTCTGGGCAAAAGCAAATCACAGGATGACAAGGATAAGGGGATTGGTAGGCGGTGTTCATCCTTCATACCAGAACAACGGAGTCGAATCTGCAATCTTTCTTCACCTGTATGAGAAGCTCAAGTTCAAACCATGGTACAGGGAACTGGAACTGTCGTGGGTTGGCGATTTTAATCCCAAAATGATCGCCATCTATGAAGCGCTGGGCGGACGGAGAGCAAAAACCCATGTTACTTTCCGGTATATGATTGACAGAAATGCAGAATTCGTGAGGTACAAGGACGAAATGGTGCTGTACGGCCGACAGGGAACAGCTTCCGGAAACAATGAATAATAATTTTTTATTCTGCTTTGTTTTTCTGATAAACTTCATTAATTTTGCGAACCCTAATAATGGGATATTTTTAACGTAAAGGAATAAAACATCAGAGCAATGAAACAGGGTATACATCCGAAGAATTACAGACTGGTGGTTTTTCAGGACATGTCAAACGGACACTCATTCATTACCAGGTCAACCGCCGCGTCAAAAGAAACAGTGAAATGGGAAGACGGGAATGAATATCCGCTTATCAAGCTTGAAATCTCCAATACTTCACATCCGTTTTACACAGGTAAAATGAAGCTTGTTGACACCGCGGGAAGGGTCGACAAATTCATGAACCGTTACAAGGATCATGTGGGGAAAAAGAGATAATAACATAATATTAAAATGATCCCGGGCTGCAACGACCGGGATTTTTTTTTCTCCCCGGTGAAGCTCCGCCATTTTTTCTGGCATAATGATTGCAATACCGGGGCGGAATCACAGTTAAAAATTATATGTAAATTTGACAGCACTCATTTGACTGATGGAAAAAAAATTCAGAAAACCTGTCCGCGAACTGCTGCTTCCCGAAATTCTTGACGGCGAGGGTGACATTGTCCCGATTATAGCTGACGGAGAGGACGGAGACCTGGAAGATATAGATGTCCCTGATTCAATTCCCATCCTGTCGCTCCGTAATACTGTTCTTTTCCCTGGCGTGGTCCTTCCCATCTCCATCGGAAGACCCAGGTCCGTACAGCTGATAAAGGAAGCCTATCGAACCGACAAGATCGTGGGTACAGTCGCCCAGAAAGATCCTGATACAGAAAATCCCTTATTCGATGAGCTTCATAATGTCGGAACAATTGGACAGATTGTCAAGCTCCTTGAAATGCCCGACGGCTCAACCACTGCCATAATACAGGGCCGCAGGAGAATGGTGCTCAATGAGCTGATCACCGACACACCATACTTCATAGCCAGGGTAAGGACAATCCCGGAAGTGAAACCGGAAATTCCCAGCAAGGATTTTGACGCAATTGTCGGTTCACTCCGCGACCTGTCGCTGAAAATAATCAAGATAAATCCCAATATAAGCCCCGAAGCTTCATTTGCAATCAAGAATATCGAGAACAACACCTACCTTATCAATTTCATCTGTTCGAATACTGATATCAAGGTCCAGGACAAGCAGAGGCTTCTCGAAATAAACAGTTTGAGAGACAGGGGATTCACCCTTCTTGAGTTTCTGGTTCAGGAGATTCAGGTGCTCGAACTTAAGAACGAGCTGCAGTCTAAAGTGAAAAGCGATCTCGATCAGCAGCAGAGGGAATTTCTTCTTCATCAGCAGATGAAGACCATACAGAATGAACTCGGAGGCAATCCTGTTGAAAAGGAAATAGAGGAGTTCAGGAAAAGAGCGCTGCTCAAGGTCTGGCCTGAAGAGGTCGGGAAGACTTTCGAAAATGAACTGGGAAAACTAAGCCGCCTCAATCCTGCGGCAGCCGAGTATTCCGTTCAGGTAAACTACGTTCAGACTTTGCTCGACCTGCCCTGGGGATCCTGTACCGTGGACAATCTGGATCTTAACAATGCAAGAAGAGTACTCGACAATGATCATTTCGGTCTCGACGAGGTAAAAGAAAGAATACTTGAACACCTTGCTGTCCTCAAGCTTAAGGGCGACCTTAAGTCTCCCATATTGTGCCTGTACGGCCCTCCCGGAGTTGGAAAAACATCCCTCAGTAAGTCGGTGGCAAAAGCGCTGGACAGAAAATATGTCAGAATGTCACTTGGAGGACTTCATGATGAGGCTGAAATTCGCGGTCACAGGAAAACTTACATTGGGGCAATGCCGGGAAGGATAATCCAGAACCTGAAACGAGCCGGATCATCCAATCCTGTTTTCATACTCGACGAGGTCGACAAGGTGGGACAGGACTACAGGGGAGACCCTTCATCCGCGCTGCTTGAAGTTCTTGATCCTGAACAGAACAGCACCTTCTTCGATAATTTCATTGAACTTGAGTACGACCTCTCGAAAGTACTCTTCATAGCAACCGCCAATACCCTTTCAACAGTCAGTCCTGCACTTAGGGACAGGATGGAACTTATTGAGATTACCGGCTACCTGGTGGAGGAGAAACTTGAGATTGCCAGGCAGCACCTGCTTCCCAAACAGCTCGAGAACCATGGGGTCAGGCCCGATCAGCTGGTTATCGGAAACAAGGTGATGGAGACTATTATCGATAAATATACCCGTGAGTCGGGAGTCAGGGAACTCGATAAAAAACTCGCCAAAATTGTAAGGGTGACAGCCAAAAACATAGCATCCGAAAGCAGTTACAATCCTGAGATGTCAGAGGAAATGGTCACCAAGATCCTCGGACCTCCAAGATTCATCCGCGACCTCTATGCCGGAAATGATCAGGCCGGAGTTGTGACAGGCCTGGCCTGGACTGCCTCGGGAGGTGAGATATTGTTTGTCGAGACAAGCCTCAGCAGGGGAACGGGCAAACTGACCCTTACGGGTAACCTGGGCGAGGTGATGAAGGAATCGGCCGTTATAGCCCTCGAATACCTGAAATCGAATGCCGAACTGCTTGATCTGCCCGATAATTTTTCGGAGAAGTGGAACATCCATATACATGTGCCTGAAGGAGCAATTCCAAAGGACGGACCTTCGGCCGGCATAACAATGGCAGCATCGATTGCTTCCGCATTCACCCAGCGAAAGGTGAAGAAATACCTGGCAATGACAGGCGAGATAACACTTCGCGGCAAGGTGCTCCCGGTGGGAGGGATAAAGGAGAAAATACTGGCGGCTAAGCGGTCAAGCATAAAGGATATAATACTGTCGGAAGAGAACAGGAAGGACGTTGAGGATATTAAGCCCATTTATATTGAAGGACTTAAATTCCATTATGTCGAAACCATCATGCAGGCGCTCGACCTCTCCCTTCTCCGGCAGAAAGTAAAAAACCCAAAGAAAATCACGTTTGAATGAAAAGAATCGCCGTTTTTCCGGGCTCTTTCGATCCTTTAACCATCGGACACGAGGGGATAGTGAGAAGGGCACTGGTCCTATTCGATGAAATAATAGTTGCTGTGGGAGCCAATGCCCTGAAAAAAAGCTATTACTCACTGGAGACGAGGAAGGAAATGATATCAACGGTCTTCCGGGATGAACCCAGGATCACGGTCGACCATTACGAAGGTCTCACCGTCGATTACTGCAGGAAACGGGGAGCTCAGTATCTGCTCAGGGGATTGAGAACTGCTGCCGACTTTGAGTTTGAGAGGGCAATAGCCCAGGTAAACAGGACCATCATGCCCGACGTTGAAACGGTATTCCTTCTTACTGTACCGGAACATGCTTCGGTTAACTCAACAATTGTGCGCGATATTATCAGAAGCGGGGGCGATGCTTCGATCTTTGTCCCGGCAGCCCTGAACATTCATGATTACAAGGGCGGGGACCTGTGATTTTCTCCGGAACTCCTGCCCGCGGAATCCTTGAAACAACAGGGAAGGGGGTATTCAGAATCTAAGTATTGAGGTATTTATAAGATCCATCAGCGAAAGCCACGCGGTCGACTTGATAAGGCTCAGCTCATCAGGCGAGAGCCATTCCACTTTTGTAATTCCTTCTTCAATCTGGGGCTCCATTACCATATTCCCGTCATAGTCCATCAGGAACCAGCTTGTCTTTTTAAGATATGAGATGCCTTCCCAGCTGTAAGTATGGTAGCTTGGTTCGAGCGGCTTCACTATCCGGTGACCGGTAATGCCGCATTCTTCACTTACTTCCCTCAATGCACAGGTTTCAGGTTCCTCCCCGGGTTCAAGATGACCTTTGGGCAAATCGAGCTTCCCTTTCTTCTCGATGAAAAGATATTTTCCTGAAGTGTGCCTTACAAGCCCGCCTGCGGCTCCGACCTCGGTGAAGTAGATCCTGAAAATCTTCCAGATATGGGTTATGTTGGTACCGTAAACATTGACCGACTCAAGTGAGGTGTCGGCCTGGAATCCGGCAATCAGTTTATAAAGTTCCTTCGTTGCATAAAACTTATGGAATAACGAGTATTTTTGTAGCCGGTCAGGCTCGGGGCTGATCATTATGAACCGGTTCTCAAAATGAACTTTATACATCACCTTATGGATAACAGTGCAAAAAAGATCGCCGAATATCTGTTACAAATTAAAGCAATAAAATTGCAACCGTCAAATCCTTTTACATGGGCTTCGGGATGGAAGTCGCCAATTTATTGCGATAACCGGAAAACTCTCTCTTTCCCCGAAGTCAGATCCTATATCAGAGATTCATTTGCCGGTGTTGTCTCAGAGTATTATCCGGGAGCAGAGCTTGTCGCCGGAGTGGCCACGGGAGCAATAGCCCACGGAGTGCTGGTGGCTGAAAAGCTTGGATTACCGTTCATCTATGTGAGGTCGGAGGCAAAGGAACACGGCCTTGGAAACCAGATAGAAGGTTATTATGAAAAGGGACAGAAAGTGGTCGTGATCGAGGATCTCATCTCAACGGGGGGAAGCAGTCTGGGAGCCGTCAGGGTTCTGCGCGAAGCCGGTTGCGATGTACTCGGAATGGCTGCAATCTTTACGTACGAATTCTCAAAGTCAGCCGATGGGTTTAAGTCAGCCGGATGCGAACTTCACACCCTGAGCAACTATTCGGCTCTCATCTCAACCGCGGTTGATACCGGATATATCACAAATGATGATGTTGAAACACTGAAAAGGTGGAGGCTCGATCCGTCAGGATGGGGTATTAAATAGTTATGGCACTATCCAGCTTTGAAAGCCGTAAAGGCAGCCTTTCCTGCACGCCTTCCGAGATATTCGACTTTGTTACCGATATCCGGAATCTCCGGCAGTTTGTCCCGGATAATGTAGTTGAGGACCTCGTTATCGAGGCAGATACCTGCAGCTTTCGTGTACCGGCCATGGGAACCGTGAGCATCAGCCTTTCCGGGAAGGAACCGGTGAACCAGGTTGTTTACAGCGGTACTGCCCTGCAGTCGAACGATTTCTCGCTTGTGCTCGATATAAACGGTAACAGCGACGGGAAGGCTGAGGCGCTGGTGAAACTGGCCGTAAACCTTAATCCCATACTCAGCATGATGGCTTCCGGACCGATTTCTGATTTCCTTGAGAAGCTTGTAAGTGAGATGGAAAAGTTCAGAGGCTGGCAACAGAAGCAATAGTTGTTGATACCAGACTTCAGGTGCGGTTTTGCTAAAGAATGAACTCGATTTCCCTGAAGGCGAATTCCCTTGTCCGTCCTGCCCTGTTTTCCACCATTAGTAACCCCGCGTCGCCCACTGACAGGATCCTGCCATTGAAGATTCCCTCTCCCGATTTGAATTCATGCCACTCATTGAGTCGGAAAAGTGATTCGGTATAGTCATTTCTGATCTGATCAAGCTCACCTGTGATTACCATTTTGTAGCGTTTGTCGAGGCACTTAAGAAGTCCTTCAAGGCATCCGGCAATGTCATGATCCCTGCCTGTGATTACCTTCAGCGAAACCGGATTGGGTATCCGGTCCGGGAAGACCTCCTGGTTGATGTTGAGCCCTATTCCGGCCACAGAGCTGGTCAGGGTGTTTCCGGTGATCGAGTTTTCAATCAGGATACCTGCAATTTTGTCATTTCCTGCATAAATATCATTTGGCCATTTTATTCTGCAGCCTGAAATGATTGTATTCAGAAAATCGCTGATGCCAAGCGAAATGAACCTTGAAATTATAAACTGATCTTCCGGAGTTACCATAGTTGGGAACAGTGTAATGCTGAATAACAGGTTTTTATTGTCTTCGCTTTCCCAACGGTTGCCCTTTTGTCCTTTTCCTGCCGACTGGTAAGCTGCCCGGATTACCAGACCCTCCCGGACCTTGCCGGACTTTAAGTATTCCGAGGCAGTTGTATTTGTTGATACCGCGGTCTTCAGGAAGATTATTTCGGATCCAATGATCATTTTATGTCCGGTTTTCCACACCTCCTGCCATATTTGCCGTTAGTTGCGGGCAAACCGGCGGTGGCACTGTTATTGCACATTATGGAATGAAGACGACAAAAATACAGATAAAAGTTTGTACTTTTGCAACTTGATGTTTAACAGATCTCTTTGATGAAGAAAAGACAGGATGAGACGGAATTGCTCCTGACGTGCATAATTAAGGGCATTTTTGAAAAAAAAGGACAGGATGTTCTTAAAATTGACCTGAGAAAACTCGATAACCGTATATCCGATTATTACATCATTTGCCATGGTTCATCGGTAAGCCAGGTCGATGCTATATGCGATTCCGTCGAAGACACCGTAATACGCGATGCAAAGGAAAAACCATCACATGTCGAGGGCCTCGAGAATTGTTTCTGGGTCCTGCTTGATTATGGGAATGTTGTTGTTCATATATTCCAGGAAGAGTACAGGCATTTCTACAACCTCGAATCATTGTGGGCCGATGCTTCCATGGAAGCTGTCAGGGATAACTTAAGTTAAGACTATCATTTATGGCCGAAAACGAAAATAAAAACAAAGGCCCGGTCAAACCACCGGAACCGAATCTTAAGCCAAAATTCAATTCGAACTGGATTTTTGCAGTGCTTATCATATCATTCCTTGCCATAAACCTTTTCTATGGCGGCAAGGCTACTCCGAAACTTCAGACAAGGGAGCTGAAGCAGATGATCGAAAACAGGGAGATTGAAAGAATGGTAATTGTAAACAAGGAGTATGCCGAGATATACCTGAAGAAAGAGGTGGTGGAATCGGGAAAATATCCTGATATACTGAAACCCAATAACAAGAGAATGGGATTCGGGGCGCCTAAACCTCATTACACGCATAACATTGGAGATCTTGCCACATTCGAGGCCTTCCTTAAGGATGAGCAGGTGAATGCCGGGTACGGCGACAAGGAAATGATTTATCCTGAGACTGATACACGTCATAATTACATTGGAGAGATTCTCGGCTGGACACTACCGTTCATTCTCCTTATTTTCCTCTGGCTTTTTATGATGAGGAGGATGTCAGGAGGAGCCGGGGGAGGTGCCGGAGGCATATTCAGCGTCGGGAAATCAAAGGCCCAGATCTTTGACAAGGAGTCAAACGTTAAGATCAATTTCAGCGATGTGGCTGGTCTCGAGGAGGCGAAGACGGAGGTCATGGAGATCGTCGATTTTCTGAAGAATCCGAAGAAATACACAGCTCTTGGAGGCAAAATACCAAAGGGAGCGCTTCTGATCGGACCTCCCGGCACAGGAAAGACTCTGCTCGCAAAGGCTGTAGCAGGTGAAGCCAATGTTCCTTTCTTCTCCATCTCGGGTTCCGATTTTGTCGAGATGTTCGTAGGCGTAGGAGCCTCAAGGGTGAGGGACCTGTTCAAACAGGCCAAGGAAAAAGCTCCCTGTATCGTGTTCATCGATGAAATTGACGCTGTCGGAAGGGCAAGAGGAAAGAATGTAAACTTCGGATCGAACGACGAAAGGGAAAACACCCTCAATCAGCTTCTTACCGAGATGGATGGCTTCGGGACAAATATGGGGGTTATCATACTTGCCGCCACCAACCGGGCCGACATTCTCGACAGGGCTCTGCTCAGAGCAGGAAGGTTCGACAGGCAGATCCATGTGGAACTGCCCGAACTCACTGAACGGGAGGCTATCTTCAAAGTGCATCTCCGTCCGATTAAACTTGAAAAGGGATTTGATGTCTCGTTCCTTGCTAAACAGACACCGGGATTTTCGGGTGCCGATATTGCTAACGTATGCAATGAGGCTGCCCTTATAGCAGCCAGAAAAAATAAGAACATCGTTGAGAGACAGGACTTCCTCGATGCCATTGACAGGATAGTGGGCGGTCTGGAGCGCAAAAGCAAGATCATCTCAATGGGCGAAAAGAAAACCATCGCCTATCACGAGGCAGGCCATGCCACGGTCAGCTGGCTTCTTGAACATGCAAGCCCCCTGGTAAAGGTCACTATAATACCTCGCGGAAGAGCCCTGGGGGCAGCATGGTACCTTCCTGAAGAAAGACAGATTACAACCAGTGAACAACTGCTTGATGAGATGGCCTATGCCCTTGGAGGCAGAGCCTGCGAACTGCTGATGTTCAAGAAAATATCGACTGGAGCCGTGAACGACCTCGAAAAGGTTACAAAACAGGCCTACGCGATGGTCTCCTACTTCGGGATGAGCGAGAAGATCGGGAATATAAGCTTTTACGATTCATCGGGGCAATCCGATTACGGCTTTACAAAACCATACAGTGAAAAAACGGCGGAACTGATCGACCTTGAGGTTAAGCAGATCATCGACAAATCGTTCGAACGGGCTACCAGCGTACTTAAAAACAATATTGAAGGATTGACAAAACTGGCTGAACTTCTTCTCGAAAAAGAGGTAATATTCAGTGAGGACCTTGAAAGGATCTTCGGCCGGAGCAAGGCAGATATGGCAAGGGAACAGAGGGAAAAGGCGGCCGGCAACAAAATCCAGGCCCCGGTGGAGAATGCAGTCGGGTTACCATCGCCCGAACCTGCCGCACATGATGCTGCCACGCCTGATCCTGTCACACCCGATCAGCCGGAGGATGAGAACACTCCTTCACAATAGCCTGCAGGCAAGGATAACGCGTATAAGCAATAAGTTAAAATACAGCAGAATTGAGTAACTTTTCCACAAGGACACTGACTGCCGTCTGGATAGTGGTTTTCATACTTGGAGGCTTCTGGCTCCATCCGGTCTCATTTTTCCTTACCGGTCTCATGCTGCTTGCCGGTGCACTGTACGAGTATTACCAGATGGCTAAAAGCACAGGGGCAAATCCCCAGTCCATTGCCGGAATAATTACCGCGGCTGCCATGTACGTTATTTCCACCCTGGCAGCAGCAGGCATTGCCGGCTTCGAGTGGCTTCTTTTACTTATTCTGCCAGCGCTGGCGATCATGGTAACCGAGCTTTACCGGAAACAGGAAAGACCTTTCGATTCCCTTGCTCACACATTCTTCGGAATTATGTACGTGGGAATCCCTTTTTCGTTGTTTCCTTTTGCCGCGTTCTCAAGAACCGGGTTCCGGTCGATACTTCCACATCCCGATATTGTTTTCTCCCCCGGACTGGTTATCGGATTTCTGCTTCTGTTGTGGGCTTATGACACAGCAGCCTATCTTACGGGAATAGCTTTCGGGAAACACAGGCTGATGGAAAGGATATCTCCCGGAAAATCGTGGGAAGGCTTCTTAGGAGGTATACTGGTCGCCGTTGCTGTTGCCTGGCTTCTTTCTGGATGGTTCGGAATAACAGGCACATCCGGTTGGATCATTATTGCCCTGATGATTGCGGTTGCCGGAACCTACGGCGACCTTACAGAGTCAATGCTCAAGAGAAGCATAGGCGTGAAGGATTCCGGTTCCCTGCTGCCAGGTCACGGAGGCCTGCTCGACCGCTTTGACAGCGCCCTCTTTTCGTTTCCTCTGGTTTATCTTTTTATAACTCTTTTTGGTTGATTGACAAGTCTTGATTAATTTTGCGGAAATTTTTTGAAGAATGGCCATCCACAGGGAAGGATACAAGATTCTCGCTATCGGATTTTTAATTCTGCTGGCAGTAAACATAATCACAGGTATAGCCTGGCCCGATGAAACCCTCCTGAAATGGATGGTCCTGCTGTTCTCTCTGTCTCTTTATGTGTTCTTACTCTTTTTCTTCCGCCTTCCCGCGAGACATCTTCAACCCGATCCCGGACTTATCTATGCACCGGCCGACGGCAAGGTGGTAGTCATCGAGGAGACAATGGAAAATGAATATTTCAAGGATCAGCGCCTTCAGATCTCGATCTTCATGTCGCCTTTCAACATGCACAGCAACAGGTATCCGGTTTCGGGATCAGTTAAGCTTGTCAACTATCATCACGGGAAATACATGGTCGCCTGGCATCCCAAATCCTCCGAACTGAATGAAAGGAGCAGTGTGGTTATCGAAACCGAGAACGGGACAGAGATACTTGTGCGCCAGATAGCCGGAGCCGTGGCAAGGCGTATCGTGACATATGCCAAACCCGGACAGAAGGTAACCCAGGGCGGTGAACTTGGATTCATAAAGTTCGGATCCAGGGTGGATGTCTTCCTCCCGGTCGGTACTGAGGTTGAAGTGCCTATCCTCCAGCAGGTAAAGGCAAATAAGAGCATTATAGCTAAAATCTGAAACGAGCATGCATGGAACGAACTGACGACAGGGTTATAGATATTACCCCCGATGTGAAATGGATTGGAATTCTTGATTATGATATCAAAACCTTTGATATCGTAATGACAACCGAATACGGAACAACATATAATTCCTTCTTCATCAATGCAACAAAAAAAGCGCTGGTGGAAGTTGCAAAGGAAAAATTCCGGGATGTCTATATTAAGAAGCTTCAGAGCGTATGCGATCCTTCGGAAATTGAATATATTATTCTCGATCATACTGAACCCGACCATTCAGGCAGCCTTGGCCGCCTTCTGGAACTGGCACCCGAAGCTACGGTGGTGGGAAGCGGAAACGCCATCAGATACCTTGGGGATATTGTCAACAAGCCTTTCCGGTCGATGGTGGTGAAGGACGGCGATACCCTCGATCTGGGGAACAAAACCCTCCGCTTCATATCGGCTCCCAATCTTCACTGGCCCGATTCAATCTATACCTGGCTTGTTGAGGATAAGGTGCTCTTTACCTGCGATTCGTTCGGAGCACATTACTGCACCGGGAACATCTTCAGCGAGCTGACTCCAGATTACCTGAGTGCATTCAGATACTATTTTGATGTTATACTGAAACCTTTCAGCAGGTTTATGGTCAGGGCAATAGAAAGGATTAAATCTCTTGAAATAAAAGTAATATGCCCGGGACACGGACCTGTTCACCGTGATACCATAGGCGAAATCATTGCTCTGACCGAAAAGCTGTCGGATGAGTATCTTAAACTTACTGCAGGCGGCGAAGTGAAAAGAGTGCTTGTTGCCTGGGTGTCGGCTTACGGATTTACCGGCAGGGCTGCCGAGTATATAGCAGAAGGGATAAGATCGGAAAGCGGTTTTGTGACCGATGTTACCGATATAGAAAACATCGCGCCGGCTGAACTCGACCAGAAACTCGCGGCGGCCGATGCCATCCTCGTAGGATCGCCAACAATAAACCAGAACACCCTTCTCCCGGTGTACACCCTTTTCGCGCTTGTCAATCCTTTGCGCGACAGGGGCAAGGTTGCCGGTGCATTCGGTTCATATGGCTGGAGCGGCGAAGCTCCCAGAATAATCCTCGACAACTTAAGAAACCTCAAGCTTAAAACCTTTGATGAAACAGCCGGTTTCAAATTTGCTCCGGATGGCGATAAAAAGGAAAGTCTTGTCGGATTCGGAAGGAAATTTGCCGCTAAAGTGGCCGCGGAATCCTCCAGGGACGAGAAATAAAATATTCCTTGCCCTGCTCAGGCAGATCACGGGTTGAGGGATAATTCACTTCATTTGTAAACAGCAAAAAAAAACAAGGATCGCCTGATGCAATCTTTGTTTTTTCTTGTGCGGTTCTTCTGCGATTCTTTTCCGTGAGAGCCTAACCCCGGGCCAGATAGCCGCTTTGCCGAAGTCGTGAAGCCAGATTATGATATTTTAATCTGCCTTGTGATCTTGTTCTTTTCTTCGGTGACCTTGGGAAGCATAACGCTGAGTATGCCCTCCTTGTAGTTGGCTTCGATCTTGTCGCTGTTTACATTCTCGGGTATCTGGAAGCTCCTGCAGAATGATGAATAGCTGAATTCCTTCCTCCTGTAGCCGTCATTCGTTTCTTCCGACTCGTTCTTCGTTTCAGCCGAAATGGTGAGCAGATTCTCGTTGATGTCGATCTTCATGTCCTTCCTGTCCAGTCCGGGAACTGCAAGGTCGAGGATGAATCTTTTCTCATCTTCACGTATGTTAACCGACGGATTTGATCCCCTTGATGTTACAGGGAAGAAATCATCGTCAAAAATGCTGCCGAGGTAAAACGGCCTGAACTCTTTTCTTGTAAGTGATGGTAACATGGTACTGTCCTCCTATTTATTTTAAGTTAAACATTTATTCATTTGCATACGTATAGTCAAGTTTTGTTCCAAACCGAAAAGGCAGACATAATGGCAGTTTTATTTATTGTAACCTGACGATATGGCATTAACCCTGGATTTAGGGTGCAGCTGATATACGGGGCGTTGCCCCGCTCTATATCATTTCGCCCCATACGGGGCTGACATAACCGGATGGTTTTCCTGGGGCTGGGAATTATCATATCAGATACAGGCCGTTGGCCTGAGATATTATAAGGATGGGCGCAGCCCGTCCTAAATCGTCCCTAATTGTAAAAGCCCCGTGTGGGGCGAAATATTTTTCTTCTGTCTTCTGTCTTCAGTCTTCGGTCAAATCCCATATCGTTTTGGGTAAAAAAATTATCGGGAAACAATAACCTGGTTATCGTTTTGGGTAAAAAAATTATCGTTATTTTGATTATCAGTAAGATGTGACTGAATCTCAACCCGGTGACTTCAGAACACCGGCCTGTGTTCCCCTGATTTTATTCCTCCGCGTCACCCAAACCGGCAATACAGTTTGATCGACAAAAATTTGGGCAGTTACGATTTTTCTGATTAGGTTTGTATATATAGAAAAGACCCTTTGATGAAAACCTCTATCAGGACTATCCTGATCATTCTGGGTGTTATTATCTTTATGTTCCTGCTATGGTATTTCAGGAGCATCGTTGTTTACGTCCTTGTTTCCGGGGTTCTTTCGGTTATGGGCAGGCCCCTTGTCGACATGTTTAGCCGTATCAGGATCAGGAAATGGAACTTTCCGCGGGTACTGAGCGCTCTGCTGACTCTTTTTGTTATCTGGGGTCTGATAGCTCTTTTCCTTTATATCTTCATCCCGCTTTTAACCAGGCAGATAAACTACCTCTCAACCATCGACGGCTCTAAGATCGTTGAACTGATCGAGGAACCGGTAAGAAAAATCGAAGAACTGGTCACTACAATTAATCCGGATATTTCCGGCAAGCTTTCGGTCACAGACTACATCGCCTCAAAGATCGAAAGTGTTCTTAATATCGAGGTGATACAGAATTTCATGGGTTCCATGGTGGGCATCCTCGGGAATATGGCCGTAGCGGCTTTTTCTATATCCTTTATCACCTTCTTCTTTCTAAAGGACCAGCACCTCTTCTATGAGTCGATACTGATGTGGATACCCGACAAATATGTGGATAATGTGACCAGGGCCCTGAATTCAATAAAGCATCTTCTTACCAGGTATCTCATCGGAATAGTTATCCAGAGCACCTGCATCATGATACTGATAACCATAGGCATGACAACAGTCGGGATTGACTTTCAGCAGGCTCTGGTTATGGGACTTATTGTAGGCATTCTGAACATCATACCCTATGTCGGCCCGTGGCTCGGCTTTTTCATCGTTATGATAATGGGGATCGCCACCAGCATCAACCTCGACTTTTCATCAGTGGTCGTACCTCTGGTGATGTATATGGCATTGGTAGTGGCCGTGACTCAGCTGATTGACAATATTGTTTTCCAGCCTGTCATCTTTTCAAACAGCGTGAGGGCACACCCACTTGAGATTTTTATTGTGGTCCTGGCAGCAGGGTTTGCTGCAGGGATCCCCGGAATGCTTCTCGGAATCCCGGCTTATACCGTACTGAGGGTGTTTGCCCGGGAGTTCTTTTATGGGTTCAAGGCTATCCAGAAAATAACCTCCAGCCTGTCGGACGAGGATCAGTACGGGGAAGAATCCATGGTGCCGGGAGCACAGGGTATTGGTATCAAGAGAAAAAGAAGAAGAAAACCCCGGCCGGACCAGGATAACCAGGAACAGAAAGTGGAACAATGAATTCATTTGTGTCATTGCTTAACAGAATATTCAGGTTCTATTATGAGGGCTTCACCAGCATGTCGTGGTGGGGCAAACGGATCTGGCTGATCCTGCTGATCAAGTTGTTTGTCATTTTTGTCATCCTGAAGTTATTCTTCTTTCCCGATTTCCTGAAAAAGAATTACCGGACGGATGAGCAGCGCAGCGAGCATGTACTGGAACAATTAATAAAACCAAATTAGCCTATGTTTGAGAGTTTAGACGCATCCCTGGTTGACTGGTCGAGGGCTCAGTTTGCCCTGACGGCCATTTACCACTGGCTTTTTGTTCCCCTGACACTCGGTCTGTCGTTCATTATTGCAACAATGGAAACGATCTATGTTAAGACCGGTGATGAGGAATGGAAGCGAATGACGAAATTCTGGATGACTCTCTTCGGAATCAATTTTGCTATCGGTGTGGCAACCGGATTGATCCTGGAGTTTGAATTCGGTACAAATTGGTCAAACTATTCATGGTTCGTGGGAGACATCTTCGGAGCTCCCCTGGCGATAGAAGGAATACTGGCTTTCTTTCTTGAATCTACTTTTGTCGCTGTTATGTTTTTCGGATGGGATAAGGTCAGCAAAAAAACCCATATGGTATCGACCTGGCTGGTGGCTGTCGGTGCCAACCTGTCGGCCCTGTGGATCCTGGTTGCCAATGCCTGGATGCAGAATCCCGTCGGAATGGTCTTCAACCCCGGGACTGCCAGAAATGAAATGGTGAATTTCTGGGAGGTGGTTTTCAACGAGGTGGCTGTCACCAAGTTCCTTCACACGATCTCATCCGGCTTCCTGCTCGGCTCCATGTTCGTGGTGGGGATAAGCGCATATTACCTTATTAGCAACCGCGAAGCCCTGCTTGCAAAAAGAAGCATGCTGGTTGCAGGGATCTTTGGTCTGCTCTCCTCTCTTCTTGTGGTTTATACCGGGGATACTTCGGCCAGGGCTCTGGCCAAAGCACAGCCTGTTAAATTTGCCGCCTTTGAGGCCCTTTATGAGGGTACGGAGAAAGCAGGACTGGTGGCAGTGGGCATCCTTAAGGAATCAGACCGGAAGATCGGAGAGAAAGCTGTCAACGATTTCGTGTTCAGGATAGAAATTCCGGGATTTCTTTCGGTGATGACCGGAGGAAGCAGCGACGCATTCGTCCCCGGAATCATTGATCTGGTAAACGGTAATGCCGCCAGGGGACTGCTTCCTGTTTCGGAAAAGATGGAGCGGGGAAAAAGGGCAAGGGACCTTCTGATTGAATACAAGGATGCAAAAAAGAACAACGATACCCAAAAGGCCGAAACTATTGCCGCTCTTTTCAGCGACAAGGAATTCAACGAGGAATATTTCAGGTATTTCGGCTATGCATCACTGGATAAACCCGAAGATGTTATCCCGGGAGTGAAGGTGACCTTCTACACTTTCCACGTGATGGTGATGCTTGGATTTCTGTTTATCCTTATATTCTTTCTCACGCTCGTATTCCTGTTCCGGGGAACCCTTCAGAAGAACAGGTGGTTCCTCTGGGTGGCCCTCTTTTCGATTCTTCTGCCATATGTTGCAGGCGAACTTGGATGGGTGCTTGCCGAAATGGGCCGCCAGCCCTGGATCATCCAGGATCTTATGCCTGTAACAACGGCTGTTACCCGGGTCAGCACCGGATCGGTAATCACAACCTTCATCCTTTTCGCGGTTCTGTTTACTGTCCTGCTTATAGCCGAAGTATCAATAATGATAAGGCAGATAAAAATCGGACCAAAACATTAGGAGGACAAAGACATGACAATATTGATATCACATATGTTCCTGCATTCTTACTGGTGGATCATAATCTCACTGCTTGCAAGCCTTCTGGTATTCCTCATGTTTGTCCAGGGCGGACAGTCGATGATCTTTTCACTTCCGAAGAATGAACTTCAGAAAGCGATGCTTGTAAATGCCATGGGAAGGAAATGGGAGTTCACCTTTACCACTCTTGTCACATTCGGCGGCGCTTGCTTTGCATCATTCCCCCTGTTTTATTCAACAAGCTTCGGCGGTGCCTACTGGGTGTGGATAGCAATCCTTTTCAGCTTTATCATACAGGCAATAGCCTACGAATACCGTTCGAAACCCGCCAACGTCCTTGGCCAGAAAACATTCGACACTTTTCTTTTCCTTAATGGTTCACTCGGCCCCTTCCTTATCGGAGTCGCCGTGGCAACCTTCTTCACGGGTTCACCGTTCAGTCTGAATGAGGTTAACCAGGTAAGATGGGGAACTCCGTGGCACGGACTTGAAGCCCTTCTGAATGCAAGGAACCTGGCCCTCGGACTGGCTGTTCTGTTTCTGGCCCGGACAAACGGGTTGCTTTATATTATAAACACGGTCGACGACAGTGAACTCATTGAAAGGTCCCGAAGAAAACTTGCAGAGAACAGCATCTCATTCCTGGTGTTCTTCCTGTTCTTTGTGATCGTCCTGCTTGTTTCCGAAGGATTTGCCTATGACCGGGCTACAGGGGCAGTGACTATGGAAAGGTTCAAATACCTTCATAACCTGCTTCAGATGCCGCTCGTCCTGATTATATTCCTTGCAGGCGTAATCAGTGTCCTGTACGGGATAGGAACAGCTTTATTCAGGGCCAGCCGGTCGGCAATCTGGCATACGGGCGCCGGAACAATTCTGGCGGTCATGGCGCTCTTCTTCATCGCCGGCTTCAACGGCACGGCATTCTACCCGTCAGTTACTGATCCCGGAAGCTCGCTTACAATCGACAAGGCCTCATCAAGCTTCTTCACACTGAAGACCATGATGTATGTGTCGTTCATTATTCCTTTTGTTTTCGCGTATATATGGTACGCGTGGAAAGCAATCAACAGAAAAAGGATCACCGGCGAGGAAATGAAGGCAGGAGGACATCTTTACTAGTACCATGACACCCCATCTCCCCTGAAGGGGGACCAGTAACCAGCAACCAGCAACCTTGAACTTCGAACCTTGAACTTCGAACCTTGAACCCCGAACCTTGAACTTCGAACCTTGAACTTCGAACCTTGAACTTCGAACGATAATCGATAAACGACAAACCCTGAGCAGTACAAAAAATTTGAGTAATAATAATATTATGTATCTATCCGGAATATTGAACTACCTTATCTGGCCCGCGTTTATAATAGTGAGCTGGTTTGCCGTAAAGGCCGGTCTGAAATATTATGAGAAAAAGCATCCTCCGGAGAAAGAGGTGAACTGATCCCGTCAGGCAGGGCTGGACGGGATGCTGATCTGAAGATTTGTTTGCCGGCCCGCTGCCGTACCTGTTACCGTGAGGGAAATGGCAGGTACACGGCTGCAACAGATATAAGGATATAAACAGGGATTATAAGGGGAGCAGAGGCAACGCCGACGATCAGGAGCATTGCAACAGTCACGCCGGCAAGGATGAACCTCCACTCATTGCCGCTGAAACGGAATCCCTTGAATTTGTTAGACAAAAGCGGAATCCGGGTTACCATCAGTACAGACAGTATTATAGTGTACAACGCAAGTGCAGCCGGGGATCCGGTGAACGATCTGATAAGGGGTGCCTGAGAGTATGCAGCAGCCAGGACGACTGATATTACAGCAATGGCATTTCCGGGTGTCGGCAATCCTTTGAAAACTGTTGCCTGTGTGGTGTCGACATTGAATATAGCAAGCCTGAGTCCGGCAAGTACGGGCATAAGCAGGGGGACAAAGGGAAGAATATCTGTCATGAGAGGGGAGGCCCCCTGAGCTTCGCTGACACCGGCTTCTATCATTTTGTGTAAGATCAGGGCCGGGGCAACACCGAAGCTGACGACATCGGCAAGACTGTCGAGCTCTTTTCCTGTATCGGAGTAAGCATTGAGCAGGCGTGCGGAAAACCCGTCGAGGAAATCAAAAACTATGGCTGCAACTATCAGCCACGACGCTGTCGTAAGAGAGCCCCCGGAAGCAAGAATAACCGCGGTGAAACCGGCCGCCAGGTTGAGACAGGTGATGAAATTCGGTATGTGCTTCATGTCTGTGAATCATGCCATCGGCATGGTGGCCAGCAAAATTAGGATAAATTTTACATGATTGGGAGAAATTATTAGATTTGCATGATATTTTACTGTCTTGATGATCAGTTTAAAGAATATAAGGATTGCAGTGGATTTTGATGGTACGATTGTGGAGCACGAATATCCGGGTATCGGTAAGGAAAAGTTGTTTGCATTTCAGACACTCAAGGAACTTGAGAAGCTCGGTGCAAGGTTAATCCTGTGGACTTTCAGGGCAGGGCCTGAACTTGAGCAGGCAGTCGAATTCTGCAGGAAGAACGGGATAGAGTTCTACGCCATCAACAGGAATTATCCCGAGGAAGTATATGACGAATCAGTCAGCAGGAAAATAGACGCTGATGTTTTTATAGATGACAAGAACATTGGCGGGTTTCCCGGATGGAGCGAGATATGGCAGATACTTGTCCCTTTCGATCTGCACCAGCAGGAAATGGAGCGGCAGATCGCCAATGCAAGAAAGAATAGTCTGCGACGTTTGTTTGGAAGAAGAGACAGACAGAATGAAGGCTGATAACTTAAAATCAACTATTACGGTCATTTGTGTTGTGACGGCTCTCATGGCCGGTTCATGCTCCAACAGGGCGGGAAATGCCGTAAAAACCTCAACTGAATCAATAGGGAAAGCCAATGCTGATCTCCCGGCAAGCCTGATAAAGATGAAATCTCCGGCTGAGAATGAGGAGTGCAGGCTTAATGCACAGGTCAAGATATCGCTTGAACCCGTGGCAGATGCAGGAACTATCGACTCGGTGAAGGTAAGCTTCGACGGGAAACAGGTTGCCATCCTGAATTCGGCTCCATGGGAATGCACCGTTTCAGGCGATTTTACCGGAATGACAGGAAGAAAACCGGTGAAAGCCGTGGCTTATACATCCGGCAAGACTCAATCGGTAACCCGGTTTGTTATAGTATATTCTGATTCGGCACCCAAACGGCTTGGCTACAGGCTTGTCAATTCCTATCCCCACGATCCCGGCGCATTTACCCAGGGACTGTTCTTTCACGACGGCGTTCTTTATGAGGGTACAGGGCAGGAGACGGGATCGACACTCAGGACAGCGGAGCTTGAAACCGGACGGGTGATAAGACAGCATACACTCGATCCTTCTCTTTTCGGAGAGGGGATAACCCTTTGCAACGACAGGATCTTTCAGGTGACATGGCAGAATAAGGTTGGCTTCGTTTACAACAGATCCGATTTCAAACTGATCAAGAGAATATTTTATCAGGGCGAGGGATGGGGTCTTACCACAATCGGCGACAGGATTGTCAGAAGCGACGGCTCCAATGTACTTTATTTCCATGAGCCCGAAATGTTCGATGCCGTTTCGAGGCTTGAGGTCTATGACAATGAAAAGAAGGTTGACCAGCTGAACGAGCTTGAATACATTAACGGTGAGATATGGGCCAATATCTGGATGACAGATCTTATAGCAAGGATAGATCCCAAAACCGGCAAGGTGAATTCTTATGTCGATCTTTCACGCCTTTACCCCGAAGCAAAAAGACGCGAGGTTAACGCGGATGTCCTGAACGGAATTGCATGGGATCAGCTTACAGGGAGGATATTTGTCACCGGCAAGAGATGGCCCGGCCTCTATGAGATAGAGGTTATTGAATGAGCTTTTTCCCGTAGATTATATTTATTGCCGACGGGATGATGCTGAATTCTGCCGGTGTGTTACCAGGCAATTCCCCGTCAGCTTCTATAAGCAGTGCCGTATCAGAAACCACTTTCAGTCCGGTGGTCCTGAACCCGTCTATTTTCGGATGGCTCAGGACGGTCCCGTCGTAAAGCATGCTTAGGCTTCTTATTATTTCCGGCTTACCCATCTCCTTTATCACGGTGATGTCGAGCAAGCCATCGTCAGGAAGGGCATCGGGTGTCTGCCTCATTCCGCCGCCGCAATATCTGCCGTTGCCTGCGTTAGGATTAAAGATAGCGCACCATTCGGGATTTGTTCCGGATTTTTCCATCGGGATTCTCTTGGGCAAATATGTGAATAAATGAAGAATAATAGCTTTTCAGGAAGATTAAAATTACAAAATTGCAGTGAGTCGCAACAGGTGAACACATTAAGCCTTCATAAAAAAAGAGACTGTTAATAAAATGTTGATAAGGACAAATAAAATGTTTACAATTACATTATTGGCTCTCCGAAGCTAAAAATTCATAAGTAGTAAATTTGAAGCTCGAAATGAATAAGGAATTTCAATCTGGAATCATATGGGACGGATAATAGCTATTGCGAATCAGAAGGGTGGGGTAGGAAAGACGACGACAGCAATAAACCTGGCGGCCAGTCTGGCCGCCCTTGAAAAGAAAGTTATAATAATTGATGCTGATCCTCAGGCAAATGCCACTTCCGGGATAGGCATTGACACCCGTCAGCTGAAGTCAACTGTCTACGACTGTCTGGTTGACGGGAAGGAGCCCTATGATACCGTAATGGTGACAAATGTTGAGAACCTGTCGGTAATGCCTTCCAACATCGATCTCGTCGGAGCCGAGATAGAGATGCTCGACAGGCCTGAAAGGGAAAAGATACTCAAGGGTATCCTCTCGAAGATATCCGGGAATTATGATTATGTGATCATCGACTGTTCCCCGTCGCTGGGCCTGCTCACCGTTAATGCCCTCACCGCGGCGAACTCCGTGATCATCCCCGTGCAGTGCGAGTATTTTGCACTTGAGGGCCTCGGCAAGCTCCTTAACACGATAAAAATAATCCAGGGCAACCTTAATCCCGACCTCGAGATAGAGGGCTTTCTGCTTACTATGTATGATTCGAGGCTCAGGCTTTCGAACCAGGTTGCCGAAGAGGTGAATAAACATTTCCAGCAGATGGTCTTCAAGACTATCATACAAAGGAATGTCAAGCTTTCGGAGGCTCCCAGCTTCGGGCAGCCGGCAATATTGTATGACGCCGATTCGAGAGGAACCGTCAACTACCTGAATCTGGCCAGGGAGCTTATCGAAAAGCATGATCCCGACGGGAAATAAAACGTTAACCGAACTGACCATGACAAAAAAGAATGCATTAGGAAGAGGACTTGGAGCGTTGATTGATGGTGTTGAGAAAGAGGTACTTGAGAGAAAAGTAGAACCCAACATGGATATAGCAGTCGATTCGATAGACGGTAATCCTTTTCAGCCAAGGAGTCATTTTGATGAGCAATCGCTTGAGGAGCTCGCGGCATCAATTAAAAAGCTTGGTATTGTTCAGCCCCTCACCGTAAGGGAAACTGCGGACGGACGCTATCAGCTGATAGCCGGCGAGAGGCGCCTCAGGGCGGCACGCCTGGCGGGGCTGACACATGTTCCTGCATATATCAGGACAGCTGATGACCAGGCAATGCTTGAGCTTGCCCTTGTGGAAAACATCCAGCGAGAGGATCTCGATGCAATGGAAGTGGCCATTAGTTTCCAGAGACTGATCGAAGAGTGCAGGGTGACGCACGAACAGCTTAGCGACAGGGTCGGGAAGCAGCGCTCAACAATATCGAACTACCTGCGCCTCCTGCGCCTGCCAGCCGAGATACAGCTCGGGATCCGTAACAAGAGCATCATGATGGGCCATGCCCGAACCCTCGTCAATATCGAGAATCCCAAAACCCAGATGGATGTCTATTACCACATTATCGACGGTGATCTTTCAGTGAGGCAGGTAGAGGAACTCGTCAGATCACTTCAGTCCAAAACCACTAAGGATCCGGTTAAAACGGAAAGAAAAAAGAAACTCAATGAGGATTTCAAACAGCTTTCCGAACATCTGAACCGGATTTTCTCAACAAAGATCAATTTCAGGATAAATGAACAGGGTAAGGGAAAGATAGTCATCCCCTTTGAGAATCCGGAAGAGATGGAGCGCATTTTGGGGCTCTTTGACCGGCTTAACTATTGAAAATAATTATATTTGTCGCTCCGGTGTGCCGCCCGCCGCGGGGAAAAAACCGGATTCTGCTGGTTTTGAGAACAATTAAGGAAATAAAAATTATTCTCATCGCGTTATTTTTTTGTGTTCCGGCTGTTTTGCCGGCACAGGACTCAATAGTTGTTGCCAGGCCGGTAAAAAGGGTATTCAGACCAGAGCCGATGAAAGCCACCATGCTTGCAGTGACATTCCCCGGCTTCGGCCAGGTTTACAACAGGAAATACTGGAAGATACCTTTCGTTTACGCGGGTTTTGGAGGCATTGCCTATAGCGTTGGATTTAATTCAGGCAAATACAATGAGATGATGAAGGCTTATCAGGATTTCACAGATAAAATCCCGGAAACCGACAGCTATATCGGACTTATCGAGGGTTCTGATCCGGCTGATTACGATCCTGTCCTTCATCCTGAAACCTATAATCCTTCAACCAAATCGTGGGTCGAGGATAACCTCCTCAGAGCCATCGATTACTACAAGCAGTACCGCGATCTTAGTTATATCGGCATAGCTGCATGGTATCTTATTACGGTGCTCGACGCAAACGTTGATGCCAGCCTTGCCAATTTTGATGTCACTGATCAGCTCGACCTTCAGGTTACTCCCCTCCGGATGCCTGTGCCGGGTGTTGCCGGCGCCGGTTTTAACGTCAGCCTCGTTTATAACTTTTAAACTTTAATGAACGGAAGAATGATATATTTAAAGAAATCACTTGTCGGTCTCCTCCTGGCTCTCCTTTTTACCAACGCCTGGTCAACGAATGATACCATAATCCTCAATTCAGAGATATATGCCGAAAAAATATCAGCCGACCTCGACAGCCTTGTTAACAGCTGGTATGTAAAAATGGCTATGGAAGGCCATCCTGATGATTTCATGGGCGATTCAGCCGGATTAGAATATTCCGATTCCGTCTACAAGGGAAGGATAAGCAAAATTTATTCACTTATAAAACTTCCATATAACGGCATCATAAGGAACCATATACATGTATACACGGTAAAACAAAGAAAACAGTTCAGTGCAGTTCTCGGCCTGTCTGACTACTATTTCCCCAGGATAGGAGATATATTTGATTCATATGGTCTGCCTGCCGAGCTGAAATACATGGCCGTGATAGAATCGGCCCTTAATCCAAATGCAGTTTCGCGTGCAGGCGCCACAGGCCTCTGGCAGTTCATGTACAGCACCGGAAGAAGTTACGGACTTACTATCAATTCGCTCGTCGACGAACGAAGAGACCCCATAAAAGCCACACATGCAGCCGCAAAATACCTGAAAGACCTGTACAAGATCTACAACGACTGGATTCTGGTAATAGCAGCCTATAACTGCGGTCCGGGAAATGTGAACAAAGCTATCAGACGGTCAGACAACAAAAAGGATTACTGGGCTATCTACTACAGGCTTCCGCGCGAGACGAGAGGTTATATCCCCCAATATGTGGCCGCTGCTTATGCAATGAATTATTATGCCGAACACAAAATCAAGCCTCTTCCCCTGAATATCCCCGTTGCCACCGATACCATAATGGTAACCACCGATATCCACCTTAACCAGATATCCGAAGTGATGAGCATTCCCATGGGAGAACTGAAAGCCCTTAATCCCCAGTACAGGACAGGACTCGTACCGGGTTCGTCAAAACCATTCTCCCTGACACTCCCTATGAACCACCTTGGCGATTTTATCGATCTTAACGATACAATCAGGAACTACAAACCAGATATCTATCTGAGCAGGATAAACCAGACTGCCGATCCGACTCGTTCAACCTACGCGCCCCCCGATGTCAAGGGAAAAACAAAACTGATTTACACGGTAAGGGACGGGGATAACCTGGGCTTTATTTCTGAATGGTACCGTGTCAGCCTGTCTGACCTTAGATACTGGAACAATATATACAGAAATACAATAAGGGTAGGCCAGAAGCTTGCCATCTATGTTGATCCCTCAAAGGCCGATTACTACTCGCAGGTTACCGGCATGACCTTCGCGCAGAAACAGGCTATGATCGGAAAAACATCGCCGTCGGGTCCGGCGATGAGCTTTATGCCGACTGTACAGGAAGGGGATTTCATTACTTATACCGTCCGGTCGGGTGATACGATATGGGATATAGTGAAAAAGTTCGATAACGTCAGCGCCTCTGATGTACTTCAGCTGAACAGCATCAACGACGCTTCCAGGATTAAAGTCGGACAGGTATTGAAAATTAAGAAGAAGAGCTGATCTTTCTGACCCAGATGCGCCCGATTAGGACATTTTTGCTTTTGCTGATCTATCTGGTCTGTTTTGCAGGTCTTTCATATATTTTGCCATGGGACATTGGCCTTCCCACGATCAACAACCTGTTTCCGGCCAACCTTCTTCAAACACAATCAAATGGCCATCCTGAACCGAACGGGACCGCGGATTCCCTTGAAGCCCCTTTCACTCCGGCACCTGTTCAAGCCATTACCTTTGTAGCCGATTCCGCGGCTGCCGATACAGTAGTTCAGCCGCGCGATCCCATGTCGGTTTTCCTCGACGGACTAAGCCATTCACAGTCAGGGCAGGTAAGAGTACTGTATTACGGCGATTCCCAGATCGAGGGCGACAGGATCACTTCCTACATAAGGCGGTATCTGAGAAAGGAACATGGCGGTACCGGACCAGGCCTGTTACTGCCCGTGATGCCGGTCACCTACACCCGTTCGTTTTATGTAAGAGCCTCATCAAACTGGAAAAGATACAATTACCTTTCATTCCGCAACGGGCAGATTACACATAACGACCTCGGTCCCTTTATGGCCTTCTGCAGATACATGCCGGAGGGAGCAGTCTCTGTTTCAAAGGTCAAATCGTGGATAAGGATCGTTCCGTCAGTACTTGCCGACAATAGTGAATCGCAATTTGACTATCTCAGAATCTTCTACAGGAACAACGGCGGTGACGTGAAGATCGAGATAAAATCAGGGGACAATCCAGTTATCACCGACACCCTTAAATCATCTGAGGGAATGACGGAGTACGTCTGCAAGCTGTCCAAATCGCGCAACATACTAATTGATTTTTCAGGAAATACCAGCCCCGACCTTTACGGGATCAGCATCGAGAGCAGTACCGGGATTGTGGTTGACAATATTCCTCAGAGGGGGAGCGCCGGACTTGAGTTCACCATGGTTGGGAGTGATAACCTGAAGGAGGCATATAACCTTCTGAAGCCCGACCTGGTTGTGATACACTACGGACTGAATCTTGCCACAACCATCAGGAATGATTACTCCTACTATGAGAAAGGCCTAACCCGCCAGATCGGCCTTCTCAGGGAGATCTCACCCGGAACCGGCCTGCTGGTGGTCGGACTCACTGACATGGCCTTTCAGGATGGGACGAGGGTGAAATCATATCCGAATATTCCCAAGATTATTACCGCCCAGAGGAATGCAGCTGAATTAACAGGAGCTGCTTTCTGGGATGCACGCACGGCAATGGGAGGACAGTCGTCAATTGTGAAGTGGTTCAACATGAATCCTCCCCTGGCCAAGCCCGATTACGTTCATCTGACCGATAAGGGAGCCGACAGTCTTGCACAACTTATGGTTAAGGACCTTTTTACCCGGATGGAGCCCGATCCTGTGGTTAAAGTCCCTCCTGTCGTGCAGATCGATACTTCTGCCCCTGCAAAGCACGAGGCAGTTGTTCCCGTGGTTGACGCTCATTCCCCGCAGGTTTTTCTGAAGACCCTGATCTCTGATATCTTCAGTTATGATCCGGCCAAAACATTCATTTTCACATCACCGGCATTCTGGATTTTCTTCCTTTTTGTCCTTGCAGGATTCATCCTGTTTTACAAAAAAATGTTTGTAAGGAATTTTTACCTGCTGCTGGTGAGCCTTTTCTTCTACTACAAGACAGGAGGACTATTCCTCCTGCTTCTGGTTTTTGTCACTCTGATAGATTATACCTGCGGGCTATTGATTTACAAATCGGGTAAAAAAGCAGGAAAGAGATTTTTCCTTGCACTCAGCATCGTGTCTAATATCGGACTGCTGTCATATTTCAAGTATACCGGCTTTTTCGTGCAGACAATTAACGATCTGTTTGGAACTGACATAGTGGTAACTGATGTACTCGGGGCCCTGTCGAACAGCCTGCTGGGTACGAATTTCGATATAAGCTCCATCGTGCTTCCGGTGGGAATCTCATTCTTCACCTTCCAGTCGCTCAGTTACACTATCGACATGTACAGGATGAAAATGGAGCCTGTAAGGAATGTCAGCGACTTTGGCTTCTACGTTTCTTTCTTTCCCCAACTGGTTGCCGGTCCCATTGTCAGGGCATCGGAGTTCATCCCTCAGCTCTACCGGGAATACAACGTTACAAAAAGGGAGTTCAGCCATGCCGTGTTTCTGATAGTGAAGGGTCTGATAAAGAAGATTATAATCTCCGATTTCATTGCAATCAATTTCATCGACAGGGTCTTTGAACTGCCAACGGCTTATTCGGGGTTCGAAAACCTGCTGGCTGTTTATGGATACGGGCTTCAGATATACTGTGACTTTTCCGGATATACGGATATCGCCATAGGTATCGCCCTGATCCTGGGTTTCCGGCTGCCCGTGAACTTCAATTCACCTTACAAGGCCCTGGATCTTACCGATTTCTGGAGACGGTGGCACATCTCACTGTCGCGATGGCTCAAGGATTATCTCTATATACCTTTGGGTGGGAACCGGAAGGGCAGGGTTCGCACCCTGGTAAACCTGATGCTGACCATGCTTATCGGAGGACTCTGGCACGGGGCCAGCCTCAGGTTCCTCATATGGGGAGGACTTCATGGCATAGGATTGGTAATAAATAAAATAAAGTATTACCTTTTCGGTACTCCGGCACACAGCGGACGGCTGGCAACGGTTTTGTCGGTATTCCTGACATTCAATTTCGTAAGCTTCTGCTGGATATTTTTCCGGGCGCAGAATATGCACAGCGTGGTTCTGATGCTCAGGCAGATATTCAATGACTTTGTGCCTGTGTCGTTCGGAACTATATTTCATGCCTACAGCGGGGCATTTGCACTTATGGCTGCCGGATACATAATTCATTTTCTCCCCGAGAAATTCAAGGAATGGTACAGAGGATTATTCATCAACACTCCCCTGGCCGTTCAGATGTTACTGGTGCTCATTGCCGGATTCCTTCTTTTCAGGATGAGCAGTATCGCTGCCATGCCGTTTATTTACTTCAGATTTTAAGTCAGATACTGACTACAGTATATTTGATCCTGAAACCGGACGTGCATAAGCCATTACGTCGGCACCGGTTATCTCATCCCTGCAAAGAATGATAAGCCTTTCCAGCACATTCCTGAATTCCCTTATATTTCCGGTCCATTCTATCTTCTGCAGTTCCTGAATGGCGTCTTTTCTTATAGTTTTTTTACTCATCCCGTATTCTCCGCAGATCAGGGTGTTGAAATGTTCTGCAAGCAAGGGGATATCGTCGGAGCGTTCGTTGAGGGTCGGAACATGGATTATTATTACACTCAGCCTGTGGTACAGGTCCTCCCGGAAAGTGTTATTCTCTATCTCCTTCCTGATATTCTTGTTTGTTGCAGCTATTATCCTGACATTGACGTGAAGGTCCTTGTCGGAGCCTACCCTGGTAATTTTATTCTCCTGCAGGGCCCGGAGTACCTTGGCCTGGGCCGACAGACTCATGTCGCCTATCTCATCCAGGAAAATGGTGCCTCCGTTTGCCTGCTCGAATTTGCCTATCCTTTGTTTTATGGCTGAGGTGAATGAGCCTTTCTCGTGGCCGAACAGTTCGCTCTCTATCAGTTCCGACGGAATGGCCGCGCAGTTGACCTCGACAAACGGGGCTTTTGCCCTGTTACTCTTTTCGTGAATCTGGTGGGCAACAAGTTCCTTTCCCGTTCCGTTGGCGCCGGTAATCAGCACCCTTGCCTCGGTCGCGGCAACCCGGTCGATCATCTCCTTTACCCTTTTAACAGGTTCCGATTCCCCTACTATCTCATACATCTTGCTTACCTTGTTCTTAAGCACCTGAGTCTGGGTTATCAGGGTTGACTTGTCGGTGGCATTGCGGATGGTTATGAGAAGCCTGTTCAGATCGAGCGGCTTTTCAAGGAAATCGTAGGCGCCCTTCTTGATCGCATCAACGGCAGTGTCAATATTGCCGTGGCCTGAAATCATTACTACCGGTACATCTGAAGAGGTTTCAGAAATCTTCTGAAGCACCTCTATGCCGTCCATCTTTGCCATCTTTATGTCGCACAGCACTATGTCGTAGGAATTACTGCCGAACATTTCGAGACCCGACGGCCCGTCCTCTGCAAGGTCAACCTCATGCTTCTCATATTCAAGAACTTCTTTCAGAGTGTTTCTGATGGCCCGCTCATCATCTATAACCAGGATTCGTGACATATTATATCGTTTTTAGTGCCGATCATGACGATCGGGCAGGTTTATATGAATAATTTTTCCGGATTCTTCAACAGTATCCACTGCTTACCCGGAGTACCTCAGCCATTTCCACATTTCCTTCCATGATGTCTTCTTGCCGTACATCAGTATGCCGGTCCGGTATATCTTGGCTGCCATCCATACGAAAAGGATAAATGTGACAACCATCAGCCCCATCGAAAGAATAAGCTGCCAGGCAGGCACTCCGAACGGGATTCTTGCAATCATAACTATCGGTGAGGTAAGCGGGATTATTGAGCACCAAAGAGAGAGTGAGCTTTCGGGGTTCTGCATTGTTCCCATCGCAACTATCAGCGCCAGGATTATAGGGATCGTGACCGGAAGCATGAACTGCTGTGTTTCGGTCTCATTGTCAACGGCCGATCCTATTGCTGCAAAGATTGAGGCATAAAGAAGATATCCGGTTATGAAATAGAAAATGAATGAGAAGATTATCAGTCCCCACGGCTGGTTCATTGCACTCTCGAACAGCTTGCTGAACTCTGCAAGTTCGGGACTCGGCTGTTGAATCTGAGCCTGTACCTCTGCCTGCTGTTCTTCATTCATAAGACTCTGGGGACCAGTCTGGGTAATTTCAGTGAGATTTTTATCTTTCAGCACTGTGGCTTTCACAACTCCCACAATTGCAAATGTAAGCAACACCCAGATCAGGAACTGGGTAAGTCCAACCAGTGCAATGCCGATGATTTTTCCCATCATAAGCTGGACCGGCTTGACTGATGAAACAATGACCTCCACAACCCGGCTGGTCTTCTCCTCGATAACCCCTCTCATCACCTGCGATCCGAACATGAAGACAAGCATGTACATCAGGAAACCGCCCAGGTATGCAAGCGCCATTGCTATGCCGGTACTGGTCTTCTTTACCAGTCCGGTCTCGTCTATCTTCTGGGTCTGGATCGAGACATTGCTTTCGACATTCTTCATTATCTCATCGAGGTTTTCAATGTTGTATGCCATCAGTTTCTGCTTCTCGATTTCCTTCTCAAGCATGTTTTCCATGTACTGGAGATCAGCAATCGGAGGTTGCTTTTTCGAGATAAGCTGAATGGCATTCGGCGTGTTCACCAGCTCGGACGAAATATAAAGGATCCCGTAGTAACCCGCCTGTTCAAATGTCTTTTTCAGATCATCGACCTTTACATTGTCGACATATACAAACTCAAGAGTAGCGGAGTTCTTAAGCGCTCCCCTGAAGAGGTCGGTATTATCCTCGATAACAGCTATCTTCTTGTAATCCATTTCCTGGGTTGCCATCAGGACTGTCGGGACAATTATCAGTGCGGCCATGAGGATGGGGGCCAGGATTGTCATTATAATAAAAGACTTTTTACTGACCCTGGTCATGTATTCCCTGTTTATAATTATGGAAATTTTATTCATTGCTGACGATTATATCATTTTTTGACTGAAGAGGGGGTTAATTCCGGGTTTCAACTACCCTGATGAATATGTCGTTCATGGATGGGAGGGCAGGGTTGAATGAGATGACTCTGCCAAAGCTGACAGTCTCAGCCAGAATCTGGTTAGTGTTTCTGTTGCTGCCTGTTTTGAATCTTATGATGCTCTTGTTGTCTTCAATATGTTTTTCGAGAATTTTAAGCTCACCGCTTCCCGGCAATGTTACATCCCCTTCAAAAACTATCTCGTATTCGTCGCCTGCCCACTGCATTCTGATATCATCGACCTTCCCGTCGAGTATGGTTTTAGCCTTGTTGATCAGCGCTATGTTGTCGCAGAGTTCCTCAACCGATCCCATGTTGTGTGTCGACAGGATGACGGTGGCGCCTCTTTCCCTCAGGAAAAGGATCTCATTCTTGATAACGTTGGTGTTTACCGGGTCGAATCCTGAGAACGGTTCATCAAAGATCAGCAGACGGGGTTCATGCAGCACAGTGATTACGAACTGTACCTTCTGCTGCATTCCTTTCGAAAGTTCTTCCACTTTCTTTCCCCACCAGTCGATCATGTTGAGCTTCTGGAACCAGTATTTGAGCCGCCTCATGGCTTCAGCCTTCGAGAGTCCTTTCAACCGGGCAAAATAGAGGGCTTGTTCACCAACCTTCATTTTTTTGTATAATCCTCTCTCTTCCGGGAGGTAACCCATGGAGGTTACATCCTCCGGCTTCAGCTTTTGTCCGTTCAGGAAGAGCTCTCCTGAATCGGGGCCCGTGATCTGATTGATAATCCTTATCAGTGTGGTTTTCCCGGCTCCGTTGGGTCCAAGCAGTCCGAAAATTGATTGTTCGGGTACGGATATGCTCACGTTGTTAAGTGCATAAAGTGATCCGAACTGTTTTGTGATGTTTCTTGCTTCAAAGAGTGCCATATAAATATGGTGTATGGATAAAAAAGAGATGTAAATATAGAAAACTCTGAAGAACTGTAGCGATTTCAACAGAATGCATAAGGTGATTCCATAAAAAAATGAATTACCCGCCAATAACGGGAGAGGAGATGAATGGCTATGGTTTGTGGGACGGGCTCAGGTGAAGGCTACTGAAAGTACCCTCTCATTCTTTCAAAAAAGCCTTTGTCGTCTTTGTCGGGCTTTGGGGTGAATGAGTCACTGTCCTTAAACTTTTCAATAATCTTTGATTCTTCCCTTGAAATGAATTTTGGGATCCACACATTGACGTTCACCAAAAGGTCGCCCCTGCCGTATCCGTTTACTTCGGGCAGTCCCTTTCCCTTTAGTCTGAGTATCTTCCCGGGCTGAGTGCCTGGCTCTATCCTGATTTTCACCTTGTTTTCGACGGTTGGCACTTCCACATTAGTGCCCAGAATTGAATCAGGGATGCTTATGAAAAGGTTGTAGATAAGGTCGTTGCCCTCCCTGATAAGATCGGGATGATCTTCCTCGTCGATCACAACAAGCAGATCGCCGTTGATTCCTCCGCGCCGTGCTGCATTGCCCTTGCCTTCAAGATTCATCTGCATCCCTTTGGCAACACCGGCCGGGATATTGATTTTTATTATTTCTTCTTTCTGTACTATCCCCTCACCGTAACAGGCAGGGCACTTTTTGGTTATGGTTTTTCCCTCACCATTGCACGACGGACAGACTGAAGTTGTCTGCATCTGCCCCAGCAGGGTATTGGCTATACGGGTTACATGTCCCGATCCGTGGCAGGTTGAGCATGTGGTCATGCTGTTCGCGTCGGCAGCGCCTGATCCGTTGCATGAACTGCAGCTTACATACTTGTTTACCTTGATTTTTTTCTCAGTTCCGCCCGATATCTCCTGAAGGTTGAGTTTTACCTTCACCCTCAGGTTGCTTCCCTTGTTTACTCTTCTTCCGCCGCTTCTTCGCGAGCCTCCGAATCCTGCAAAACCGCCGAAGGCATCACCGAAGATGTCCCCGAACGATGAGAAGATATCCTCCATTGTCATTCCGGAGCCTCCGAAGCCGTTTCCGGCTGCGCCACTAACACCTGCATGACCGAAACGGTCATACTTCGCACGCTTCTCATCATTGCTAAGAACCTCATAGGCAGAGGCGGCTTCCTTGAATTTCTCCTCGGCAGCCTTGTCCCCCGGATTCTTGTCGGGATGATACTTCAATGCCTGTTTCCGGTATGCTTTCTTTATCTCCTCCTTAGTTGCCTCCTTCGACACGCCAAGCACCTCATAATAATCTCTCTTTTCCATCCCGCGCGTTTGATTCTTTTTTTAGTCTCCTATCACAACCTTTGAATGTCTCAAAATCTTGTCCTTAAGATAATAGCCTTTCAGCAGGACCTCCACCACCTTACCCTTCCTTTCTTCTTCCTGGACCTGAATCCTGGCTGTGGCATCGTGAAGATCCACGTTGAAGGCCTCATTAAGGGCTGGTATCTCGCTGACTCCGTTACGTTTCAGATAGTCGATTAATTTATTGTATATCAGCATTACACCTTCCTTAACTCCCTCGCAGTTCTCCGACGATTCCATATGTTTCAGGGCTCTGTCGAAATCGTCAATAACCGGCAGAATGTCTTTCAGTACCTCTTCCCCTCCGTATTTTGAGATATCCATCTTTTCCTTCATGGTGCGTTTTCTGAAATTGTCAAATTCGGCTGACAGCCTTAGGTATTTGTCCTGCATCTCTGCCAGTTTTGCCAGTATAACCCTCTGTTCGTCCTTAATTTTGTCAGGTTCCTCTTTCACCCCGGCAGCCTGTTCAGGCTGACCCGCTTCAATCTCTCCTTCGGAAGTCACCTCCGCGTGATCGGTCTCTTCAGTATCCTGAGCTGTTGCATTATCTTTGTTTTCAGTCGTTTCGGTGTTATTTTTTTCTTTCTCCCCGTTTGTTGAAAAAAATTTCTTCTTGACCATTACTAATTAGTTTTTCTGAGTTATACCTTGTGTCAGCAAAATATCTGCCAGCGTCCTTTATTTGACAATTTGACAGAAACGGAAACCGGGCCGGTTTATGATGAGTTATTATGAATAGTTTTTTCGGGGGCAGGACTGAAAATCCGGTAATTATTAAATCCTGGTGATTGATGCCCCGAGAGCATTCAGGCGGGTATCTATCTGCTGATAGCCCCTGTCGATCTGCTCAATGTTGTGTATTACGCTTTTCCCTTCGGCCGAAAGTGCTGCTATAAGCAGGGCCACTCCTGCCCTGATATCGGGAGACGACATTGTCGTTCCCCTCAGCTTTATCATCTTGTCCATTCCGATCACGGTGGCCCTGTGCGGATCGCACAGAATTATCTGGGCGCCCATGTCGATGAGCTTGTCGACGAAGAACAGGCGGCTTTCAAACATCTTCTGGTGGATAAGCACCGCTCCCTTTGCCTGTGTGGCAGTGACCAGGAAAACGCTGAGGAGATCGGGAGTCAGCCCGGGCCAGATGGCATCCGCTATCGTCATTATGGAACCATCGATAAAGGTTTCAATCTCATAGTGATCATGCCTGGGGATGTATATGTCGTCGGCGATGCGTTCAATATTTATTCCGAGCCTCCGGAACGAGTCGGGTATGATCCCGAGGTTTTCATAAGAGACATTTTTTATGGTGATCTCCGATCCGGTCATGGCTGCCAGCCCTATGAATGACCCGATTTCGATCATGTCGGGCAGTATTGTATGGCGGCAGCCTCCAAGCCGTGATGTGCCGTCGATATGCAGAAGGTTAGACCCGATGCCTTCTATCCTTGCGCCCATAGAGACCAGCATCCTGCATAACTGCTGAATATAGGGTTCACAGGCGGCATTGTAGATGGTCGTCCTTCCACGGGCAAGTACAGCGGCCATAATAATATTCGCTGTACCGGTCACCGATGCTTCATCGAGATGTATGTAAGATCCTGTCAGTGAATTTGCTTCAACCCTGTAAAACGGATCGGTGGTATCGAATTCGAACTTTGCCCCAAGTTTCGTGAATCCTGTAAAATGGGTGTCAACTCTTCGGCGCCCTATCTTGTCGCCCCCGGGTTTGGGGATAAAGGCACGTCCGAAACGCGCCAGCAAAGGGCCCACTATCATTATTGAACCTCTTATGCTCGAACTCCGGGTCCTGAATTGCTGAGTCTGAAGATAATCAAGATCGATGTCAATAGCTTCAAAGCTCATTGATGAACCCGACTCTCTTGAAATTTTTACGCCAAGACAGCTGATCAGCTCTATCAGCCTGTTCACATCACTAATATCGGGGATATTGGAGATTGTAACTTTTTCGGGAGTGATGAGGGTGGCGCATATTACCTGCAGGGCTTCATTTTTTGCACCTTGCGGCACAATCTCACCCCGGAGCGGTCTGCCTCCGTCAACAATAAAACTACCCATTAATGGCGATTATATACTTTTTTCTTGTTGAATGGCTTGTTTGGTTGTCTCCCCTGAGGTCTGCCCTGCTGAGGCTTCTTCCTGACGGGAGGGATAAGATCCTTAACATCAAGGATCTTTATGCCTTCTGTTATTTTCAGCCTTCCCCGTGATAATAATTTAAGATCATTAAAGATTACTTCATCACTTACCTGGCTTCTGTTCCAGGTGATGTATGATTTCTTCATCTGGTTCACTATCAGGTTGATGAAATACTCCTGCTCTTTGCCTTCGTCGAGACGCACAGCTGCACTTATCATCATTTCTATAATCCTGCCATAGTGAAGGAACCGGATATCACCCTGACGATAGGGAACCTCATTGGGTTTTGCCACTAATTTCTCGCGCTCGGGCGGAGAGAATGGTGAATCGATGTCGAGGTTGAAATCGGCAATTATTGCCAGGTGATCCCATAATTTATGCTTGAAGTCGCCTATGTCGCGGATCTGGGGATTAAGATTCCCCATTATCTGAATTATTGTCTTTGCTGCACGGTTCCGTTCATCCCTGTCCTCTATGGTTTTAATGTGATCCACCATCTTCTGGACATTTCGGCCGTATTCGGGCAGTGCCATTCTTTTCCGTTGTGTATTGTAATCGTAACTCATCAGGGATATCAGTTTTTGCAAAGCTAATAATTATATGTAAATAAAACCATTTACCTCGACAGGCATTTCTTTATTGCAGTTATCCTGACTCAGCGGTCAGCTTTCAGCTATCAGCGGTCAGCTTTCAGCGGTCAGCTTTCAGATATCACTCATTGTAAACGACCTGGATCTGCACGACCTGCACGACCTGCACGACCTGCACGACCTGCATGACCTGCACGTCAGCGATCTCTTTTCCGTTCACAGCCCCAGAAACCTAATGGCAACGCCTGAAAGGAAGATCATTGCCCCGGCAATTACATTGCTGTACTTTTCAACCGGCTTCAGGTTTATCTTGCTGAAGCCGAGCTTAAAGGCAAGGACGACTACCATCATGGTGGCAATGGTTACTATTGAGAATAGTAGTGCAACAACGATTGTGCCGTGTATATTGTTTTCCGCAGCCGGGTACATGAGCACCGGGATAAGCGGTTCGCAGGGTCCGAATACAAATATCAGGAACAGGATCCATGGTGTGGTCCTGGCTTTATCGGTTTCATGAATATGGGTGTGCTCAGAGAAGTGGCTGTGTTCGTGGACATGGCTCCCGCTGTCGTGGTGAAAATGAGGATGAGAGTGCTTCCTCCTTCTGTAAAGATTTCTTATGCTGATAATCATGTATACAAGTCCGAACGCGATGAACAGCCAGGCTGCAATATTGCCCCTGAATGATTCAACCGATACAAGCCGGTTGACCGATAAACCAATGGCAATTCCGGCAAATCCGAGCAGAACCGAACTGAGGACATGCCCCATGCCGCACAGGAAGGTAATCAGCATTGTTTTCCGGAGATTCCATTTTCTTGCCTCGCTAAGCACTATGAATGGCAGGTAATGATCGGGACCCAGTATGGTATGGATAAAGCCCAGTGATACTGCTGTTGCCGATAGTAGCGCTATAGAGTTTTCCATAAACTGGTTTATTATGATTTAACGGAGATCCCTGCCAACATCTGCAATGATATGAATTTATTCAATATATCCAACCCTCTTCTGAGTGTATTATCTCCTTAATCCCGGGATTCCCGGAGTTCAGAAGGTTTCGTGAGTTCCGGATAAACAGCTTCATCTTCTGGTAATCCGATGGTCTGGTGAAGTGTTCGGGTTTATTCTCAAATACGGAACAGGGAAGGACATAGAATCTTCTTTTTCCATCCTCGACCGGAGTATGGACCCAGGTCAGATAATAACCCGCACGCGAAACTGCAGTGAGGCTGTCGGTCTTTTCGAGTTCAATCCTTACCATCGCCCCTCCGTCCCTCCGGATTGTTCGCTGGTTCGATACATAATTGCCAAGAGAATAGACAACAATACGGTCGTTCCGGCATGAGTCGGCTAAGGTCCATTCCATCTGCTGCAGCACATGCGGATGTGAGCCAATTACCAGATCGGCCCCCTTATTGAAAAAGAACCCGGCCAGCCTGGTCTGTTCCGCCGAAGGAAGAGTGTCGTATTCGATGCCCCAGTGAACGAAGGGGATTATAACATCGGGTTTCAGAGCCTTTGCCTTTGATATGTCGGAGGCTATCAGGTTTGTATCAAGCATGTTTACAATCGTCGGGGAAGGTATCTTAAGTCCGTTGGTCCCGTAGGTATAGTTAAGAAGTGCTACGGAGATTCCGTTCCTTTCAATTATCATCGGGCTGAGCGTGTCCCTGGAGATTGAATCAGCAAATGTTCCGGTGTGCCGGATCCCAAGGCTGTCGAGTCTCCGGATAGTGTTCAGGATTCCTTTCTTCCCCCTGTCGACTGAGTGATTATTGGCAGTGGCCAGTACATCGATCCCGGCGTTCATGCAGGCTGAAGCAAGGGAAGCGGGAGAACTGAAGGCCGGATATCCCTTGTAGGGACTACCGCCAAGAGTGACCTCCAGGTTTGCCACGGCAATGTCGGCTTCAGAAATCTCATCCCTGACATAGCGGAAAACATCATCGTATTCATAATTCCCGGTTTCGCTGTTCCAGGCTGAGGCAATCTGTTCGTCATGCCCCATAATGTCGCCGATGAAAAGGAGAGAGAGTTTCCTGGCGGTCTGGCACTCTTCCTGGGCTGAAAGCGGAAGGGCTGCCGTTAAAAGACAGATAATGAGTAAGATTTTTCTCAACATAAAATTATCCTGTATAAAGAATGCCTAAATTTAAGAATTATTAAATTTGCCGGCCTGATTGACACGATCCAAAAACTGATTCTTTAATAAAATGAACAGCGCGGGTAATCGCCCGGATATCAAAAAGCTCTCTTTCTTAGGGGTTATAGTCACGATGGGGATTGTGTTCGGTGACCTGGGCACAAGTCCTCTGTACACAATGAGGGCAATCCTGATCGGAGGAAGGGATAACTTCTCCGAATTGCTTATTTACGGATCGCTTTCCTGCATCTTCTGGACCCTCACCCTGTCGACCACGATAAAGTATATAATTATAGTTCTCAGGGCCGATAATAACGGGGAAGGGGGCATCTTTGCGCTATTCGCACTGTTGAGGAAGAAATCATCATGGGCTTCCATCCTGACCATGATTGGAGGGGCGGCCCTGCTTGCCGACGGAGTCATCACTCCTTCAATAACGGTTACTTCGGCTGTGGAAGGATTACGTATGGTTAAAATGGATATCCCGGTGGTGCCGATAGTGATTGTAATACTGGCGGCGCTGTTTTTCATCCAGCAGTTCGGGACAAATTTGGTAGGATCATACTTCGGACCTGTAATGGGGATCTGGTTTTTCATGCTCGGTGCTCTGGGAATATCCCAGCTGATACTCCATCCCTTCATACTTGAGGCCGTCAATCCCGTTTATGCCTTCAGATTCCTTTCGGAATATCCCGGCGGATTCATACTGCTGGGAGCCGTGTTCCTCAGCACCACGGGCGCCGAAGCCCTTTACGCAGACCTGGGTCATTGCGGAAGGGCAAACATCAGGGTGTCGTGGATCTATGTTAAACTGTGCCTCCTGCTTAATTATTTCGGGCAGGGCGCATGGCTGATAATGAATTACAGCCAGGGATCAGACGTCAATCCGTTTTTTGAGATAATGCCCCCGTGGCTTCTGCTGCCTGGCATACTGCTGGCCACTGCAGCCGCGATAATCGCAAGCCAGGCTATCATAAGCGGCTCATTCACCCTGGTAAGCGAGGCCATATCCCTGAACTTCTGGCCAAAGCTTAATGTCCTGAATCCTACAAAGATCAAGGGGCAGGTATATCTGCCGGTCGTGAACTGGTTCCTGTGGATAGCAAGCTCTGTAGTGGTGATCGCCTTTCAGAGGTCGGATAACATGAGTGCGGCCTACGGGCTGGCAATCAACATAACGGAGATGATCACAACCTTCATGCTTGCCTGCTATCTGTTCCAGAAAGGAGTGAATCACAGGCTGATACTGCTTCTTTTGATGGTTTACCTCACAGTTGAGGGAAGCTTCCTCATCGCCAACCTTCACAAGTTTGCCAACGGCGGATGGTTTACAATACTGGCCGCCTCACTGTTCTTCGTCATCATGTACGGATGGTATTTCGGAAGGAAGCTTAAGAATCGTTATGTAACCTTTACAAACCTTAACAAATACATCGATATGTTCAGGGATCTGGCAAATGATGAGTCAGTTCCCAAGACTGCAACAAACCTCGTATACATAATAAAGGCCAACAGGATCGATCAGGTCGAATCGAAAGTGATGCATTCAATTTTCCTGAAACAGCCGAAGAGGGCGGATACATACTGGTTGATTCACGTTGACAAGGTTGATGAGCCCGACAGAATGGACTACCAGGTAACCCAGATAATACCCGGCATACTGATTCGGGTTGACTTCCACATCGGGTTTAAGGTGGAACCCAGGATCAACCTGTATTTCAGGGAAGTGCTTGAAGATCTCACCGCATCGGGAGAAATAAAGCTGGAAAGCAGTTATGACTCACTCAGAAAACACATGATTCCGGCTGACTTCAAGTTTGTCCTGATTGACAGGGTAATGCCCCGCGACTATAAGCTTTCAAACATCGATACATTGACTCTGACTCTTCACAGCTTTTCAAGGCTTATCTGCATCTCGGATGTAAGAGCCCTGCAACTCGATTCTGCAAATACAATCGAGGAGCAGGTTCCCATCACAATTGATCAGCCCGTGGGGAGGAGAATCAGGAGAATAGGATCACCGCAATAAAGGCTGATGCAAAGTGCAGGTTGTCAAAAATCCCCGCGTAGTTCACCGCCGGTCTGAAAGGAACCGCACATGTTTGACTTCGTCGAGCTCGCAAGCTCGGTTGAAAATTATATACATACGTGTTTGTGTATTTGATACATGCGGGTTTCATACCGGAAGGGGAGGACCCGTTAATCTCGTGCAAACCAACTTCGAGGGTATAGCTTCCGCGTTTAAAGGCAGTCGTGCAACCACACGGCTTGCTGTGCTGTTCAATAACCAGTACTTTCTTCCCTTCCCTGGCCAGCTTTGCACCGGCGGTTATTCACATTAAACCGCAGTCGCGGTTTTTTCGTCAAACCGCTGCCGCGGTTTTTCCATACCGGGAGTGTCCACAGATAACCAGCTGTCGCGGTTTAGGGCAATTTAATGATATAAAAGACCTGAGCAAAGCTTAAATATGTTATTTTAGCCTCGTTTACGGATCACAAATAAAATGGTTGTTATCAAACTTTAAAAATTTTCAATTTTATTAATAATACCCCCTTCCCAGCCTTCCCCCCCCGGGGGAAGGAGCCCGCAATGGGAGGGATTCATTTCCCCCCCGGGGGAAAGAAGAAAGAGGGTCTTTAAAATTAAAATATGATGAAAAAGATCATTTCCTGCCTGTCGATTTTGTTCTTACTGACATCCGGAATTGGTTTAGCCCGGGAACCACTTGAAGTCTCAATTAATGCCGACAAGCCCGGAGCTGAGATTCAATCCACGATGTGGGGTGTGTTTTTCGAGGATATAAATTTTGCTGCCGATGGCGGTATCTATGCCGAACCGCTTCCGATACTTAACTGTGGTATGTCGTGCCAGTTCAATGCAGCCGAGGTGGTGCCGCTTGAGGAACTTCCAAACACAAAAACCGCTGTAAGACAGCTCTTAAATCAGGCGCCAGGCAGGATTTCAATTCTGTTTCAGGGCAGGAGCTTATCAAGCCAGTTGAAACACAGGTCAGTATAAAAGGAAGGAGAATAGATACCCTGGCGGAACCTCTCTCAGTGAACGTTATAATTATTGATTTCAATGCAAGATGATGGAGCTTATTCAAACTGTGGTTGATTGGTACATGGCCAATCTGAATTATTTTACAATAGCGCTTCTGATGACGATAGAGAGTTCGTTCATACCCTTCCCCTCAGAGGTAGTTATACCTTTTGCAGCTTACAAGGCAGCAGAAGGTGATCTGAATGTATTTCTTGTTGTTCTGGCCGGGACGGCCGGCGCTCTTATCGGGGCCATTATCAACTATTACCTGGCTAAGTATCTGGGCCGGCCACTTGTTTACAAGTTCGCCGATTCAACCCTTGGAAAGGTGTTGCTCCTTTCTAAGGACAAGGTTGTTCATGCTGAAGAGTATTTTGTGAGAAACGGCAAGTCCTCAACATTCATTGGAAGGCTTGTACCGGCAGTCAGGCAGCTCATATCCATTCCGGCAGGACTGGCAAACATGAACATGAGGGACTTCTTAATCTACACCACTGCAGGAGCCGGAATCTGGAACATCATACTCGCTGTTATCGGCTATTATATCTACGACCTGAAGGATAAGATATTCCCTTATATTGACAAAATCCTGATAGTACTTGGAATTGTCTTTATGGTTTACCTTGTGGTGCAAGGAGTGATGAAGAGGAGGAAGGCAGAATAGCTGGAATAAGATCCCGGGCCTCGCCCCGGCGAGACCCGGGATGACCCTGGTCAGAGTATCGTTGGTACCAGAAACAACAATCCCAGGAGGCCGATTGAGCCTATTATGACTCCCGGACCTATCC
>JBAQCK010000057.1:0-26158 GCA_049294075.1 Bacteroidales bacterium | reverse complement strand
CCATAAGGTCCATCGAGAGTTCAGATATATGCCTTCTGATGATCGATGCAACAAGGGGGCTGGAGTCGCAGGACATGAACATCATTTCCCTGATCCTCAAGAATAACAAGGGAATGATCCTGCTTGTAAACAAGTGGGATCTTGTAACAAAGGATAACAATACCGCCCTGGCAATCGAAAAAGAGATAAAAGCCAGGACGGCGCCCTTTACAGATTACCCCGTACTCTTCATTTCGGCCACAAACAAGCAGAGAATACACAGGATACTTGAAATAATCGACAGGGTCAATGCCAACAGGAACAGGAAAATCTCAACCTCGGAACTAAATGATGTATTCCTGAAGATAGTGAATGACAATCCGCCTCCCGCGTCAAGGGGGAGACACATAAGAATCAAGTATGTCACACAGCTTCCCGTCTATACACCCTCATTTGCCTTCTTCTGCAATTATCCCGACAGTATAAAGGAGCCTTATAAAAGATTTATAGAAAACAGAATCAGGGAAAAATATGACTTCAGCGGTGTGCCTGTAAGGATATTTTTCAGGAAAAAATAGTTTACTTTGGTGTGATTTTTGTGCAAAATGAGGTATTATCACCGAAATATGAAGATCAAAGCTATCACGGCTGCCATTCTGCTTTCCCTGGCTGTTTTTACATCCTGCGGAAAACTTGAGAGCCTTCCTCCCGAGCCCTATATCGAATACACAAGCTTCACCGTTTTTGACACCCTCGACCAGCTTGGAAATCAGGTCCGGTCAGGTCGGCTGAAGTTCCATTTCGAGGATGGTGACGGAGACCTCGGACTAAACGCTCCGGAAGGCACGGAAGAAGCAGATACGATAAACCTCTTCATCGAACTCTTCAGAATGGAAGACGGGGTATCAATTCCCGCCCCTGAAATAGATCCCTTCAGGGTAAAGGGATTCAGGATCCCCTATATGGAGAGGGAAGGAAGAAACAAAATCCTGAGGGGTGATATCTCGGTCGATTTCAGCTATTACGAAAATTCAGCAGAAGACTCAATAATATACGATTTCTATATCCGCGACAGGGCAGGGAACATAAGCAACACCGAATCGACATCGGTTATCCCGGTCTTTTATCCCGGGGTTTACGCGGAATAAATTTTTTACACCTTTACTCCCATGAACAGGATATCATCCACCTGCTCATAATCGCCTTTCCATTCCATAAGGAATTTCGTCAGCGCCTCCTCCTGATCAATTATGTCAAGAGGAGCAATCTCCTCTATTAACGACCTGAGGCGTGCAATCTTCATTTTCTTGCCTTCAGGTCCTCCGAACTGGTCAGGCAAACCGTCGGTGAACAGGTAAATGGAATCTCCTTCATTCAGATAGTACTCCTGATCGTCAAAGTATTTTTCAGCAACCATTTGCCCTCCGACAGAAGCCCTGTTGCCTTTGATGTAATATGATTCGCCTCCGATTACTATCAGCACCGGCCTCATTGCCGAGGCAAACCTCACATGCCTGTTATTCATCGTAAATTCGCAGACTACTATATCCATCCCGTCGTTCGACACACCCAGTTCAAGATTCTGGTTAAGGGTCGAAAATATCTGCTTGTCGAGCATCGAGAGGATCTCCGATGGTTTGGTTACGCGCTGCCTTGTGACAATATCCTGAAGAAGGGTGGAACCGATCATTGACATGAATGCTCCGGGCACTCCGTGTCCGGTTGAGTCGGCGCAGACCAGAATGAAATGGTCCTCATCGAGCTGGTCGAACCAGTAAAAGTCACCGCTGACAATATCGCGCGGATAGAAAAGCACGAAGGCATCGGTGAAATGTTCCTTCAGGTGTTTCAGGTTGGGAAGTATGCTCGACTGTATTCTCCTTGCATAGTTTATACTGTCTCTTATCTCGAGATTCTGTGCTTCCAGTACTGCCTTTTGTTTCATCACAACCTGCGTCCTTGCAGCCAGTTCCGATTCAAGATATTTCTGGAGTTTCCTGTGAGCCTTTTCCCGCTCCCTGATTATCAGGGTCACCGCGCCTGCCGACAGTCCGATAAGGGATAAAATAAACCACCATGTCCTCCATACGGGTTTTTTGATGTTGATCTCAAAGACAAGAGGATTTTCCTGGGTAATGCCGTCTTCATTGACTGAAACCAGGTTGAACCGGTACTTTCCGTCGCGGAGGCTGTAAACTGCTTCGCGGTCTGGCGAAGGGGTCGTCCAGTCGTCATCAAAATTCTCGAGATATGTGCTGTAATAAACTTTTTCAGGTTCGCTGAAATCGATGCCGGTATAATTGACCCTGACTGTGTAACGCTTTTTGTAGGGCAGTGAATATGACTCTCTGTAAGGATAAACCACATCATTTATGGTTACGGAGTTTATATTGTTGCGAGGGGCTGAACCGGACTTGCGGTCCTTTTCCCTGTCGTAAATAATCACCCCCCGGGTGGTGCCGATAAAAATTTTGCCATCAGGTGATTCATAGATGGCTCCTTCGTTGCATGTACCGCCGTTGGCAAAGCTTGTGTTGAACACTTTTGTCCTGCCGCTTCCCGGATTATACCTCGAAATACCTTGCTGATGGCTTATCCAGATATCGTCGTTGCTGTCGGCAAGAATCGCATAGGCATAATTTGTCATAAGCCCGTTTGCAGTAGTGAGCGATTTGACTGAATCGCCGTGGAATTCAAACACCCCGTTGCCTTCGGTGGCCACCCAGATGGCCCCCCGGCTGTCGATGTCGAGCGAAACAGCCTTGTTCAGAAGGGTCCCGGACATCACCAGATCCGATTTTATTATCCCTGAGTCAGGATCGATCCGGTCGAGCCGTTCGCTGTTGGTTGCAACATAACCGCTCCCGTCACTCAGCAACAGGATCTGATTTATATAGTTGTGAGCCAGACCGGTGTTCATTATATAGCTCTGCTTCAAAGCTGCTGTCTGACGGGAAATTATATGCACTCCATTGATAGTCGAAAGCCATATGTTATCGCCAGAAATGCTGATGCTTGTAATATTGTCGGCCCCGGTATCGCCTGATCTGTAAAATCTCCTGATTTCACCCTTCGGGCTAAGCATGAAAAGACCCGTACCTTTTGTACCTATCCAGATATTTCCTTCGTTGTCGATATAATATGACCTCGCTTCAATCCGGCCGTCCTGTAATGGCAGAGGCGTGAATGAAACCGCTTTGCGGTCAGTCAGGCTGTAGGTATAGAAGCCTGAAGGAGTGCCCAGGAGATACTCCTCTCCCATCCTGCCGGAAAAGATGATGCTTGGCGGCATATTATTGCCTCCGGGAACATGAAACTCGAAAGAATCGGAATTCATTATCGAAAGGCCGTTACCATTTAAGCCCAGCCAGATATTCTCTTCCGAATCTTCAAACGCGGTCATCACGTAATCGCCTTCAAGACCTGACGATTTATCGAGGAATCGGATGGAGGCAATTGAATCGGCCTCTCCTGAAAACTGCACCTTAACTGCTCCCTTACCGGCGGTTGAAACCCACACGTTGTTCCTTGAATCCTGCATTACTGATTTTACAGGAAGAGTCGTAAGCGACTCTGAACCCCTGAACCGTGAGATGGACCCTGTGTTAGCCGAAAGTTCAAGACGGAATATCCCGTTGCCGTCAGTACCCACAATGAAGCTTCCTCCGTTTTTCACCGGAGTTATTGACATCACTCTCGAGTAGTCAAATCCCTCGACAGAGCTTTTGACTGCAAGCGAATTCCCTTCTATCCTGCATATAAGAATGTTCTCCTGGGTTCCGATCAATATCTCTCCCTCAGGTCCCGGAGCAGCTGAAAACATAGTCGGATCAGCTTCCGATTCCAGACTTTTCCCTTCACGGGGATTGCCGGGATCTACCACAAAAACAGGCATCCGCTGAGAAACAACATATATTTTACCGTCGTTACCTTCAAAAACCGAACTTACGCCGGCTCCGGAAGAGTTTGGCAGAATTGTCTGATGAAGCTCGCTCCCTGATGAGTAAAAAAGGGTTCCGTCGTTGCAGCCAAACCAGAGTGTTCCCCTTGTGTCCCTGATCGAAACCGTAGGATAACGGCCTGATGCGGAATCCTGAAAATTCACGTTGAAAAAGCTGAACCCGTCAAAACGGGCCAGGCCTTCGGTGGTCCCCACCCACAGATAGCCATTGTTATCCTGATTAAGAGTGTAGATCACCTCGCTGGGCAAATCATTCTCTGTCCCGTAATTTCTGAACCTGTATGCCTGCCCTGATGCTGTTTCCGTAAGCATAAGAAGGCATACCAGTATACCAAAACTGATCCTCTGAACAAATATCATCTAAGACTGCACTATTTTATTTTTTTCCTGACCGAAATTACAGGCTGGTAAACCGGCACTCCTCCGATAGGCGAACTGAAGAACTGAAGGGCATCACCCCTCTGGTTCTCAAGCGACACCACCACATTGTTGTTCCTTACAACATAGTCCTGTTTCTTGTGAAACTGAAAATCAAGCGATTTGCCAATCTCCGCAGTCTCAACGGGGATCACCGATACTTTCTCATCATCTTCGTTAGATATTGGCACGGGCAATCCCTGCTTGTAAGTCGAAACCACAAGAATAACACCGTCATCGTCCCAGTCGAAATTCCTTTGCTTTATTGAAACGATCCCTGTATCGACATACGGATAGATATGGGAGACGCTCTTGTTGTCGTTCCACATCCTGAAGGTATACTCGTAGGTGAAGGCATTGGCGCCTTCAATGGGTATATCGCTGTCTTTGTCACTGCTCAGGAAGTACCTGTAAAGATTACCGTCATCACCTGTTATCCCCTCGCATACTATCTTGAAAATATAGCTTTTCCATTTCTCATTGTAATCCCCTTCCGTAGGATTAAAGGGGCCGAATTCATAATAGCGGTTGTCATAAGCGGGTTCGCTTCCGAAAACCCTTGAAGCCAGGAGGTTACCCTGCTTGTAATTGTCTGAATTCTTCAGACCTCTCGATTCAATGTTAATGTCGGGATCGACACCCTTGCCTCCATAAACCGAAAACATTGTTTTTGAATCAAATAATCCCTGGATCTCGTCATTCTGCCCTCCGCAGTCCGGATCAAATACCTTTATATAAAACTGCCGGTTGAAATCCTTTGGCACTGTAAAAAAGAACAATGAACTGAAGTCATCATCTCCCCACGAAGTCTCCCCGAACTTACCGAAGGTGACCAGAAAAGGTATGTTTTCATCCTTTCCCGGCACTGCCTGCCCGCTGGCCGTCTCATGCGGCAGTGACGCGGTAAGCATTAATAAAACAAGCAACTTTATAACAACACTCCCTGATTTCATGAATTATATATGTCGTTTGTGAAAATTTTCAAGGTTTCCTTCCGATTGTGATACTCTTTGTGACGCATGCTTCCCGGGCAATTCCCCCCTCTCCCGGTTTGGAAGATACGATCAGTTGAACGTTGAATGTTCCGGTCCTGGTGAATGTCTTCTCCACATTCTTCCCTATCCCCATAGTCTCATCCCCAAAGCTCCAGTAATATTGCGCGATATCCCATCCCGGCAGATTGGTGCTGTCGGCGCTGAATTGTACAACAGCAGCGGCATCTGCAAATTCAGGGCTTGAAATATAAGGCTGTTCCACCGTTTCGACCACCAGCATTTCTGATTTCTGGTTAAGCTTGACCTCCTTTGTCACCAGGTTGGTCACGTCGAGCTGAACAAGGTAGCGGCCGGGACCTTCATAGCAATGTTCCACTATAGGTCCGACAGCCTTCTGCCCGTCGCCGAACTTCCATTCATACCTGAATGGCATTGTGTCGTACTTTACGGCATTCTCCTCAACGAACTCATAACAATAGTTATTTATCTCAAGAGTGTCGCAATCTGCCTTTCTTATAATTGCCGAGGTGAATTCATAAATGTCGTCATTCCTTCTCCTGTTCGATGCGAAATAGCCTTTCCTCAGATCAGGCATTGCGACAAAGGCAAAATCATCCGAAGAGGAGTTGACAGGCGCCTGAAGCTGAAGAGGGGCTCCCCATTCACCTTCAATCCGGTCGGAGTAGTAAACATCGAGGCCGCCCATACCTCCCTGACGGCTGGATGAGAAATAAAGCCTGCCGGATGAGTGAATACATGGAAAATTGTCGGTAGCCGTCGAATTGATTCCCTGCCCGGCGTTGACCGGAGCGGTCCAGTCGCCGTTTACCCATTCGCAGAACCATATATCCGAACCACCCAGTCCTCCCGGCATGTCGGATGCAAAATACAGGAACCTTCCGTCATCGCTTATGGATGGCTGACCCATGTCATAGTCGGTTCCGTTAAATTTGAACGGCTCTATGGAATTAAGCAGGGTACCTGAAAGCTGTGCCCTGAAAATCCCGCTGTGATTCCGGAACTTCCTGTTTCCTGATTGCACTCCGGTTTCAATTTCGCTTGTGAAATACACTGTCTTCCCGTCAGGAGCAATACACAGGGGCCCGGTATTGAACCGGGCGGTCCTGTCGCTTTCAACGGTAACCGGTTTTCTCCAGTCGGAAGTGTCTTTTTTTTCTGCAACGTAGATGCTGTAGAGCCTCCTGTTGTCAAATGAAGTCCTGTCGGTGACACCGCTTAGACGCCTGTCGGAACAGAACAGGATCCCGTCATCCGTAATCACGGGCGAGATTTCGCTGTAACCCGGCATGTTGAATGAGAGACGCCTGATCTCGAAAGGAGATTTCTCCTGAGCCACAGCGCTGTTAACTGTAAGAACAGCTGTCAAAAACAATAATATATAGCGAACCTTATTCATTACTGTCAGAAATACCTTGGATTGGCGGCACTTACCTTGTACCTGAATTCATACCTCAGAACAAATTCCGTAGAACCATTTGAAAACGAATTCATCCTTCCGAAGGGATAATCATAAGAAAATCCAAACATCAGCTGATGATTAAGCTGAACCTGCAGGATGGCCACCGCAACCTGTTCCGAAACCCTCCACGATCCTCCCGCCCAGATAAGGTCGGCGATTATGAAGTTCCCGTTTATGTCAAACTGCCTTAGTTTTTCAGCATCTCCCAGCGAATAGTCGATAAGAACCGAAGGCTTGAATTTCAGAACCGGAGCTATTTTTATCAGTCCGCCTGCCGTGATCAGAAACTCGTACTGCCCGAAATCGTGATATGGCGATGCGGTACCATTGCTGTTGCGCCTGTAATTAAGAAATGACGGAACGGCCAGCCCTGCAAAAATCCTGTCGGAGAAATAGTAAACTCCTGCTCCGGCATTTGGCAGAACAAGTGATTTTTCATCCGACTGGAAAACGGGATCCCCCGGATCGTTCAAAAGCAATCCGGTATAATCGGTGTTTGAGAGATCGACACCTGCCTTAAGCCCCATCGAGACCTTCCCTCTTCTCAGCTTTATATGATATGCATAACTCCCGTACAGGCTGGTTGACCTTGTCGCTCCGTACTTCATGAATTGGGCCGTCATACCGAGGGCCACCTTGTCGTTCTTCATCGGGGAATGAACTGCAAGCGACTGAAGCAAAGGCGAGCCGCTGGTCCCCATCCACTGCATCCTGTACGACAGAGTACCACTCAGAACCTCGCGGGTCCCGGTATAAGCAGGATTGATCACCATGCCGTTCTGGAGATACTGGCTGTAAACCGGAAACCCAAGGTTTATCCTTGATGAATCGGGAACCTGGGCATCGAGCCTGAAACAGGAAAACAGAAAGGCAAGCAGCGCCACCAGTAACATTGACCTGATCCCTGAACTGATTATATTTTTCTTAAGACATCCCATTCAATCAATATCTTTTCAATACAACAAAGCCGCTTTTCTTGAAAACCTGACCGTTCTCCTTCGAAGTCAGCTTCAGAAGGTAATAATAGGTCCCCTCCGGAACTTCTGCACCCTTCAGAGTCCTTCCGTCCCAGTCGATCCACTCGTCCCCGTCGTTATTTGAGGTCCGGAAGACTTCCGTTCCCGCACCGTTAATTATCGTCAGTTCAGCCTCCTGGTTCTCCAGGTCGAGACCATTGATCCTGAAAGTATTGTTATAACCTCCCGGGTCATCGTTGGGTGAGAATCCCTCGGGTATCATCAGGTTAAGAACCGAAACCTGCAATTCATCCTCAATCTTGCAGGCACCCCGCGTGACTGTCCAGAGGAAGGTATTCAGACCCTCTGACAAACCGCTAACCCTTGTGGCCGCATCGGCATCATTGTCAAAACTTCCCGAACCATTCACAAGTGTCCATTTGCCTGATCCGCCGTCGGCCGGCGGATCAGCCTGAAGCCTGATTATATGATCGAAACTGTGAAGGATGGTATCCCTGCCAGCGGATATTGTGTAACCATCAGGCAATGAGTCCTTGACAAGTTCGAGAACATTCGAGAGGCTTGAACAGCAGTCAAAGGCTCCTGAAGTCACAAATCGTCTGTATTGCATGGTGTTCGTCATGGCCGGCGGCTGATATGAGCCATCGGACGAGTTGTTTGTCCCCTGCGCAGGAACCCATGACGAACCATCGGCGCTTTGCTGCCATAAGTAAGTATAGGAACCTGATCCTCCTGTAATCGACTGTCCCGGGGTCTGGGTAAGCAGAGCCGGAACATCCGACTTGCAAACCACCTGATCTCCGGCAATTATATTGTTTGTTATTACCTGCAATACTGTTATCCTCACCGGTTCACTTTCCGATATACACTCACCCGATACAGCCCTTCTCCTGAACCATGTCGTAGAGGTAAGCGCCCCGGGCTGGTATTCTATGCCCGTTGCCGAAGGAAGTTCCGTCCAGCTTGTATTGTCGGGTGATGATGACCACAGGTATATAAAATCGCCCGGCACTGCGGTCCCGCCGGTGGCGCTGAGGCCTGTAATCCTGTGGGGAGTGCTGCCGCTGCAAACCGTTGTATCGGCAAGCCCGCCTGAAAGAAGAGAGATTGTATTATCACCTACAGTTTCATGCACATTTATCCATACTGCATTGCTTATACTCATACATGCGGAAGACTGTACTATTCTTCTGTACCTCACCGTATCGGTCAGAACCGGCGTCGTGAAATTCCGGAAGTCACCAAGGGTAAAACCAGCAATATCGGTCCATGAGTGATTTTCTGTACTGTCCTGCCAGGTGAAGGTATATGAACCGGGACCTGCACCGTCCAGAGGGGCCGAACCGGTAATGACTGCCGGAGCCGATCCTGAACAGATTGTCTGGTCGGCCGGAACAAGTGTATTGGAGGTTATCTCCTGATATGAAGTGAGAATAACGGGCTCGCTGGCATTCCGGCACACATCATTGCTGCCCGAATAGACCACTCTCCTGAAATATTGCTGTCCGGGAAAATACGCTGCCGATTCTGAAGGATCGTAGCCGGCCGTACTGGTTACTCCTGTTGCTGCTGACCATACTGAATTATCGATGCTGCTTTCCCATACATATCTGTAGTTGTTATCTCCTCCAGACAGTGTTGGAGCAACTGTCCCTTCGAGATTTATGAAGGTCATTCCTTCACAGATCTCCTGGGAAGGTGTAAGTATTGTATTGTTTTCCACCGGATTCAGCACATTGATACTGACAGAGGGGCTTACATCCCTGCAGGCTCCCGATGTTACGATACGCCTGTACCATGTTGTCAGGGTGAGCGGCTGGGTAGGCTGATAGCTTTCGGTTCCCGCCGGCAGAGCCGTAAATGTAACATTGTCGGCGCTCGTCTCCCAATTGTATTCATAGGTTCCATTCCCGTCGGAAATCACCCCGGCCGGATTTAAGGCTGATGCATTCTGACCGTAGCACAAGGTGCCGGGATCAGCTATAACATTATTCTTAATGTTCTGATGGACAATAATATTCACCGGAAGGCTGACATCAGTGATGGCAGCGCCGAAATCAGTAACCACCCTTCTGAACCATGTGGTCTGCGACAACTCGGCAGGGGGTGTGTAATGCTGCTGGTTGTTGGTCCCCGGGGCATCTGTGAATCCGGTAATTGCCGAAACCGTGCTGCTCTGCCACCTGTAACTGTATGGCAGGGTTCCCCCGACTGGCTGTGTCCCGGTCAGCTGACCGTAACGCACATTAGAACAGACCGAGTCGATCCTGTTTCCGGTTTCAGCCGAGCGTATCGAGTTAAACAGGAATCCGTTAAGATTGGGGAAATAGGAATATTTAAGCTCCCCGAGACCTTCGGAAGGAATTGTGGGAGCCGGTGTACCGTTTGACACTGATGCGCCGGTTACGGATGCAGGTGTCGAACTGGTGCTGAACCAGATAAGTCCTCCGCCGCCTCCGCCGCCTTCGCCCGAACCTCCCGGACTGGTTCCGCCGTTCCCTCCGTTTGCCGAAATCGTCAGCTCGCTGTTGAAGCCCTGAAACGAAAGGACTATTGATCCGCCCGCTCCTCCCCCTCCTGCTCCGGCATCTGAAACCGAATTCAACGCCGTCACTCCGTCGGCTCTTAATATTTGATTGTTTCCGTCAATTGAATCTGCTATTATAAACACTATCCCACCGCCGCTTCCACCAGCCGAAGCTGTCGACCCGGTTGCCTGAGTTGACGCTCCTGCGCCTCCTCCCAGAAATACACCATCCTGAATGATTGAACCGAATATATTCATGCCTCCATATCCGCCGTCGCGCGGGTCAGTGCTGCAATGCAATGCATTTTCGATACCACCGTCGGCCCCCTTGCCGCGGTTTGAACCCCCGCCACCACCGGAAAATCGTCCGTTACCGCCGCCGCCGCCTGTAAAGTTCCTGCCCTGCCCCTTTGCATGACCGGGATAAAGCAGAACGCCGTTATTATCATGCATTGCCACTCCTTCGCCCTTCAGTCCGGCATTGTTCCACGAAAGATTATAGGAATCGAGGCTGTTGGCAGCCACATTTGTGAATACGCATTCGCCTGTTCCCTGAACACCGGCAGCCCCGGCAAATCCCTGGCCGGTGACATCAATACCGGCATTGAGGGTAAGCTTCCTGCCTGCCATGATCGCCACAACCCCTCCTGTACCCGTAACATTGTTCCAGGGCTGTGCCGAAAGTGTCGATGTGACAACCGGCTCATTATAGAAAGGTACCCTGATCAGCTGAACATTACCAATAGTATTGTATGAGTTTATGTAAACATTCCGTGTAAAGCGGATCTCGCCCGTCCCTGTATTCACCGACAATAACTGAAGAAATTCGTATGCTCCTGGTGTACCAATAAGCGACTGTACATTAACCCCGTAAGACCCCTGTGACGTCTGAATGCCCACGCCCTGCATCTGAATCAGCAGGACATAATCACCGGCTGCAAACTGTGAAGCCTGGGCCGGAGTTACCATAACCAGACCAGGGCTGATCGAATTTACTTTGGCATAATGATTTATGATTCCGCCTATCTCCTCCTGACCATGAATCTGAATACTGCCGCCGGCAATATACAGCACCAGCATAATCAGCAGTTTATTAATATGGCACACAAGTTTATCTATCATCAGGAAATGATATTACGACTTATTAAACGTTAAAATTGTTAAATAATTGAGAGGCGCTCCTGAATTTATGTCGGAATACCGGGAAATTCAATGAAAAAACTTGTTCCGCCCTCAGCTTCAGATTCGAACCAGATAGTGCCGCCGGCATTCTCGACGTTTCTTTTTACAATGGAAAGGCCAAGGCCGGTGCCCGATGATTTTGTCGTGAAATTAGGAGTGAACATTTTGGTTTTCAACGATTCAGGTATCCCGATGCCATTGTCGGAGACTGTTACCAGAATCTTGTCGTCCTTCCTTTCAAGGTTGACTTTAACCAGTCCTTCCTGTCCCGGAGGAATTGACTGGATCGCATTTTTTATCAGATTGGAGAAAATACTGTTTACCTGTTCCTTGTCGGCATTAATTAAAAATTTATCCGAATGGTGTGATCCGATCCTGAAAGTTATCCCGTCGCTGTTCTTGAAAAGTTCGAGTGTAACCCGGATCTGTTCCAGAAGATCAAGCTCAACAGGGTTTGCCGACGGGATCCGGGCAAATGAAGAAAATGCCGATGCAATCGACGAAAGGTTATCAATATATTCTATCTGGTTTCTTGTAAACTTTTCGAGCTTCTTTTCAAACCCGGGCACGCCATCGGTCCATGATTTGAAAAGTTGCTGAATATTCAGCTTCATTGGCGTCAGCGGATTTTTTATCTCATGGGCAATCTGTTTCGCCATCTCCCTCCAGGCATACTCCCTCTCCGAATTCGCCAGCTTCTGGGCGCTTTGCTCCAGCTCATCAACCATCCGGTTATACTGCCTCACCAGGTCGCCCACCTCATCATTGCCGTTGTACGAAAGATGCTCGCTTTTCTTTCCGAGCTCAACCGACGCCAGCCTGCTGCTGAGCATCGCCAGGGGCGCGGTAAGCCTGCTGCTTATTATCACGGCCAGACCAGTGGCAAGGACAATAAGCAGAAGAGTGAAGTTGATAACTGCAACTATCATGTTTGATATCTCCCTGGCCAGAATGCTCTGCATCCTGAAATACGGCAGATTGACATATGTCAGAAGCTCATTGTCTATATTATAGAAAGGGGCATATCCCGAAACATATTCAAGACTGCCTATGTTTTCCTGCTGGAAGTACTCTGTCTTCTTAAGTATAAACATATTTATAAAGGCAATGTTATCCATCCGCCTGCTAACCAGATCGCGGTAATATATTTCGGGACGTGATGAAGAGATAAGAAATCCGTAAGAATCGTAAAGATTTATATCGGTGTTGAAGATATTAGAGAGTCTTACGAGAACCTCTTCAAGCGTGTTGTTACTTTCATCCTTCCAATCGAGCGACAGCTCCTTTTCGGCTGATATCATGTTATCGAGCTCCATAATTATTGAACTCAGCTTTTCCTTGATATTCTCATAGTGTTTCTCCCTGTATTGCTCTATAGTGAGGGAAGCAATCACAAAACCAATAAGAGTAAAGGATATCAGCAGGATAACGATGAAAGACATCTGCATTTTCTGCCTGAAGTTGAATCCGGCAGGTCTCCTTAGAGTAGGCCTCTCCACAAGAAAGCCTGCTAAGTTTGAAATCAGAAATATGAAAACGAAGATATAGGCAAAGGAGATCAGAATGTCCTGGAAGGAGACTACCGGCCTGCCAATAACCACGGTTACGTTACCGTTCCGGTAAAGGGAGAGATTGTAGGAGTCGGCTTTGAAGAAACCATAATCCATCACGTCGTCAACATACATCAGATCGGTTGTATTGAACGGAAAGTCGCCTGTACGGAGCACCAGATCACCATTTATGTATTTCGCGAAAGAGTAATCCCTGAGTTTTGAATAACCATGATATTTCTTGTCGAGCAGCAACTCCGAATATCCCGGTTGAAATACCTTGACATCGCTGAAGAGGTCGATAAAGAGTCCATTGTGCCTGGAATTTCCGAAATCATATAAAAATCTTCCGAGGTAGCTGGCCCTGCCCTGCTTGCTGTCGATAAAGTGAAAATCCGTTCCGGTCAGCTGATGCCCGTTCTCCTTTATCTTCTCACCGAAAAAACTGTAACAGTCCTCGTAAAACTGATTCTGGATGCCGACACTCAGTGAATCATTCATGTTGCACAGGACAATGTTAAGGTTGTAATTACCCCAGTACCCGTTGAAATACCTGTTGTGAAGGTACGAGAGTATACTGTTGAAATCGTCAGTTCCGAAATAAGGGCGGTCCATCATCCTCTTCAGGGTGGAATCGGCCGAGATCACAGGCCAAATATCAAGAAGGAGATGCTCTGCCGTCGGATCATTCTCGGTCGAATATGTCAGAAGCTGAATCTTGATATTTTCTTCGTTCTTCCTCTCAGAAAAATAAGCTATAATGAACAGGGAGTAGATGGCAAGCACCAGCGAGACAATCACCGACCGGTTAAGGTGGCTGGCGCCACGGGTGCTTAATAGCCAAACTATAACGACCATGGAAAAATACAACAGGGATATGGCCAGAACAGGAAGCAGTTCAATGCCGAATAGTATGGGGAAGGGTATCAGCGATGCCAGTGCAGCAAGGCAAACCCCGGATGCTGACGGACAGTTCCTGCAACGGAATAAAAGTAGTATGTAAAGAAAGGGGACGGTGAACAGCAGAATGATTACCATAAAGCCTGCCAGACTGAACAGATCGAGATTGAGCACCCTGTATGTCTCGAAATTTATATTGGAATTGAAAACAAGGTGGGTTATCACCTTGTGATACAGGCTGAACAGCAATGAGCCCGGAAGGAGCAGCAATGCCAGAATATACCATCCGGAAATGTCAGTTTTGATTATCCTTTCGTGGTCCCTGAGCACAGAAAAAACTATGAAGGACAGGAACGAAAGCAGAATGCTCAGCAGAAGCAGATGCCCAAGCGATGGAATAAATCCGTTCATTGTGTACCTGAACGGAGAGAAGAGGGCGGTCTGTGACAGTACCGCGGGTTTCCTTGCCAGCAGGACAATCAGATACACAAGGATAAGCAGGCCCGAAGAAATGAGAACAGCCATTCCTGCCTTCTTCCGCCCGGAATAGCGCCTTGCAAGGCAAAGCACCAGATTGAGGATGGCAAGAAATGCCAGCCCCCAGAGTATTAGAGGGATGTGGATTAAACCCGTCCTTCCTTTTTCCTTAGGGTATATCAGCGAGAACAGGAAAGTGCCGTCTGATGAGTAAACTTTATAACCGGAGGCATTCTCTTCCCTGCTGAATCCGGTGGAGACGGGGATACGGAAATCCTCTTCAAATCCATTGCTTATTATATCATTTTCAAGGCTGTAATCGCTTCTGATCCTGAGAAATCCCAGAATATTTTCCGGACCTGCCTCCACCTTACGGGTAAGGAACCATCCGTTCTGGAGGAAGACGAAAGGTTTCGTGAATAAGGAATCATGTAGCACCCTCGGAGCATCAAATTCGGTATCCGACCAGCTTACAAGCCTGTTGCTCATGTATTCGAGTATGGTGATGCCATTCTCGTGGGCCCGGGCAAACAGGCTGTTCTCAACCTCGGTACCATGAGGCACACCGCTGGCGAGGATAGGCTTCATCCCCTCAAGGCACTGCTCCATGACCTTTTCCTTTTCCTTAAGTATCCTGTTGAACCTGCGGGTTTTGAACCTGTACTCGAAATCACCCATATAGACCAGCTCGGCAGCCATGGCAAGAAGGATCAGAAACACTGCCAGTATAAACGGGGTGATCTTTAGCTTTCCTTCTTTCATGGTTATACAATAATGATCTATTCGTGATGATATGGTTCTCCCCTGATAACGGTGAACGCCCTGTAAAGCTGTTCAAGGAACAATAATCGTACCATCTGATGTGAAAAAGTCATCCTCGAAAGAGACATTTTCAGATCAGCTTTCCCGCGGATTTCTTCCGTGAAACCCCATGGTCCGCCGATAACAAACAGAATCCGTTTCTTCTGAATCATCAGACTCCTCTCAAGCCATGAGGAAAATTCAATTGTTGAAAACTCCCTGCCCTTATCATCCAGAATCACAATGAAGTCATCGTCCCTGAAAATCCTGAGCATCTGGGCCCCTTCCTTCGCCTTCTGTTCCTCCGCCGGCATGTTGCGGGTCTTCCTTATATCAGGCAGGGTGATCGTCTCAAAGGATGAGTACCGCCTGACGCGTTCCTCATAGTTGGTCAGTCCTTCCGCCAGATATCTTTCAGCGGTTTTCCCGGTCTGTAATAAGACAATCTTCATAATTATTGGCCCGACTTTTGCATGCAAACGTTTGTCCGGCACCGCATACAAAAATAATAATTAATAACTTGCCCGGGCAAGCATTATGCGGCAAAGGCCGGAAAGGGTTTACTTTGTTATAAATTAGTGTAAATTTGCATTCTGTAACCTGAACGCAGAATATTAATAAATTGAAATAAATGAGGTTCATAATTTCCACGGCGATCATCCTGTTCACATTCAGCACACCGGGCGCCATTTCCCAGGAGGATCAGGCAAAGATCCCCGCGGGGATCTCCCTTTCGATTAAAACGGGGAATGCTGCGGAACTGGCAAAATATATGAATTCAACTGTTGAACTGCTGCTCCTTGAAAAGGAGGATTTCTATAAAAAAGTTGTCGCCGAAACAATTCTTAAGGATTTTTTCAGCCAGCACCAGGCAAAGGATTTCGTAATCCGGCATCAGGGAGCCCGGAATGACGCCCAATATGCCATTGGCAACCTGATTACGGAAAAAGGCAACTTCAGAGTCTACTTCCTTCTCAAAAAGGTAGGAAATGATTTATTAATTCATCAGATACGTATTGAAGCAGACAATGCGCAATAGGATCCTTGAGGAATTTATAGCAGGATGTCTCAGGGAAGATATAGGTGATGGCGATCATTCAACTCTTGCCTCGATCCCCGCTGATGCTGCCGGAAGAGCGCGTCTGCTTATAAAGGAGAAAGGCGTCCTTTCGGGATGCTCTGTCGCCGGAGAAGTATTCAGAATAATCGACTCCGGTATGATTTTCGAGCCATTCATAAGCGACGGCAGCAGAATATCACCGGGAGAAATCGCCTTCCATGTCACGGGGAAAATACATTCAATACTTAAATCGGAAAGACTGGTTCTCAATATAATGCAGAGGATGAGCGGAATTGCCACCAGTACCGCCATGTATGTTGAGAAACTGGCCGGCCTGAAGACAAAGGTGCTCGACACCCGGAAGACCACACCCGGCATGAGGTTCCTTGAAAAGGAGGCGGTGAGAACAGGAGGCGGATTGAACCACCGGATGGGTCTTTACGATATGATAATGCTTAAGGATAACCATATTGATTTCGCGGGCGGGATTGAGAAGGCCATCCGCATGACAAATGATTACCTTTCAAGAACAAAAAAGAACCTTCTTATTGAAATCGAGGCCAGAAACACTGGTGATGTAAAAAGAATACTGGAAATCGGAGGAGTCGACCGGATAATGCTCGACAACTTCAACCTGGCCGACACCGGGGAAGCAGTAAAGCTCATAAACGGCCGGTTTGAAACCGAATCTTCGGGCGGCATTACCCTCGAAACAATCAGGGATTATGCTGAATGCGGAGTCGATTTCATATCTGCAGGAGCTCTGACACATCATATCAGAAGCCTTGATATGAGCCTTAAAGCATTTTAGTACTACATACCTGTCAGGACATGAGAAAGTGGATTTGCCTTATTGCTGTGGTCGCGCTGACCGGTTGCAAGGAAAAGGTTGTCAGTCATTATTTCACACCGGAAAAAGCCATAGCCTGCTTCAGCGAAATCGAGGAAGCCTGCAACAGGGATAACGGAACACTCTGGGGCAACAATCTTTACGGACCCCTTATGTTCGTTGACCGCACGAGCAGAAAGATAACGGCAAACAAACCCGACAGCGAAGGACTTCTGAAACTCAAGGACGGCGTTTACACAGGCCTTTACTCCACGAAAAGCATAATAAACATTACAACAATAAACTTCGGAGGCACGACCTTCGGCCTGGCGCCTCTTCCGACGGAGGAAGACAGTTACAGGACTAAGGTCAGGGGAATCCACGCCCTCTTTCACAGTTTTCAGAAAGATAAAGGCATTGACCCCGAGAGTTTCAACATCGTCATCATGGATGAGAAGGAAGCCCGCCTCTGGATGAAACTCGAGTGGAAAGCGCTGAAAAAAGCCATCACCTCTGAAGGCGAGGAACAAATCCTTGCAATCAGGGATGCACTCATTTTCAGGGGATCAAACCGGGAATCCTATCCGCGGTATGGCCTTCTTGAAAACCGCTTTGAAACATATGAAGGGCTTGCCACTTTCACTTACTCCCTGATGGGGACAGATACCCCGGACGAATTCAGGACAAAACTGCTGGAATACCTCGACAGAATATATTCCTTTCAGTCATATGCCCGTTCATACGGCGCAATCCACGGAGCCCTCTACGCAACGCTCCTTCATGACAAGGGATTTGATTTCAAATCGATATCACCCGACACAGTTGACCTTGGCAGACTCGTAAAGATGCATTACCAGATAGAGCTGCCCGAAAAATGCCGCGACGTCGCCGGGAGCATTGCCCTTCACTACAACATAAATGAGATTTACAGGGAAGAAGAACAGAGGCTTGTCGAAATGAGGGAAAGACTGAACAGCAGGGTAAGCGTATTCACAGAAAAGCCCGTTGTACTTCTCGAGCTCGAAAGTCCGTCATTTGATTTCGAACCTGAAGACGTCAGCTATCTCGATACCGTGGGCACATTGTACCACGGACTGCGTGTTTCTGACAACTGGGGAAAACTGACGGTGGATGAGGGAGACGGGCTGGTATCGAATAACTACAAATATATCAGGATCACGGCCAAGGGACTGAAAGAGGACAGGAACCACATTACCGGCGAGGGTTGGCAGATCATCCTCAACGATGGCTGGGAAGTGGCAAAATCAGAACAAAGTTATTTCATAAGAAAAAGTGTGCCTTAGAAGCTGACGCTCTTCCCCTGGAGCTGCATCCCGTCCCGATAGTTCCCGAAAGCTTCCGGGACCCCTGAAGGGGGGCTATAGAACGCTGTATTACATCTATTTATAGAGATAAGGTCAAATCAGATCACCAGCCCTGCCCTTTCGCTGCAACATGTTCCATGCCTGGTCTCAGGCCGTAGGCCTTAAATGATTTAGGGATGGGCGCAGCCAGTCCTTATGGCTTCCATGTTGGTCATATCCTGATAAACAAGGCGTTGCCCCGCTCTAAAACATTTTCGCCCCTGACGGGACTAGGGATTGATCCAATCATCGACAGGCCATAGGCCTGAAATATTCCAGCCTTGAGGGCTGGGCTTCTTTCGCAAAAAACAGGAGCCTTAGTTATTTACCTTCCCGATTCCAGTTCCCGCAGTGAATCCCCGAGCGACTTAATCCTCGACTCTGCATCAGCCTTCTTTTTCATTTCATTTTCTATCACGGCCGGAGGGGCATTCTGAACAAACCTGTCATTGCCAAGCTTATTCATCACCGTTTCAAGAAAACCTTTCTGGTATTCAAGCTCTGTAAGAATCCTTGCTTTTTCGGCTTCAACATCAATCATGTTCCCCATCGGTATGTAATAATCGGTGGTATTGATCATGAATGAAGCCGAATTAGCTGGCTTTTCCGATACAAAGCCAACTTCCGAGAGGTTGCACAGCTTGATAATCACAGGCAGGAACCGCGAATCGAAGGAATCACTTTCGGTTCTTATCAACAGACTGACCTGCTCCCTGTTGGGTATCTGTTTCTCCTTCCTTACCGACCGTATTGCAGTCACAGTTTCCATGACAGTTTCAAAACGGGTTGTGAGTTCCCTGTCATATTTTTTTGCCCTGGGCATCGCTGAAACCATGATGCTCTCCCCGTCCCTGCGCTCCGAAAGCGCCTGCCATATCTCCTCGGTGATGAAAGGCATGAAGGGGTGGATGATCCTCAGCAGGCTGTCGAAAACAGCAACGGTGGCCTCATAGGTGACCCGGTCAACCGGCTTCCTGTATTCCGGCTTTATTATCTCCAGATACCAGCTTGAGAACTCATCCCAGAACAGCTTGTATGTGTTCATCAGCGCTTCCGAGATCCTGAACCGCCTGAAGTTGGAATCAATTTCGGCAACCGACTTCTTAATCACCTCATTAATCCATTTAACGGCCACTGCGGATGATTCCGGCTGGCTTATTGAGTCATCCGCCTTCCAGCTTTTAACAAGCCTGAAAGCATTCCATATCTTATTCGCGAAGTTCCTTCCCTGCTCGGGAAGCGAATCGTCGTAAAGCAGATCATTGCCCGCCGGCGAACAAAGCATCATTCCCACCCTCACCCCGTCGGCGCCATACTTTGCTATGAGATCCAGAGGCTCAGGCGAATTGCCCAGCGATTTCGACATCTTTCTCCGCTGCTGATCGCGGACCAGTCCGGTCAGATATACATTGCTGAACGGCTTTTTGCCCTGATACTCATAGCCTGCAATTATCATGCGGGCCACCCAGAAAAATAATATCTCAGGGGCGGTGATCAGGTCGTTTGTGGGATAATAATATTTCAGGTCGGGATTATCGGGATTGTTGATTCCGTCAAAGCAGGTTATCGGCCACAGCCATGATGAGAACCAGGTGTCAAGAACATCCTCGTCCTGGCGAAGATCATTCTTCTCAAGCCCGGGATTCCCGCTTTTTTCCCTGGCCAGAATCAGCGCCTTATCAATATCTTCTGCAACAACAAATTCATTTGCTGAATAATACCACGCCGGGATCTGGTGTCCCCACCAGAGCTGACGGCTAATGCACCAGTCGTGGACATTCTCCATCCAGTGACGGTAAAGATTCCTGAACTTGGCAGGATGCAGGTGTACTTCCCCGTTCATCACGGCATCAAGTGCAGGCTTTGATATATCCTTCATCTTCATGAACCATTGAACCGAAAGACGCGGCTCAATAGGTGCATTGGTCCTTTCCGACCGGCCAATCTTATTATTATATGCCACAACTTTTTCAAGGCTGCCTGTCCTCCTCAGCTCTTTTTCTGCAAGATCCCTTGCAGCAAACCTTTCTGTTCCGGCAAACATGCCCGCATCGTCGCTTATGGTGCCGTTGGGATTGAACACATCTATCGATGGCAGATTGTGCCGCATCCCTATCTCATAGTCGTTTATGTCGTGGGCCGGGGTGATTTTAAGGCAGCCCGTTCCAAACTCCATATCGACATAATCATCAAAAATAAAAGGAACCTCCCTGTTGACCATCGGGACAATAACCTTCCTGCCGCGAAGCCGCTGATACCTTTCATCGGCCGGATTCGCACAGACGGCGGTGTCACCCAGAATCGTCTCGGGACGGGTGGTGGCAACCATTATATAATCATCCTCCCCTACTATTTTGTATTTTACATAATACAACTTCGACTTTTCCTCAGTGTAGTTTACCTCCTCGTCCGAAACGGCTGTCATAGCCTGGGGATCCCAGTTGACCATCCTGACACTCCTGTAAATAAGACCCTTATTATAGAGATCCACAAACACTTTGATAACCGACTCTGACCGCTTGTCATCCATCGTGAAAAGAGTCCTGTCCCAGTCGCACGAAGCTCCCAGTTTCTTAAGCTGCTCAAGGATGATCCCTCCGTGCTTGTGAGTCCACTCCCATGCAACATCGAGGAAGGCTTCCCTTGTAAGATCCCTTTTTTCAATCCCTTCCGACTTCAGCTTTGCTACCACCTTCGCTTCAGTGGCTATTGAGGCATGATCAGTTCCGGGAACCCAGCAGGCATTCCTGCCCTGCATCCTTGCCCTCCGCACAAGCACATCCTGAATAGTGTTGTTCAGCATGTGCCCCATGTGCAGCACTCCTGTTACATTCGGAGGGGGTATCACAACTGTATACGGCTCTCTTTCGTCGGGTGTGCTCCTGAAGAATCCATGCTTCATCCAGTAATCATACCATTTGCCTTCTGCCTTCCCCGGTTCGTACCTGGATTGAATTTCCATTTTCTGATCTTAATTGATTGCTTTTGAATGAAACAGCAAAAATATAAAAATTCATCAGATCAGCCCCTTCACGGGGGAAAGTTGGCTTCAAAAACAACAGCATCCTCAATTTGCGGCACATTAAAGAACCTGAAAGTCCTTCCGGGCACGTTATAACATTGTTATAACATCAAATTCACTTTGAATATCAGGATTTTTAATAATTTTGTCATGCATTGAAACTGAAATAAAATTCATTCATTATATGCCATCCATCTCCGCGAGAGGAAGGGTAATGCCCGCCTCACCAATCAGGAAACTAATACCGTTTGCGGAGGAAGCCGCAAGAAATGGGGTTAAAGTGTACCGGCTTAACATCGGCCAGCCCGACATACCAACTCCCCGGGTTGCCATTGAGGCAATACGGAACCTTGACCTGAAAGTCATCGAATACAGTCATTCAGCCGGAAATGAATCGTACAGGAGGAAACTGGCCGGCTTCTACAGGAGCCTGGGTATCGAAGTTGAGTATACCGACATCCTGATAACAACAGGAGGGTCGGAAGCCGTGTCCTTTGCACTGCTCACATGCCTCGACCCCGGGGATGAGATAATTACGTCCGAACCATTTTATGCCAACTATAACGGTTTTGCAGTATCAACAGGCGTCAGGATAGTCCCGGTGACATCAACCATATCTAACGACTTTGCGCTGCCTCCCGTGGAAGAGATCGAGCTTAAGATCACTCCCAGGACAAAGGGCATACTTGTCTGCAACCCGAACAATCCGACAGGCTATCTTTATACCAGGGAAGAACTATTCAGGCTGAGGGATATAGTAAAGAAACACAACCTCTATCTGTTCTGCGATGAAGCTTACAGGGAGTTCTGCTACGACGGGGAGGAGCATTTCTCTGTGATGAAGCTCGACGGAATTGAAGAAAACGTGGTGCTTATTGATTCCGTTTCGAAGCGTTACAGCGAATGCGGGGTGCGTATCGGGGCGCTTGTCTCGAGGAACAGGGAAATTATTGAATCGGCTCTCAGGATTGCGCAGGCCAGGCTCTCGCCTCCGGGTCTCGGACAGATAGCCGGCGAAGCATCCATCGACACACCGGCCGGGTATTTCAGGGAAGTCAACCAGGAATATACACACAGAAGGAACTTCATGGTCGAAGCGCTGAACAGCATGCCGGGTGTTTATTGTCCCAAACCAAAAGGAGCATTTTATTCAATGGTCAGGCTTCCGGTTGACGACTCGGACAAATTCGCCCGCTGGATCCTCGAAAAGTTTGAATACAGGAAACAAACCGTACTGCTGGCACCGGGCCCGGGGTTCTACTCGACACCGGGACTTGGAAAGAATGAAGTCAGGATTGCCTATGTCCTGAACACCGATGATCTTAAGAACGCCATGGAAACACTGGCTGAAGCTTTGAAAGCCTATCCCGGAAGGGTATGACGGAGGACTGCTTATGACACTGAATACAATTAACTGCATAGCAATTGACAACGATCCCGCAGCGCTCAGGCTTGTAAAGGAGTACTGCTCAAAGATCCAGTTCCTGAATCTGACAGGGGTTTTCTCAAATCCTTTTGAGGCAGTTCATGCCATCAACAACAACCAGCCCGATCTGATATTCCTCGATGTTGTAATGCCTCAGATAACCGGCCCCGAGTTCATCAAGACCCTGTACAACCCGCCGCTGGTGATCTTTTCATCGGCCTCCAGGGAATATGCCATTGAAGGATTCGAGTGTGATGCCGTTGATTACCTTGTAAAACCGGTCACGTTCGAAAGGTTCTCAAGGGCGGTCAACAAGGCTTTCAGACTGATGAAACTGAAGAGCCCGGCCGAACCTATGGCAGGAGAAGCGCTTCCGGCAACAGGCCGGTTCCTCCTGGTAAAGGTGGAATATACTACAATGCGCGTCGACCTGAGCGAGATCATGTTTATCGAGGGACTGAAGGATTATGTGAAGATCCACGCCGAAGGAAGGCTGATCCTCACCAAGACCACAATGAAGAATATTATGGATAAACTGCCATCCGAATCATTCTTCAGGGTTCACAAATCTTATATTATATCGCTCGATAAGATAGATATGATTGAGAACAGCCGGATAGTGATAGGCAGCCAGAGAATCCCTATCGGGGAGTCATACCGCCCCGGATTCTTCGAATTGCTGAACAGGAATATGATCTAATAATATTTCCGCTTCATGAACCACTGATCGCGGAGGGCGAGATCGAGGCTGAGAGTAACGAAGTTCTCCCTGAAAAGATCCCGTTTTGTTGTTCCGTTCTGACCAAACTCGAGTGTGGTGTTGAGCACACTCACCACTCCTTTAAGGGGAATCCCCACACCCATCGTCACTGCCCGGTAATCGATCGGGATACCCTTTATTACCATATAGGATTCGCGGAATTCGCCTCCGAACCTGAACATCACCATTCGGCCGCTCCCCTTCCTTAATCCCTGCGACGGGAACTCAACCCCCGCGGAATAACGGTTTGAATTTCTTGTATGAAGATAGTTGCTTGCAAATTCCACTTCCTCCCAGTTGCTCCATTCATAATCGACACCTGCCTTGAAGAAGTCCTTGCGTACCGACAGCCCTGCCCCAATTGTCCTGGGAATGCTGTACCTGTACTTCCTGCTTTTCAGGACTTCCTTTTCATACATAGTCTCAATTGTAGTTACATTTCTGGTATTCAATTTCTTCCCATCACTGTAGGTCACACCGATATTATATTTCATGTCTTTCATATCGACCTGGTAGTTAAGGCCGTAATTGAAGGCAAAATTCGACACGTAAGTAACATCCTCAAGAGAAAACTCGTAAGCATCAGAGGCTTCAACATGGGTAATATCACCAAAGAGGTAGGAGGCATTCATCCCGAGCGACAGGTTCTTTATGAAACTGACAGCTCCGCCAAGATATACCCTGTTAACTCCGCCTTTTCCGATAAAGGTTTTGGGATACTCGATGCTTGTGCCCTCAAGAAACGCTGTGGAATTAATGTTATAACCCACCGAACTGTAAGGAGTAAAGCCGAAGCTGGTGGAGAGCCAGGGCGCTACCCTGAAACCCATAGCCATATACCTGAAGTTGGCATTAAGGAGCGACTGATTGTCGCGAGTTGTGTTGAACAGGGAATATTTTGCAAAGACTCCTGTCTCAAAAATGGTAAGCAGGCTGTCAAGTCCATCGTACGAAGCCGGGTTTCCGTAGTTGATTGCACGCTCCGAGAGAAAAGCAATATTGGTTCCGCCCATAGCCCTTGAAAGACCTGAAGCATTGCCTTCGAGGATCCCCATACCGAAAATGGAATAAGGTGACGTGGTGATCTGGGATGAAGCGGTGCGGGGCACCAGAGTCATCAGTATCACAGCAAAAAAGCATATAGTTACCAGTCTCCGCATCATCCTTTCAATAAGATAAGTAATAAAGCTTCAGTTTAACCGGCGGCCGTCTGCCTTCGGCAATAAGCCTTTCAAACCTTGCTCCCTGTACTGTTGATGCCAGACCGAGTATCAGGCTCTGATCGGGGTTAAAGTATGAGTCGGCAAGCTCATTGAGAACAAAATCAGTGACGTCGAATGTATATCTGTTGTCCTCATGAAGATAGTCATCGAACTGAAAGGCAGCCATAAGCTGTTGTCCTTTCCCGTCTCTCAGCATACTCAGGTTATTTCTCTTGTCGCCCGCGTAAAGATAAAGGCTGTCCGGAAGTTCGAACTGCTCATAGCTGTACTTGACAGGTTCCACAATAAGTTCGGCCTTAAGAATCTTCCATCCATCGTCGGCAAGCAGATTCTGAACAGTGGGGAACAGGCATTTTATGTAAAGTCCGGTCATGCCCTGCATGAATGCCCTGTTGCCGGTCTGCGCTGCCGGTACCTCGTTCTTCTGCTCCCTGATGTTCCGTAGGGGAGTGTCCGACAGGTCAAAATCGATCTTATTGAACTGCCTGCCAATATCGCCCATCTTGATGATGATCTCTTTCTTTTCAGGTTCCTCACGGTTCACATGGTAAAACAGCTTCAGCACAAGCTGGTCGGTGTTTGCCTTAAAACCAAGGATTGCTTTGTTCTCAACCGACCCGGAGGTCAGAACGAACCCCTTTATATAATCATTGAACAAATCCTGGTTTGACACCTTCTCATCCTTGCTCCTGATGAGAGTGAAGAGTTCTTCACCAAATGAGTTTACAGTGAGGTTCACTGCCGTGTCGGAGGAATGAGGCTCGGGGTAGAATTCAATAGTCGACATTGGCTCAGCCTCATAATCGAACGATGAAGTGTTGAAAAGAGCAGTTTTGTTTACCGGAACGATAAGCTCCGTGAGCCTGTGAACGCTTACTGACATAGGGGACAGCGTGTCTCCGATGTTTTTGTCGGTGTACTGGAGAATGAAGGCAGCTGAATCGTAAACAGCTTTTTCATCAACTTCCCCGAAATTCTCATAGTAAAGGTCAAAAAATGACCTGCTGGTTATCAGACCGAATATTGTGTCCTCATAATTGCCGACATAGGCAATTTTCTTCGATGATGTTATTATTGAATCAACCAGGATAGTGGACAGGTCCACTTTGAAAGTATCAACCACTTCCAGTCTGGTCTGGGGCGCCATGAAATCCTTGCCAATAGTAAATTCATTGGTCTTTGTACAGGAGCCAACCAGTAAAAATCCAAATACGATTAACAATAAGAT
>JBAQCK010000056.1:0-4955 GCA_049294075.1 Bacteroidales bacterium | reverse complement strand
CAAACGGTCTCATCAGGGACTGTAAATTTGTAATAATAGGAGAACCTACTGAAAACAAACTTGTTAAGGCAGGAAAGGGGGTACAGCTTTATGATGTGCAGATCAGGGGTATCAGCTCCCACTCAGGTTACCCTCAATACGGTGACAATGCAATTGAACGAATGAGATTATTTCTCAACAGGCTAGAGGAAATTAAATTTCCGGAAGACCCGCTTACAGGATCAACGACTTATAACATAGGGATTCTCGCATCAGGGAATGCATATAATGTAGTTCCGGATCTTGTGACCTTTAAAATCTATTTCAGGACCACATTCGCATCACACCTTGTGATCGGTGACATACTGAAAAGTATCTCTGATGAAAAAACAAGCATTTCCAAAGTCAGGGAAGAGATGCCTGTCCTATTTCATTATATAGACGGATATCCCGGTGACATTGCGGCATTTTCCTGTGATGCTCCATCACTTTACAATTTAGGAAAATGTCTCCTCTACGGACCGGGAAGCATTAAAGTAGCCCATACGGAGAATGAGTACATCAACCTGGAAGACATCGATAAGGCTGTTGCTGACCTGAAAAAGATCTTCAAGACACTAAAAGGAAATTAAACCGGGATGATAGTAATGAAATTTGGCGGAACCTCCGTCAGGGACAGTGGTGCAGTTGAAAGACTTATCAGGATTGTAACCGAATCATCACCACAAAAATCCGTTGTCGTTGTATCCGCTCTGGCCGGGGTTACCGATGCACTGATTATAATTGCCCGACTCTCTGCCAGGGGACAGGGTGAAGATGCTTCCCGATTATCTGCCGGACTTGAAGAGCGGCACATTAAGATGGCGGAAGAACTGCTTGCTGATGATAAGGACTTGCTGCAGGAAGCCACGGAGATGGTAAAACAGTATTTTGGCAAACTGAATGAAATCGTAAGGGTTATCTCCATCCTGGAAGAGCTTTCTGATATGTCGATGGCAAAAATTTTGTCTTACGGAGAGATCCTGTCATCCGGCATTATTCATAAAGCACTGCAGCATTCTGGTATAAAGTGTGCTTATGCCGATGCCCGCAGCTTCATTGTAACAGATTCACGTTACCTGAAAGGAGAACCGCAGATTGATGAAATATGCGCCAGGGTCCCCGGAATTCTGGACAGAGAGTTCTCCGGAAATGATGTTGTCATTACCCAGGGATTTATATCTGCAACAATTGACGGAGTCGGTACCACTCTTGGCCGGGGAGGTTCGGATTACTCCGCCGCGCTCATAGGTATGGCCGCAAATGCCTCTGAGATACAGATATGGACGGATGTGGACGGGGTTCGTACTACTGATCCGAAAAAAGTCGAAAAGACAAGAAGCATCTCTGTAATGTCATTCAGTGAAGCCGCAGAGCTATCCTTCTTCGGTGCAAAGGTTCTTCATCCTGCTACCATCCAGCCAGCCGTTGAAAAGAACATTCCGGTAAGGGTCCTGAATTCAATGGAACCTCATAAAAAGGGAACCCTGATTCTGAGGGATGATGAGGTTTATGAAAATGGTGTAAGGGCAATCTCGTTCAAGGAGAATATCATTGTCATCAACGTATTCTCTATGAAGATGTTGAATTCATTCGGTTTCCTTACCAGCCTGTTTGAAGTGTTCGGGAAATACGGAACTTCGGTTGACCTTATAAGCACATCAGAGGTAAACGTATCGCTGACCGTTGAATCAGACAGTGATCTTGATGATATAACTGCAGAGATATCTCATTTTGCGGCTGTTTCAGTAGTCAGGGATAAGTCACAGGTATCGGTCGTAGGCAAGAATCTTAAAGAGACCAAAGGGCTCGGAAAAAGAATTTTCGGTGCGATAAGTGATTACAATGTTACAATGATAAGCCAGGGCGCATCCGATATCAATATTAGCTTTGTAGTTAATAAGAGTGACCTGAATGCAGTGATTAATTCGTTACATAAAGAGTTTTTCGAATGATAAAAATTGTAATATCAGGATACGGCAGGATGGGAAAGGAGATCTTTTCCATACTGGAAAGAAGAGATGATGTTTCTGTCTGCACAACTGAAGACATATGCAGTTTTGATACAGAGAAGGCATCTGAATCTGTCTGCATCGATTTTACAACTCCGGACGCATTCCGCAATAACTACCGATTTATAGCCGATAACTTTGAGGCAGCAGTTGTCGGAACAACCGGCTGGAACGAAATACGAGAGGAAGTCGCAGATTACTTTAGAAAAAAGGGCAAAACATTGATTTACGCAAGCAACTTTTCAATAGGGGTTAACGTATTTCTCGAAATTGCAGGAATTTCATCAGCCCTTCTTTCAGCTCTGGGTGATTACGATTCATATATAACCGAATTCCACCATAAGTTCAAGCTGGACAGTCCGTCCGGTACCGCTGTCACCCTGAAGGAAATTGTAGAGAACAAGACGGGGAAAGAGATGTCAGTACAGTCAGTCAGGTGCGGTCATATCCCCGGAATACACAATCTGGGATTCGAGTCAGCCGATGACAGGATCCTGTTATCCCACGAGGCCTTCTCCAGGAGGGGGTTTGCCAACGGGGCCGTAATGGCAGCGTTCCTGACTCCTGAAAAAGAGGGAATATTTGATTTCAGAACAATTATAAGAGAAAAACTTTATCAGCTTTTAAAAGATGAGAACGATTGAAGGATGTGGCACTGCATTGGTCACTCCATTTGCTGACAACTACGAAGTTGACTATGATTCTTTCCGGGTCCTGGTAAAAAGACAGCTTGATGCCGGAATAGATTTCCTGGTTCCGCTTGGAACTACAGGGGAGACTCCCTGTCTTGAAGATTATGAGAAGGAAAAACTCCTTGATAATCTAATGGATCTGAACAACGGCAAAGTTCCCGTTGTCGCAGGGGCAGGCACCAACTCTACCAGGGAGGTTATATCCAACATATCAAAGCTTTCAAAATATAACCCTGATGCCTTCCTGGTTGTTGTTCCGTATTACAACAAACCCACCCAGGAGGGAATTTACCGGCACTACAAAGCCATTTCGGAATCCACCTCCATACCTGTTATTCTTTATAATGTCCCTGGAAGGACAGGAACAAATATGACAACGGAGACAACCCTGAGGCTGGCCGCACTTAATAACATTATTGCGGTCAAGGAAGCTTCCGGCAACTACTCTCAGATAAGCGAAATAATACGACTCTCACCGGAGGGATTTGCAGTATTGTCAGGCATTGACGACGATACCTTTTCACTGATGTGCACAGGAGCAAAAGGTGTTATAAGCGTCGCATCCAACATCGCTCCCTCCCCTGTTGCAAAGATGACAAAACTTCTGCTTTCAGGGAATACTGCAGAGGCTGCTGTCTTGCACCACAAACTGATGCCCCTGTTCAAGGCTTGCTTTATTGAGAGCAATCCGATTCCGGCTAAATCAGGCCTGGCAATTCTTGGCCTTATTAAAAACAGGTTACGGTTGCCGCTGACAAGCTCTGTTGAGCAGACTGACAGGTTAATGGACACACTTCTAAGGGAAATCGAAAGTCTCTGATACCTGAAATCAAATTAATATTATGGATATAAGCATGTTAGAAAGGGAATTCGAAGCGATTTCCCACTCCGGGGATGCAAAAAAATCGCTGGCACTTTTTTATGAGGTCAGGGACCTGCTGGAAACCGGGGAATTGAGGGTGGCATACAAAAAAGATGGAGAATGGATTATCAACTCGTGGGTAAAGAGAGTGATACTGTATGGCTTCAAATTCGGAGTCATCAGGGAGTACACCGGTAATCCCCTCTCATTCTTTGATAAAGACACATATCCGGCAAGAGTGTTCAGTCAGGAAGACAGTATCAGGGTCGTGCCAGGCGGCACCTCGGTAAGAAGCGGTGCATATGTGGCAAAAGGAACGGTTATTATGCCTCCGTCTTACATTAATACAGGAGCTTACATTGACAGCGGATGTATGATTGATTCCCATGCCCTGGTTGGTTCATGCGCGCAGGTTTGCAAAAACGTGCACATCTCCGCAGCATCCCAGATCGGAGGCGTTCTGGAACCAGTTAATGCATTGCCGGTAATCATTGAAGACAATGTATTTATCGGCGGCAATTGCGGAATTTATGAAGGAACCATTATTGAGGAGAGGGCTGTCATAGGAACCGGAGTAATACTGAATGGTTCAACACCCCTGTTTGACAATACAACGGGAGATTTTCTCAGAAAGAGTGATTCCATGCCCTTGCGGGTGCCGGTAGGAGCAGTTGTGGTTGCAGGGAGCAGGCCTGTAAAGAACGGGTTTGGGAAGGATCAGGGGATCCATCTCTACTGTCCGGTAATTATAAAATACAGGGATCAGAAAACCTCGTTGTCGACCACTTTGGAGGAACTCCTGAGATAAAGTGTGTCAGTTTTACCCGTGTACAAAACAAAAGCACCGGTGACCTGCCTCTGTCAGGTTACCGGTGCTCTCCGTTGTAGCGAGCGGGAAGAGATGATCTCCCGACCTCCCCGATCCATGATCGGGACGCTCTAACCGATTTTTTTCGAATCAATGAGGAACTTGATATACTTGCGGCTCTTCATGCCTTTAATTTCTCTTTCCCGTTTGATTGCCGCACTTTTACTATCAAACTCCTCTGTATAGGCAAGTGACCATGGCCTCCCTGGTCTGGTTGAAGTAGTTGCACCCAGGTTATGCTCCACGGTCCTTTCTTCCGGATTGGTTGTATAACCCGTATAATACCTGTCTTTTGACTGGCTGTAAAGGATATAGACAAAATACTTCACATCACTAATTTACATAAAAAAGTCCGGCCTTTCGACCGAACCTTTTGTAGCGAGACCGAGAATTGAACTCGGGACCTCATGATTATGAATCATGCGCTCTAACCAACTGAGCTATCTCGCCAAAAACTATTTCACTGAACTCCTGACCTTCCCGATCCATGATCGGGACGCTCT
>JBAQCK010000055.1:0-1765 GCA_049294075.1 Bacteroidales bacterium | reverse complement strand
TAAAATACTGGCTCTCAACCGTACAATCAAGCTTTCCGAATTCGCCCTCGATGTAAGAAGCAGCCTCCTCAAGTGACTTGATATTTTCATGGTTCCTTGGAGGATAGAGATTAGTTAGAAACTCCACGTGGCTGTACATTCTGTCTTTATCTGCCGTCATAATTTACGTTTTGCGATGTTTGTTTAAATTTCTGATATAGGCATTGCTTCTGTTATCTGCCCAAGTTACCTCCACTTCCACCCTCCAAAACCCTCTTCAGGCGAACTTTGCTCCTTCATTTTTTTCTGTTCCTCCTCCTCTCTCTTTATCTCAAGCCTGAGAAGCTCTTCGCGGGTCAGAAGCAGTTCCTCGAAGGAGAACTTGGGTGCCTCACGCATGTGTTCATCATAGATGAGCTGGTTTTCCGAAATCCACATGCATGACTGCGGTTCACTGATGCTGCCCAACGGGTGTTCCTCACTGTATAGCATCTTTTTGCTGTACTGTATCCGTTCGGCATTTAGCCTTATCCAGAGTTCGCGCTCACCTTTGTTCCTGAAGAAGTTTTTACCGGGATTTATCTCCATTCGTTTTCTTTATATATGAGTGTTATGGCAGTACGCTTATATGTCATTTCTTTTCAGACAGTTCAATATCCGGACTCGTCCGGCGGGTCATCATACGGAAGAAGGGACCCGAATTGTTGGGATATCTTTTCGTCCATGAATCCGGGCACCAGCATTTTAAAAGCCCACAGGCGGTATTTGTATTTACCGATGATGCGGGCAAATATCACATAGAATACCAGGACTGCCCCTGCCGCCAGCCAGCTGTGAAATATGAGTCCGATTGCCGGTGCAAGCAACGGTGTTTGCATGTTGAACCAGCTGTAGGTACGCCATACCTGTATCCAGTTGCGGTACCAGAGCCTCATCTCCTGCCTGTATCTGAACATTTCAGTTATGGAAGGGTCATCTTCCAGCAGGAAGGAGTCGTCGGGCTGCCGGCGATACTCCCTGTCGGGCCAGAACTTCAGGGTGAACAGATAGACATTTTCTTTTTCCATATTTGTTTGTCAGTTCGTTTATACAATTATTCTTCAGGCTGGTTCAGCAGCCCTGCGGGCACATAGTATGATGCTGCGTACTGCAGAGTTACTCCCCGTGTGGCGAAATCATCGAATGCCATCCGGTACCATCGCGGGTCAGCAGGGTCGCAGCTGAAATCCTCGCAGGTCCATACGTCATAATAGTCACCGTCCTGCCAGGGCTCGATGCCGTAGATGCCTATCCCGTCCCTTTCACACCTGTCAAGCACTGTTTCAAACTCCTCCCTGCTGAAATACTTTATCGTGGATACGTCAAAACCGGTGTTCAGGTCTGTGAGTCCGCAGAATATATGCTTACTGAGGTATTCTTCGCGCAATCTGTCTAATTCCTTTTCGTCCATTCTGTAAGTTTGAATTTATGTTCAGTTGTTTCAATTTTAACGCTCTTGTCAATTCATGTTTTTTGCCAAAAACTATGTAATCATCAGAGAGCCATCTCTGACCCGGATACTATCCCGGTCATGAAGTCAGAAGTCAATCACCGTATAATACCACCAGTCATCGCTCTTGGGGTAATCTTCGTCATTGTCAGAGCTGATGATGATTATCATCCTAGTGTCATGTCAAGATGATATTGTCGGATAGAGTCTTTTCAGCTTTATCCTGGCATTATCGGTTTTAAATTGCCAGTTTATCTTGGCATTCTTATTATTTCTATCTTTCCCCCATGCCTTTGT
>JBAQCK010000054.1:0-20781 GCA_049294075.1 Bacteroidales bacterium | reverse complement strand
GGACAGGATAGTTAAAAACTTCATGAGGACGGGAAATTTTGAGGGAGAGGAGAATAAGGACTTTTACGGGAATCTGATTACGCCTTTCAGGATAATAAACAAGAAGGGGACTGTACCGGATGAGTCGGAGATTGAGGATAATAAAAGGGCCAGAAGCGCAAGGCTCAGGATTGCAGAAAAGATATGAATAACCCGGAACAGAAAGAGGAGAAGCCAAAAAAGGGCAGGCGCGGCAGTTTCATGAAAGAACTGATGAGCGGGATTATCTTTTCCGATGTAATAATTCTTAAGAACCTGTGGTTCATAATCTTTCTGACTATTCTCGGGGCCTTTTACATAGGCAACCGCTTTCATGCAGAAAGGATAACGCGCGAGAGTGCCAGTCTGACCAGGGAGGTAAAGGATCTTAAGGCTGAAGCCCTTTCCACTTCGACACAACTGATGTCGGTGAGCAGGCAGTCGGAGGTCTCACGGCTGGTAAGAGAAAAGGGACTTGGACTGGAGGAGCTCAGGACGCCTCCATACAAAATTGTTACTGATAAATAGGGAACAGTATGACAGTCAGGGACGAAATAGTATTCAGGAGCGGGGTGGTTTACCTCGTTTTGATACTGTGCGGTGTTGCCCTGATCGTTCAGATTCTTGTCCTGCAGTATGTCCAGAAAGGCAGATGGTCGGAATTAAGTGAGAAATATGTTTTCAAGACCGCCGAGATGCCGGCAAACAGGGGCGACATCCTGGCCCGCGACGGCCGGCTGCTTGCCAGTTCCGTACCTTATTATTCTATATACATGGATACCAGGAGCAGCGGCATGTCGGGCGAAACCTGGTCAAAAGGGATCGACGGTCTAAGCCAGGGCTTGTCGAAGTACCTTGGAGTAAGGTCTGCATCGGGCTGGAAATCAGTTATCACCGCGGCAAGAAAGAGGGGCGACCGTTATTTCCTGATACAGAAGAGAGTTGATTATGCGACCCTGAAAAAGATTAAGGAACTCCCGATATTCAGGGAAGGCCAGTTCCGCGGTGGTCTTGTTGCCCAGCCTGAAAACAGGAGGATTCTTCCGAACAACGAACTTGCAGCCAGGACAATAGGTTACCTGAACCAGGGAACTGAAGGAACCCGTGTGGGACTTGAGGGGTCGTTCGACAAGGAACTTGCCGGGAAGAACGGGATGGTTGTTAAACAACGTCTTACAGGTGGTGACTGGATCACCGTCAATAATGGTGAGAGAATAGAAGCCAGGGATGGTAACGACATTAAGACCACCATCGACGTTGATCTCCAGGATGTTGCTTCAACCGCTCTTGAAAGGCAGCTGCGAAGACATAATGCCCATCATGGATGTGCAGTCCTGATGGAGGTCTCAACCGGCGATGTCCGTGCAATAACAAACCTTGAAAGAGCTGACGACGGAAGCTATCGCGAAACATACAACTATGCAATTGCCGAAAGCGCCGAACCCGGATCGACCTTCAAGCTGGCTGCCCTGATGGCCGCCATCGAGGACGGAGTTGTTGATACAGGCGATATTGTTGACACAGGCGACGGCACTGTCAGATATTACAATAAGATAATCAGGGATACAAAAGAAGGCGGGTATGGAAAGATCACTGTGAAGGAGGTTTTCGAGTATTCTTCGAACGTGGGTACATCCATCATAATCAATGAGAATTACAAGGATAATCCGAAGGCTTTTATCAACAGGCTGTATGCCATGAAACTCAACCAGCCTCTGGATGTTCAGATAAAAGGTGAGGGCAAACCTCTTATAAGATATCCCGGCGAAAAGTTCTGGTCAGGTCTTTCCCTGCCTATGATGTCGCACGGCTACGAAGTACAGATGACTCCCCTGCAGACACTTGCATTCTACAATGCAGTGGCAAATAACGGTAAGATGATGCGGCCAAGGTTTGTTACCGCTATCCTGGATAACGGATCGGTGGTAAAGAGTTTCGGAACGGAAGTCATAATAAATTCTATCGCTTCGCGAAGCACTATCCGGAAAGCCAGGGCAATGATGGAAGGTGTTGTCGAAAAAGGAACAGCAATTAACCTGAAAAATCCGGAGTACAGGATAGCAGGCAAGACCGGTACCGCGCAGATAGCGATGAATAACCAGGGATACCGCCGGAAGATTACGTACCAGGCATCCTTTGTGGGTTATTTCCCGGCCGAAAATCCTCTCTATTCGTGCATTGTCGTCGTGAATGCCCCTTCGAACGGGGTTTACTACGGGAACATTGTTGCCGGATCGGTCTTTAAGGAGATATCCGACAAGGTTTATGCAACTACCTTCTATCGCGATTACAGGGCTGAAAATAAACCTGATAACGAGAAGAAAGGACTTGTTCCCGAGGCCGGCAACGGTCTGAGGGCTGATATAAACGAAGTGCTTGGAGAACTTGATGTCAGATACCGCAAGACTTCAAAGGGAGAATGGGTGGCCACGCGCGAAAGCGGCGACACAATCAGGCTTGTTGGTCTGGATGTCAGGAAAGGCCTTGTGCCGGATGTCAGGGGAATGAGTCTGAGAGATGCAGTGTATCTCATTGAAAATGCAGGGCTGAAGGTGAAATACAGCGGCAAGGGACGGGTCCTGAGGCAATCACCCCAGCATGGAGCCAGGGTGTATGAGGGCAGTGTTGTTTCACTCGATATGAATATGTGATCTGTTATGAAACGGGTAAGGGATCTTATAGGGAATGCAGGGATAGTGTCTGTCACAGGCGACAGCAACATAGTTATTGATGATATTTCGTTCGATTCACGGCATGTTGGTCCCGGAACGCTCTTCGTGGCGGTCAGGGGAACCAGAAGCGATGGTCACGATTTTATTGCCGCTGCAGTTCAGGCAGGGGCGAAGGCAGTTATTTGTGAAAAAATTCCTGAGAATGCCGGGGATGGAGTGTGTTGGATTAAGACAGATGATTCCGCCAGGACCCTTGGAGTTGTCGCTTCCGAATTCTATGGCAATCCCTCATCATCGCTTAAGCTGACAGGCGTAACCGGCACTAACGGAAAGACCACTATAGCCACCCTTCTTTACAGGATGTTCACGAAGCTGGGTTACAAGTGCGGCCTCTTTTCAACCGTTTGCAATTACATCGTAAACACCGAGCTTCCGGCCACTCACACCACACCCGATCCGGTTGAGCTGAACAGGACGCTTGCAGCCATGGTTGAGGCCGGATGCGACTATGCATTCATGGAGGTCAGCAGCCATGCTGTCGACCAGAAACGAATAGCAGGATTGAATTTTGCCGGAGGCATCTTTACAAATCTCACCCACGATCATCTTGATTATCACAAGACATTCGACAACTACCTGAAAGCAAAGAAGGCCTTCTTTGACTCTCTTCCTTCATCTGCTTTTGCCCTGGTTAACAACGATGACAGGAACGGGAAGGTGATGATCCAGAATTGCCCGGCCTCAGGATATACTTTTTCGACCAGGGGAATTTCTGACTTCAGGTGTACGGTCCTTGAACAGGATTTTTCGGGGATGGCGCTCAGGATACAGGGAGAAGATGTCTGGACCCGCTTTGTAGGCGACTACAATGCTTCAAATCTCCTTGCAGTCTATTCTGCTGCTGTGATTCTCGGCGCGGAAAAGGATGAAGTGCTAAGGATACTGAGTGAGCTTGAGTCGGTTCCGGGACGACTCGAAGTTGTCGAGGGCCCGGGAGGAATTAGCTGCCTCGTCGATTATGCCCACACTCCCGATGCCCTTCAGAATGTAATAACAACAATCAACAGGATCAGGCCCGATGACAGGCAGCTGATTACCGTGGTTGGGGCCGGAGGCGACAGGGACCGGACCAAGCGTCCTAAGATGGCGGCAATCACTGCAGAAGGAAGTTCAAAAGTCATTCTTACATCCGACAATCCACGGACGGAAGATCCGGACAAGATACTGGATGACATGGAAGCCGGGATCGCCCCCGATGTCAGGCGGAAAGTCCTGAGGATCACTAACCGGAGGGAGGCTATTAAAGCAGCGGTGATGCTTGCCGGGCCGGGCGACGTTGTTCTGGTGGCAGGAAAGGGGCATGAAAATTACCAGGAAATAAACGGTGTTAAACATCATTTCGACGACAGGGAGGAACTCAAATCCGCCCTGCTGCTGAAAAACAATAAGTAAGCTATGCTTTATTATCTTTTCAGATATCTCGATCAGCTTGATGTGCCCGGAGCCGGTATGTTCAATTACATATCATTCAGGTCAGCTCTGGCGGTTATTACATCCCTGTTCATCTCGATGCTGATAGGAAAGAAAATTATCACCTGGCTCCAGGTTAAACAGGTCGGGGAAGTGGTTAGGGACCTCGGACTCGAAGGTCAGTACCAGAAGAAGGGAACCCCGTCGATGGGCGGTATTATAATTCTGGCCAGCATACTTATACCGGTCCTCCTCTTCGCAAGGCTCGACAATATCTACATCCTTCTGATGATCCTCACAACAGTGTGGCTGGGTTTTATAGGCTTTGTCGACGATTATATAAAGGTGTTCAAAAAGAATAAGGAAGGACTGGCCGCGCGTTCAAAGCTTCTCGGGCAGATCGTTCTGGGAATTATTATCGGTGTTACTTTTTACTTCAGCAGGGATGTGATCATCAAGGAGAGAGTACCTGTTTCGGAACTCACTCCAAGGGAAAGGATAGAAATGCTTGACCAGGACCGGCCTTTTTATGGCGACGACCAGGTATCAATGGAGCATAAATCGACCAAGACCACCATCCCCTTTGTGAAGAACAATGAGTTCAATTATGCCTGGCTGGTGGCTTTCATTCCCGAAAATTTCAGAAAGCCTGCAACCTGGCTTGTATATGTGCTTATCGTAATTTTCATTGTAACAGCCGTCTCCAATGGCGCAAACCTCACCGACGGACTTGACGGACTTGCGACGGGCACTTCAGCCATAATAGGGACAGCGCTGGGAATACTCGCTTACGTCTCGAGTAACACCATCTATGCCAACTATTTGAATATAATGTATATACCAGGCAGCGAAGAGCTTGTGATATATGCCGCTGCATTTATCGGAGCCACAATCGGCTTCCTGTGGTATAATTCATATCCTGCCCAGGTTTTCATGGGCGATACCGGAAGTCTTGCCCTCGGAGGCATAATTGCGGTTTTTGCAATTGTGATAAGAAAAGAGCTGTTGATTCCGGTACTGTGCGGGATATTCCTGGTTGAAAATCTGTCTGTTGTACTTCAGGTCTCGCATTTCAGGCGGACGAAGAAGAAATACGGAACGGGACGCCGGATATTTCTTATGGCGCCTCTCCATCATCATTATCAGAAAAAAGGATATCCTGAACCAAAGATTGTCACAAGGTTCTGGATTGTTGCTATAATTCTTGCGGTGATAACCATTGTGACTCTTAAGATGAGATAAAGGGAATGAAGAAGATTGTGATACTGGGTGCGGGCGAGAGCGGTACAGGCTCTGCAATTCTTGCAAAGAAGAAGGGCTTCGATGTTTTTGTATCCGATATGGGGGAAGTGAAGGAAAAGTACAGGGAAGTGCTTGAGAGGAACCAGATCAGATGGGAGGAAGGCAAACACACAGAGAGTGAGATACTCTCCGCTGATGAGGTTATCAAGAGCCCCGGGATCCGTGAGGACGCCCCGCTTATACTTAAGCTTCGTGAAAAGGGAATGCCGGTGATTTCGGAAATTGAATTTGCCGGCAGGTACGCGGAAGGTATAAAAATCTGTGTGACAGGCAGTAACGGTAAGACCACGGTTACCAACCTGATTTATCATATCCTCAAAAAAGAAGGCAAAAATGCTGCAATGACAGGCAATGTAGGTAACAGCTTTGCCATAGCGGTGGCTGAGGGAGGCTTTGACTATTATGTTATCGAACTGAGCAGTTTCCAACTTGACGGAATGTATGATTTCAGGGCTGATATCGCAATCCTGATGAATATCACGCCTGATCACCTCGACAGGTACGACCATAACCTTCAGAATTACATTGATTCCAAATTCAGGATTACCAGGAACCAGGGGAAATCCGATTTCCTCATTTATTGGGCCGATGATCCCATTATCAAAAAAGAGCTGGCTGCAAAAGAGTACGGAATGACCCTCCTGCCTTTTTCAGCGGATTCGAAGGAGAACATGGCAGCCTGGATCGAGAACGACGAACTGATTATTGATTACCATACTAAAACCAACCTTATGACCATTCATGATCTGGCACTGAAGGGCCGCCACAACCTTTTCAACTCAATGGCAGCGGCTATTGCAGGTAAAGTTCTGACTATCAGGAAAGAGACTATCAGGGAAAGCCTTTCTGATTTTCAGGGCGTAGAACACCGGCTCGAACCGGTGATCACTGTCTGTGGGATCAACTTTATAAATGACTCTAAGGGCACAAATGTCAATTCGACCTGGTACGCCCTGGAATGCATGGAAACCGATGTGGTATGGATTGCAGGAGGTATCGACAAGGGGAATGATTATTCCGAGCTTTTCCCGGTGGTGAAGCAGAAGGTGAGGGCGATTGTCTGCCTGGGCAAGGACAACAGGAAGATAGTGGAGTCGTTCAGGGACATTGTGCCTACGATTGTCGAGACATCCTCAATGGTTGAGGCCGTCAGGTCGTCGTATTACCTGGCCCGGAAAGGTCAGACTGTTCTGCTGTCGCCGGCGTGTGCAAGCTTCGACCTTTTCAATAATTATGAGGACAGGGGCCGGCAGTTCAAGCAGGCAGTAAGGAATCTTTAAATAACCGTTATTAATGCAGCAAGGCTGGCTCACAAAAACATTCAAGGGCGACAGGGTAATCTGGGCGCTGGTGGTGGTCTTTATGATCTACTCACTGCTGGCCGTGTACAGTTCTTCAGTAAGTGTTGCCTATCTCCGGCACGGCGGAAATACAACCTACTTCCTGAGAAGCCAGTTTATTATCCTTGCCCTGAGCCTCGGTATTATAGTGATCGTTCACTATCTTCCTTACAGGATATACTACAGGCTTTCGGGATTGCTTCTGCTTTTTTCAATTGCCTTGCTGGCGCTCACGTTTGTTATCGGCGACAGGATCAATGATGCAGTCAGGGCTATTTACATCCCGGGTGTCGGAAGAATACAGTCGTCCGATATAGCCAAGCTGACCCTGGTGATATATCTGGCAAGGGTTCTTGGGCAGTTTAAGGACGAGCTTACCGATTTCATGCTCGTGACCAGATACATGATGATCCCGGTTGCAGTCGTCTGCGGCCTCATCATGCCAGAGAACCTTTCCACGGCAGTCATGGTGTTCGGTATCAGTATGATAATCATGTTCATCGGACGCGTTCCGATTAAGTTTCTGATTGCTTACGTCGGGATGGCAATAGTTGGTATTGCGATTCTGGCAGGGGTTCTCATGCTAGTATCGGATGATAACAGGGTTAAGACATGGGAGAGAAGGATACAATCCCATTTCTCGGGCAAGGTGGATGACGATGCAAACTACCAGTCGAATCAGGCGAAGATTGCCATATCGACAGGCGGATTATTCGGCAAGGCGCCGGGAGGAAGCACCCAGCGCAACATGCTGCCGCAGTCGAATTCCGACTTTATTTTCGCAATTATTATTGAGGAGTACGGTCTGCTTTTCGGTGCATTGCCTCTCATAATGGCCTATATGGTCTTGCTGTTCCGTGGGATAACAATTGTAAAGAAATGCGATGCCGCTTTTCCTGCCTATCTGGTAATCGGTCTGGTGGTCATGATAACCGTCCAGGCAATGATAAACATGATGGTTGCAGTAGGTCTGTTCCCTGTTACAGGCCAGACGCTGCCGATGGTTAGCTGGGGCAGGACCTCGGCGCTTGTGATGAGCTTCTCGATCGGAGCCATCCTAAGTGTCAGCAGGGTGGTAAATGCCAGGATTCGCAAGGAAGAATTGCCTGAGGAAGAAAAAACTGACGAAGGAGAAAGAATATATGAACCGGCCGGAGCATAAAAGGGTTATAATCAGCGGTGGAGGTACAGGGGGCCATGTGTTCCCGGCTATTTCCATTGCAAATGCCCTGCGCCGGATTGACCGGGATATCGAGTTACTATTTGTTGGAGCCGAAGGCAAGCTGGAGATGGAAAAAGTGCCGGCTGCCGGTTTCAGGATAGTCGGACTGCCGGTTGCCGGGATAAACCGAAAAAACATTTTTAAGAATATAAAGGTATTCTTCAGGCTGATTGCAAGCCTCAGGATAGCACGAAAAACACTCAGGGAATTCAGGCCACATGCGGCAGTAGGAGTCGGCGGTTATGCAAGCGGACCCGTACTGAGGCAGGCAGGCAGAATGAATATCCCCATCCTGATCCAGGAACAGAACAGCTATGCCGGTGTGACCAACCGGCTTCTGGCTAAAAAGGCCTCTGTTATATGCGTGGCATACGAGGGTATGGAAAAATACTTCCCTGCAGAAAAGATTATTCTTACAGGAAATCCTGTGCGCCAGAACTTTGATGATCTGCAGTCGAAGAAGGAAGAAGCGCTGAAATTTTTCGGTTTAAGCGCCGGACTGCCGGTTATCCTTGTCCTTGGAGGTTCACTCGGGGCAGGAACAATCAACAGGTGCCTTTCTGAAAACCTGGAGGTACTTAGGAATTCCGAATGCCAGTGGCTGTGGCAGACAGGCAGGTACTACTTTGATGATGTAAGGAAGCTGGTCCCTGAACAGGGAGGTAAATTATCAGTCCATTCCTTCATCGACAGGATGGATCTTGCATTCGCGGCAGCCTCGGTGATAATTTCGAGGGCAGGTGCGGGAACTATCTCGGAATTATGCCTTGTCGGGAAACCGGTCATTCTGGTTCCTTCTCCCAATGTGGCCGAGGATCACCAGACAAAAAACGCCATGGCGCTCGCGGCAAAGGATGCAGCGATGGTTGTTTCTGATTCCGAAGTCGAAAAAAGGCTTGTGAATGAGGCACTTAAACTTGTATCTGACGACGGGAGGAGAAATACATTATCGGGGAATATTATAAAGATGGCCGAACGGGATGCAGATGCCCGCATAGCCCGGGAAGTAATCAAACTCATTGAAGGATGATCGACCTGAGAACCATAGACGGGATTTATTTTGTCGGTATCGGAGGCATCGGCATGAGCGCTCTTGCACTTTATTATGAGCAGGAGGGCTTTCTGACCGGCGGCTACGACAGGTCCGAATCGGTCATTACCCGGGAGCTTGCGGGAAAGGGATGCTTCATTACCTATGAGGATTCCCTGAGGGAGGTTCCGCCCCTGTTCAGCGAAGTCCTGTTCAGGGACAGGGTTATTGTGGTCTACACTCCTGCCATTCCTGTTGAGAATCATATTATTTCATTCTTCCGCAAGAACCATTACAGGATTTACAAACGATCGGAAATACTCGGTGAGATATCTTCATCGGGCGATACCGTTGCAATAGCAGGCACTCATGGCAAGACCACGGTTTCTACCATGGCCGCGCATCTTCTTAAACAGTCGCATGTCGACTGCACTGCCTTTCTTGGGGGCATATCAAAGAACTACGGCTCTAACCTGCTTACCGGCGGAGGCAGGTTTATAGTGATGGAAGCCGATGAGTTTGACAGGTCGTTTCACAGGCTCAGTCCGCTGATGGCTGTTGTTACTTCGGTCGATGCGGATCATCTCGACATTTACGGCGACCATCAGTCGATGATAAATGCCTATAACGAGTTCTGCTCAAAAATCAGGAAGCAGGGTTTGCTTCTTGTCAACTACAGGATAAGGGACAGGATTGAAATACCCGACGGAGTGAGCGGATACACCTACGGCTCAGAACCGGAAGCCGATTACCGATACTATGGAGTAAGACGGTCGGGAAGCAATTACATCTTTAATATTCACACCCCGGTCGGTGTTATGGACGATCTTGAATTCCCCTTCCCCGGCATTGTCAATATTGAGAATCTTACTGCAGCCGTTGCCCTGGCCCTGAATTGCGGAGTCACAGCGGATGAAATCAGGCAGGCCGTTACGGGGTTCATGGGAGTAAGGAGAAGATTCGACATCAGGGTTGATCTTCCGGGCCTGGCATATATCGATGATTATGCCCATCATCCCGAAGAGATTAGGGCATGTATCACCAATGTAAGGGAGTACTTTGCAGGAAGAAAAATCACAGGCATTTTCCAGCCTCACCTTTTTTCGCGCACACGCGATCATGCCGACGGTTTTGCGCGGATCCTCGATGAACTGGACGAGGCGATCCTGCTTCCTGTTTATCCTGCAAGGGAGAAACCGATCCCGGGAGTTGATTCGGAAATGATCTTTTCAAGAATGAAATCTCCTTACAGGAAGATGATGATGCCCGGGGATATTCCCGGCATCCTTGATCCTGACAAACTTGATGTGCTGGTTACGATAGGCGCCGGAGATATAGATAAACTCGTTGCGCCGATAGAGGAGAAACTTCTGAACAGCAGAATGAAATGAAAAAGGCATTGAGAATATTGCTGCTTATTCCGTCGCTGTACCTGGTTATAGCGCCGGTCTGGTATTCTCACTGGCATAATACAAAGAAATGCAGTAAGATAGAGGTAACAATAGTGGATTCGGCCGACTATCATTTCGTCACCGGAAGGGATATCCGGAACACTATCCTGAATAAGAACGGGAATCCTGTGGGAAAGACGGTTAAGGAGATCAATATTGAGGAGATCGAGAAGACCATGAGCGGATACAGGGAACTCAAGACGGCCGAGGTCTTCATTTCGATTGACGGGGTGCTTCATATTGTTGGCGACCAGCGTACACCTGTCATGCGGGTGATGGCCGCAAACGGAGGCGACTATTATATCGACGACGAAGGTGTGGTGATAAGAAGAAGAAACCTGTACACACCCAGGCTCCATATAGTGGGAGGGAATGTAAATATCAGCCAGGCAATGCTTAAAGGAATCAGCGTCCTGGATACCAGCATAAAGAATTCAATACTGAAGGATGTCTTTTATCTGGTTGATTACATAAACAGGGATGATTTCTGGTCGGCCCAGATCGATCAGGTTTTTGTTGACGGGTATGACGAGATTGACCTGATACCGAGAGTTGGCAATCATGTGATCCATCTCGGCAGCCCGGGTGAATTTGAGAAGAAGCTCAACTATCTCAGGGTGTTTTACGACAAAGTCCTGCCCGAGGTCGGCTGGGACAGGTACAAGTCTATCAGCCTTGCTTACAAGGATCAGATAGTATGCAAAAGGAGATAAAGAATAATCCATATATCAGACTATGAGCAAAAAGGAACAGTATGTAGCAGCAATCGACATTGGAACAACAAAGATTGTGGCCATTGTCGGTAAGAAAAACGAGAACGGCAAAATTGAGATTCTCGGTATAAGCAAGGCTCCTTCCACAGGCGTCAGGAGAGGAGTTGTGCAGAATATTGAAGAGACTGTCAATGCAATACAGGCAACTGTTGACGATGTTCAGAAAACAACAGGAGTTGTTTTTCATGAAGTCTTTGTAGGCATTGCAGGCCAGCACATCAGGAGCATCAAGACCCGCGGATCCAGGATGCGTGACGACTTCGATGACGAAATAAAGAAGGAAGAAGTCTTCAAGCTTATTGAGGACATGTACAAGATACATGTTGAGATGGGGGAGGAGATCATTCATGTGATTCCGCAGGTTTTCATTATCGACAATGAACCGGGAATCAAGAACCCCATCGGTATCTGCGGTCATCAGCTTGAGGCCAATTTCCATATTGTCATAGGCCGGGTCGCCGCTGCCAAAAATATCGAGAGATGCGTTCAGAGGGCCGACCTGAAACTAAAGGATCTTATCCTTGAACCTCTGGCATCAGCCGATGCGGTGCTTACTGAAGATGAGAAGGAAGCCGGTGTTGTCCTGGTCGATATCGGCGGCGGTACAACCGACCTGGCAGTTTATTACGACAACATTATAAGACATACTGCAGTAATACCGTTCGGCGGCAATGTGATCACAAAAGATATAAAGGAGGGTTGTGCAATACTCGAAAGGCATGCCGAGCAACTTAAGATTCAATATGGCTCTGCGCTCAGGGATATCGCGCCTGAAGACAAGGTTGTGGCAATCCCGGGCATAAGCGGCAGGAACCCGAAGGAGATATCCTTCAGAAGCCTTGCCGGGATAATTCAATCGAGGATGGAGGAGATAATTGAGATTATTAATTTCGAGATACAGAATTCGGGTTATGCCGACAAGCTGGCAGCCGGAATTGTAATAACCGGAGGGGGAGCAATGCTGAAACACCTTTCCCAGCTTATGAATTTCCGCACGGCCATGGATGTTAGGATAGGCTATCCCAATGAGCACCTTGCAGGCAAGGGAAAGGATGAGCTTAACCAGCCGATGTATGCAACAGCCGTCGGACTTATCCTGAGGGGCATCGACCACCTCGAAACATATAAGAAATCGTTTGAGGCCGGCAGCAAGGAAGATTTTGTAAAGACCAGAAAGCCTGTCACTGAAAAGGTTGAAAACAAACAGGTTGAGGAACCGGAGGAGGCAGAGGCACCTGAACCCGTAATGCACGACAGGGTTCCGATAACTGAAAAGATAAAGCAAATGATCACCAGGATGTTTGAGGTGGAAGATCAGACGATAAACTGACGTATGGTTTGGCCGAATGGGAAATGCTGTTCATTAACAATTAAAAAAAGAAACCATGGAAGATGATTTGATAAGTTTTGACCTTCCGGTCGAGAGGTCATCCATAATAAAGGTTGTCGGAATAGGTGGCGGCGGCAACAATGCAGTAAACCACATGTTCGACAAAGGCATCAAGGATGTCAATTTTGTGGTTTGCAACACCGACCATCAGGCTCTGGCAAAAAGTCAGGTGCCTGTAAAGGTCCAGCTTGGCGCCTCTATTACGGAAGGCCGTGGTGCAGGAAGCAAACCTGAGGTTGGACGCCAGGCTGCCATGGAGAACATCGGCGAGGTGATGGATGCCATAGGAGGCAATACAAAAATGGTGTTCCTGACCACCGGGATGGGAGGAGGCACCGGCACCGGGGCTATCCCCGTAATCGCCAAGGCCTGCAGGGAAGCAGGATATCTGACAGTGGCAGTGGTTACAATACCTTTCAAGTCAGAAGGTAAGGTGAGGATCAATTATGCCATCGAAGGGATCAGTCATCTCGGAGAGCATGTGGATTCGCTTCTCGTGATAAACAACGAGAAACTCCGTGAGATTTATGGCGATCTCGGAGTATCGGCCGCATTTGCCAAAGCCGACGATATCCTGGCAACAGCCGTGAAGGGCATAGCCGAAATCATTACGGTTGCCGGCTATATCAACGTTGATTTTGCGGATGTTGAAACAGTCATGAAGGATTCGGGTGTTTCAATTATGGGAATGGGTCTGGCTTCAGGCGAAGACAGGGCCCGTACAGCAATTGAAAATGCACTTTCCTCACCTCTTCTGAATTCAAATGACATCACAGGCGCCAGGAGTATACTTGTAAATATCGCATCAGGCAAGGGTGAGAACGAGCTTACCATGGATGAACTCGGCCAGATTACCGACTATATGTATGAAGCTTCTTCGGAGGATGCTCTGATTATCAGGGGACTGTCGCAAGATGAGAGCCTAAGCAAGGAGATCAGTGTAACAGTCATTGCAACGGGATTCCCGTCGAACAGCATTCTGACACCTTATAAAAAGCCGAAGCCGAAGAAGGTTGAACTTCTTGCGGAACTGCATCCGGTTCCTCCGCATATCATTCCTGACAGGGGCGAAAACACTTTTTCTGTAGTTCAGAAATCCCCGCGACAGGAATCGTCTGATTTTGAGGAGGAAAAACAGGGAAGGCTCCATTTCGATCTCGAGACGATGCAAGAACTGACACCGGCCCGCAGCAAAAGAGAATCGGAGCTTATTGAAGAGAGAGAAAATCAGAAATCGACACTCCAGAAGGTAAAGCACATGCAAAACTTCTTCAAAAAGGAAGGGCTCTCCAATAAGATAATTAAGGACAATATCGAGGCATTTGAGGATGTTCCGGCTTATGTCAGGCGTAATATGGTGCTTTCGCCCAAAGACAAGGAAAACGACGTCAAGGTTTCCAAGTTCACTCTCGAAGAGCTTGCCGACGGTCAGGGACCGGTTCTCAGAGATAACAATGCATATCTCAACGATAATGTTGATTGATGTTTGAAGTTGCGCTCCGCTCCATCCTGCTTGCATAATTTTCATATATTTGCGGCTGATGAGGCGAACCTTTGCAATATTACTGATAACCTGCCTGTATCCCGTTTTCTATGCCGGGGCTCAGGATACAATCAGGCACAGGACAATAGAAATGTGGAGACTCTCCCCCGATCTGACGGAAGAGGTTAAGGTTCCCTTCGACACAACTTTCTCCCTGTTCAATCATTACCGTCTGGCCGACAAATATTCACCCTTCAATGCTTACCCAGGGAGCTATGGCCTTCCGTTTTACCAGCTGAATTTTTTCGACAGGGTCACTGATCCCGACAAGCACCTTCTCAGCAACTTCTATCCTCTGATGTACCAGCCGGAGAGATACCTTTTCATGAACACTCAGGTTCCCTTTACTGAATTCGTCTGGACTTACGCCGGTCCCCGCGACCAGGCCGAACAGACATTCAGGATCAGACATTCCCAGAATGTTAACAGAAAACTCAACCTGGCGCTTGTTTACGATATAGTGTATAATCTGGGGCAGTACTCCTACCAGCGGTCGAGCGACAAGAACTTCACTTTTAACGGATCTTACCGGGGCGACAAATACACAGCTTATTTTGCATACGGTCTGAACAACATGACAACCTTGGAGAACGGGGGAATAAGTGATTTGAGTCAGCTTGAAACGCTTGATCCCAAAAATGTGGAGGTAAACCTGGGCGGTCTGAGCAAAGCCAGAAGTTACCTGAAAAACAGCAACCTGATGCTGGTTCAGCGTTACGCACTCGGAAAGAAAGGATCTGTTTCCACAGACAGCACAAGGGTGTCAGACAAACCGTTCTGGCTCAGCGGATCGTTCTCGCATATTCTTGCCATCGACGGCAACAGGAGAACCTATGAAGACAGTAATCCTGCCTCGGGGTTCTATGACTCTGTTTACATTAGTAATACCCGCACCTTCGATTCCCTTTCTGCCAGGACGATTAAAAACACCGTTCGTTTTGATTTTACTACGGATGAAAACAGCAGATTCAGGCTCGCGGGCGGAGTGGGGATAAGGAATGAACTTATAAAATACAGTCAGATAGTGCCCACTCACGATACCCTGCTTGCTGATACCGCTGTATGGCACAAGCATAATAACGTGCTTGTCGGAAGGCTTTACAACAATATCGGAGAAAAGTTCTACTGGATGGCGACCGGCGAGCTTTTTCTCAGCGGATACCGCTTTGGCGATTTCAACTTCGACGGGGTGATATCGAAGTCGTTCAGCTTCAAAAAGGGTATGGCATCATGGAGGATCAACGGTGCCATCGCCAACCGCCAGCCATCATTCTGGTATGAACAGTGGGGGGGTAACCATTTTGAATGGACGAAGAGCATGGACAAGGAGTTCCGGATCGATGTCGGTACGAGTTTCTCCTATCCGGCCAGGAAGATGGAACTGAGGTTCAATTATGCCGTGATAGACAATTATACAGGATTCGATACGCTGGCAATGCCGGCGCAGCATGGAGGCGGCCTGTCGGTCGTGTCGGTGTATGCCAGCAAGGATCTCAGGGCGTGGAAATTCCATCTCACAACCGATCTTCTTTTTCAGCAGTCAGGCAATCCGGATGTTCTCGATCTGCCTCTGGCCACCGCAAGGACAACCGGCTTTTTCGAACATCTGTTCAACTTCAGGAAGACAGACGGACAGATGAACATGCAGGTGGGAGCCGAGGTGTTGTACCATACACCATACTATGCTTATTCCTATATGCCGGCAACAGGCAGGTTCTACATGCAGGACAAGGTAGAAACCGGTAATTATCCCTTTGTTAATGTCTTTATGAATCTGAAGATCCGCCGGACAAGAATATTCCTGATGCTCGACCATGTCAATGCAGGATTCACCGGCTACAATTACTTCATGATTCCCTCATACCCCATGAATGTCAGGATGTTCAGGTATGGCCTGGCATGGACTTTTTATGATTGATAATTTTTGTTATCTTTGTGTCCGGAATTAATCCCGACCTCTCTACGGTGTCAGTAGAAACGCGCAAAGTTTATCCCCCTTGGGGGATCCCGATAGCTATCGGGAGGGAAAGGGGGTCATTAACAAAAGGGGGTTATTAAAGATAAAATGAAACTCATTGACAATTTAAAATTTATTTTTTGACAAAGAAATTACTTATTTTTCTGGCCATTATCGGGACCTTGTTTTTTTCCTGTTCCGAAAACCCGGCCGGAGAAATCCTTAACAATTCAGAACTATTTGATCTTGATTCAATCAGGGCAAGAGGAAGGCTTATAGTTATCACTGATTTTAACTCAGCCAACTATTTTCTGTATAAAGGTGAGCCCATGGGGTTTCACTATGAACTTCTGAAAGCGTTCTCCGATCACATTGGGATTGATCTTGAGATACATACCGGCAACAGCGTGGAAGATGCTCTTGCCATGCTGAAAACAGGGCAGGTCGATCTTCTGGCCATGGGTCTGACGGTAACTCCGTCGCGCGGCAGGGACATCAGGTTCACCGAATCTTTAGACAGCACCAGGATGATCCTTGTTCAGAGGAAACCCAACAGATGGAGATCACTCTCAGCCGCAGAACTTGAAGAGAGGCTTATTCGCAATCCGCCCGAACTTTCGCATCTTACCATTTACGTCCAGAAAGGATCGTCTCATGCCGAATACCTTAAGGCAATGTCGGAAGAGTCAGGAGAACCGATGACAATAGTTGAGGTGCCTTTCGAGGCCGAAGGTCTGATTGATCTTGTCAGTAAAGGCGAAATAGAATTTGCGGCCTGCGATGAGAACATTGCAGTTGTAAATTCGGCCCGTTTTCCGGATGTCGATATAGAAACCACACTGAGCAGTCATCAGAACCTGGCTTGGGCAATCCGGAAAAAGAATTCCGGCCAGCTCGAAAATGAGCTCAACCAGTGGATAAGGGCATTCAGGGAGACTCAGACTTTCGCCATTCTGTACTCAAAATATTTCAGAAACTCCAACCCGGTTAAATTTTTAAAGAGCGACAATTACTCTCTCAGATCCGGAAAAGTATCTCAGTGGGACAACCTTATAAAGACTTACAGTGAGAAGATAGGCTGGGACTGGCGTCTGCTTGCTTCGCTCATCTGCCAGGAATCGAGGTTTATCCCTGATGTGGTCTCAAGAGCGGGAGCTTACGGGCTCATGCAGGTAATGCCTGAAACAGGCAGGCATTTCGGTATCGATGTAACCGCTTCACCGGAGCTGAACATAAAGGCGGGAGTGAAATTTATCAACTCGCTTCATGACATCTTTGATTCTAAAATTGCCGATAAAAATGAAAGGACTAAATTCATCCTCGCGGCTTACAATGCAGGACCCGGACACATACTCGATGCCATGAGACTTGCCGGGAAAAATGGCATGGATCCTCAGCTCTGGGACGGCAGCGTTGCTGACTGGGTGTTGAAAAAGGCCGAACCAAAGTACTATAACGACAGCATTGTGAAGTATGGTTATTTCACGGGGAAGGAATCAGTTGCTTTTGTCAGTCAGATTCTCGAAAGGTACGAGCATTACAGGAACATATTTCCCGATAACGGCGAATCGCTGACATTCAATTCGGGCGGTGGTTCCGGTTTCTAATCATACCTGATAGCCTTTACAGGCGTAATGCGGCTTATCAACTGTGAGGGCACAAGCAGCATTAGTATGATTATAATCATTGTCCCTGCGTTGAGCAAAATAATATGGGACAGTTCCAAATTTACAGGAACGGTTTTTATATAGTACGAACTGGGATCGAGCGAGATAATTCCGGTTTTTAGCTGAAGAAAGGCCAGCCCAAGGCCGATGATATTCCCCCATAGCAATCCTTTGGCAATAAGCCAGGCGGCCTGATAAAGGAAAATCTTCCTGATGGTTCCGTTATCCGAACCGAGCGCCTTGAAAACTCCTATCATATTGGTCTTTTCGAGTATGATGATCAAAAGTCCCGAAATCATGTTGAACCCTGCAACGAGAAGCATGAGGGTAATAATAATGAATACGTTCATGTCCTGGAAATTGAGCCAGTCGAAAATCTGGGGGTATCTTAACCTTATGTTTGTGACCTTGAATTTGGTTTCTTCCTCCAGGAGCCTGTATCCCACCTGGTTCCTTACTGCAAGTGTCATCTCGTCGAGCCGGTCGAAGTCGTCGATGAATATTTCGAAACCGCTCACCTGGTCGTCTGTCCAGCCATTCAGCCTTTTAATATGGCCAATATCACAGAAGACATACATCTTGTCGAACTCTTCGAGACTGGTTTCATAAATCCCGCTTACCGTGAACCGGCGGCTGCGGGGCGGGTCCTGTACAAAATACATTGCAAATGAGTCACCTGTTTTCAGGCGAAGCATGTCGGAGATCTTTTTTGAAATGATAACCTCATTTGTTCGCCCTGTATCTGATACGGAGAACACTGTGCCGTCGATGATGTTGCTTCTGAAGAAATCCCAGTCGAAGTCGCTTCCCACACCTTTCAGCACCACGCCCTGGATAGCCTCTGTGGTCTTGATGATACCTGCTTTTGTGGCGAAAACCTGGACATGCTTTATGCCGTCCATTTCCCTTATCCTGGGGATAAAAGCCTGGGTGTCGCTTACCGGTATGGTTTCGAGCGACAGGTTGGAGTCAAAGTTGAGGATCTGGATATTTGAACCGAATCCCACTATCTTGTCGCGGATCTGTTGCTTGAATCCTGTAAGAACCGCAACTGCGATTATCATAACCGCCAGTCCCATGGCAATGCCCACAATGGCGATCACATTTATCGGCCTCGAGAATGAAGTTTTCTCGGTTCGTCCCCTTATAAGACGCCGGGCTATGAAATATGGAAGGTTCATAAAGTAAAGTCATGTCAAAAATAAGTATAAAAATGTTAGATTTACATAAGCTAAACACAGTCAGATGAAAAAGTCAGTTCTTGTTGTTCTTCTCATGGCCGCTTTCGGAATTCAGGCATCATGCAGCAGGCCGGTTGAACCTCCTGTTCCGGGAGCCTGGCAGATTGACAGGTACAGGGAGCTAATTGCCGGGAAACCTGTTGCGGTGGTGGCAAACCAGACCTCAATGATCGGCATGACTCATCTGGTCGATACTCTGAAGCATTCGGGCTTCGACATAAGGGCCATCTTTGCTCCCGAGCACGGGTTCAGGGATCTGGCTGATGCCGGCGATCACATAGAGGACGGGAAGGATGCATCAACCGGCATTCCCATTATCAGCCTTTACGGCGGCCATTTTAAGCCGCTGCCCGAAGATCTTACGGGTATCAGCGTGGTGCTTTTTGACATTCAGGATGTCGGGGTCAGATTTTACACCTACATTTCAACCCTTCACTATGTTATGGAAGCCTGCGCTGAGAACAATGTTGAATGCATTGTCCTCGACAGGCCCAATCCGAATGGTTTTTATGTTGACGGGAACATACTTGACACCGCTCACAGGTCTTTTGTCGGGATGCATCCGGTGCCAGTTGTCCATGGGATGACTATAGGTGAATATGCACAGATGATAAACGGAGAAGGATGGCTGAAGGATGGAGTCAGATGCAGGCTGACTGTCATACCTTGCCGGAATTACACTCATCAGACGTATTACGAACTGCCTGTAAGGCCTTCGCCGAATCTTCCGAATCAGAATTCGGTGTACCTCTATCCCTCCACCTGCTTTTTTGAGGGAACTACTCTATCGCTTGGCAGGGGAACTTCTTTCCCGTTTCAGGTTTACGGATCACCGAAACTTCCCGACAGCGGCTTCAGCTTCACTCCTGAAAGTGTGAGCGGGGCAAGGAATCCTCCCCTTCTGGGCCAGCTTTGTTATGGCGCCGATCTGCGCAACGCATTGGCCGACGGGATAGTTCCGTCACCTGAGCTTAATCTGGGCTGGGTGATTGATGCATGGAATAAATATCCGGATAAGGATGATTTCTTCACTCCCTATTTTGATGTTCTGGCAGGAGGTCCGGTCATAAGGGAGCAGATTGTCAGCGGCTTGAGTGCCGGTGAGATCAGGGAAACATGGCTTAGCGGTCTTGAGAGTTTTATGAGGATAAGGGAGAAGTACCTGCTCTATAAGTAACGAGTTGGCAGTAGGCCATTCTGCAGTTGGCAGGCGTTAAGGGCATTAAGGCGTTAAGGTATTAAGGTTTTAAGGGGGGCATAAGGCATTGTGCCCTGAGCCCTGCGCCCTGCGCCACATTCCCCCTAATCCCCCACGATTTTCCTTTTTCCTGACTTGTGACAATAAGTGCGTCAGTTATGTGTTCAGGATCATTTTATACCAACCTGATCGAGTCCCGATAGCTATCGGGATGACGGCAGGAATGGCGGAACTGATTGTATTCTTGTAAGCCAATATCGCCGATTCATAAACATTTCATCATATTTTAAATCATTTTAATCTCAATATGGTGTCTAATATGCAGAAACTTAATACCATAACTTTCCCCTCCTTCGCAAGGAGGGGTGGCCCGGCTACTGCTTTTTGAACCTGACGAGATTTACTTCCGGGCCAGGGTGGTTATTGCCATGGAGAGTAGTTTAACAAGAATTAAGAACATTTATCCTCTCCTTTAAATGCATTTCTTATTTCTTTAAATATGTATTC
>JBAQCK010000053.1:0-22158 GCA_049294075.1 Bacteroidales bacterium | reverse complement strand
CAGTTGGCCCGGTAAAATAAGGTATGCCTACCCCTGCCTGATTGTAATCTTCAGTATTTAAATGTAAACCCGAAATAAGCAGCCCCAATTCACTGACCAAATTTACTTCCCAATCCAATGGGATTTTGCCCAGTGGTGAGTCTTTATATGTTGTGTTATTATTGTTCATCATCTCCGGATTTTAAATAAATATCATCTTTAGTTTTCTTTAACGATTTCATAAAATCCTGCTTATTTAAAATAGCAACCTGATATTGAGCTATTGTTCTAAGTTTATTAAAACGTTCTGATTTACTGATCAATGCATTTATCATCTCGGAATTATGACTTTCAAGATTGCTCAATATTGCCAGTTCGTTAATACTTGCAAAATCCCTGATATTATTATTTTCCAGAGCAAGCCCCGGATTCGCTTCACGCCACTGTTTAGCAGTACATCCAAATAATGCAACATTTAGCAGATCGGCTTCTTCAGCATAGGCAATCCATTCTGTCTGTCTGGTGAAATCAGAATCCGGAATGATATGGTTTTTTATAGCATCAGTGTGTAACAGGTAATTGGCTTTTGAAAGTATACGTTTAACACTCCATTCCAGATTGTATTGGTTAGTTTCAATTTCTTTCAATCTCTGATATTCTTTTATCAGATAGAGTTTAAAAACCGGGCTGATTGCTGAGCCAAACTCAAAAGCTATGTCCTTGTGGGCATACGTGCCTCCATATCTTCCTGATTGCACATATATTCCCATTGCACATGTTTTTCCTACCCATTGACCAGGACTTAAAACAAAACTTGGCAAACCGGCTTGCATTTTAAAGTGGTCAAATTCGACCACTTTAAAATCAGGATTATACATTTGCTCCCAGGTACCCAAAAATTCGAGAGTAGAACGGTTTCTCATCCAGTTTTTAATTATGTCAGCAGCTCTGGCATCACCCTCTTTGGCTTTAGCCATATCCGTCAAACATATAAAATCATCATCCTTTACCTTTAAAATGCTTATAGCGATGTTTTGAACTTCAATGACCTGGATTTTTTTATTCATCTGCAAGTAAGTTAACAAAATATGGTTAAAAATGCACGATATAATTTATTGAGATATTTTGTAAAAACTGATATCTTTTACTGAATATCAAACCAATTTTTCATTTTTCACCTTTCACTTCAAGCTCTCTAAACTTGTGAACCGATTGATACCATTCCGAGGATATCCTCGATATGATCAGAAACCTCATTTTCTCTATAGATTCAGTATTCTTTTTAAAGGTGTCGAATTCGACACTTTTAAAAGCCGGATTATGAATTAGCTCCCAAATACCTAAAAATTCAAGCGTGTTTCTATTTCTCATCCAGTTATGGATGAGATCATCGCCTCCAAACTTTTTTGCCATATCAGTAAGACAGATAAAATCATCCTCTTTTTGACTAAGAATAGTAATAGCGCTACCCTGAACATTGATGGTTGATTTCTTTTCTTTTGTCATGTGTTACTACATTAATTCATTTAAGTATTTTTCAAGCTCGGCCTGCACTGTTTTTAACTCCCCTTCAAGTTTCTCTATTTCAATCTGAACAGCAGCAATATCGACTTCAGGTTCTTCTTCAAAGGTGTCAACATAGCGTGGAATATTAAGGTTGTATCCGTTTTCTTTTATTTCGTTGAATGTTGCTACAAAACTGAATTTATCTTCGACAATTCCGGAAGTCAGCTTTCCCTCATTGAATTTCCGATAAGTATCCACAATATGATCAATATCTGCAGGTCGGAGTCTGTTCTGGTTCTTAGCCGATTCATAATGTTTACTTGCATCAATAAAAAGAACAGGATCTTGCCCCTTATCTTTTCTTGCCCTGTTGAAAATCATGATTGCGGCCGGAATACCAGTTCCAAAAAACAAGTTTGCAGGTAATCCAATGACTGCTTCAAGTAGATTTTCTTCAATTGTTTTTTGCCTGATCTTCCCTTCGCTTGCACCACGGAATAAAACTCCATGAGGTACAACAACGCCAACTTTTCCTTTGCCTTCGTAAGCTGTCTCAATCATGTGACTGATAAATGCCCAATCACCTTTGCTTTTTGGTGGCGTACCTCTCCAAAAGCGATTGTATTTGTCAGTTTCCGGGTCAAAACTATCGCTGGCTTTGTTTTCCTCTTTATCATCACTCTTTCCCCACTTGTCTAAAGAGAAAGGAGGATTGGCAACTACTGTATCAAACTTCATCAAAGCGTCGCCTTCTTTCAGTTTCGGGTTTCGGATTGTATCTCCCCATCGGATAGTGGCGTTATCAAAGCCATGTAAAAACATATTCATAACTGCCAGGGCCCATGTGCTACCATTTGCTTCCTGGCCATAAAGCGAAAAATTGTCAGAGCCTACCTCTTCCCCGGCTTTAATCAGCAATGAGGCTGACCCACAGGTAGGATCACAGATCCGCGAACCAGGCTTTGATTTTGTAAGCTTGGCAATCAGTGTAGAAACCTCTTTTGGAGTAAAGAATTCTCCAGCCTTTTTGCCGGCATCGCTTGCAAAATTTTCAATCAGAAACATGTACGCACCACCAATAATATCAGTGTCTTCAAGATGTGACGGTTTAAGGTTCAATGTCTCTTTATTAAAATCGAGCAAAAGGTTTTTTAGTCTGGTGTTCTTATCCTTCGTATCTCCTAATACACTGCTGTTGAAATTTATATTCTGGAATATTCCCGCACCATCTTCGCTGTAAAGTTTGTCGCGGTTGGCCTCTACCAGATCTTCCAATGCAATATCTATCAACTCCCCAATATTTAGTTCGTTACGGTGGTCGAACAAATAGTTAAAATGGCTGTGTTCCGGTACTACAAAGCGTTCGTGCTTCATTGCACGATCTGCACGTTCTTTGTCACCGTTATATTTTTTCAAATGGGCCTCAAACTTATCATCATGCACATCACTCAGATATTTTACAAAAAGCATGGTGAGAATATAATCCTTGTAAACGCTGGGATCAATGCTTCCCCGAAACGTGTCACATGCTTTCCATACTGCATCGTTAATATCTTTTTGTGTTATTTTTTTTGTCATGTCACTTATTTAATAGCGTTGATTATTTCTTGTTGAATTTGTTTTTCACGAAGAATCTCAATTTGCTGCAACAGTTTTCTTTCTGCGTTTCTGAGATGGGTAATTCTTAGAATCGCCTTTTGAGTATCCAAATCCGGGATAGATAATTCCAATTCATCAATCACAGATTTTGAGATGGAAACTATAGAACTTCCTACCGCCTGACTTTTAAGGTAATTCTGAGATGACGCACTGTTTAGATACCATGTCAAATACTCTGGTAGTACTTTATCCTGAAAATCCTCATTTAAACGAATCACAAAGAACGAGGTGGACGCTACTGCAGGTTTGTTTTTACTTTCATATAGAGCTGCAAAATTTTTTGTTCCTTTGGCAGCAAATATTATATCACCATTCTGTAATAAATGTTTTTCAGAGATGCTATCGGATTTTAAATCAGGGTACAAAAAGCTTTTCAGGATTCCATTTTCATCAAAGTGCTTTGACTGCAAGTACACAATTTGACCTTCCTTAACTGGCCTGGCAAAGACCCCGGTTTGAATAAAAGCGATGTGTTTTAATGCTACTCTCAAAATATTTATTTAAGTAATTCAGCTACAAAAGTAGGTAAAATATTTCAATCTGCCCAATATTATTTAATATATTTATGAGTAGCAGTTCTACAAATTCAAGTCGTCTGATATTTATAGGTCAAATCTGAGGAAAACCAAATTGCACTCTTTTGCAAGCCTTTTGAATTGTGGGAGAGCTTGTGTGGGTCTCTCATGCATTTCTTGTTATCGTTTCTGACCTGATCCATTCTCTATAATCACTGTCAAATCGTCGGGAGGAACCAAAAGAGGAACATAGGTTGATTGGTCAGCACTTGATTTTCACCGCAAGAAAAGCCATTACAAGATTAAAAAGAAAAAGGATAAAGTAAACCGGACAAATCATGCAGGTTCCTTGTAATTCATATTGTGCGGAACGACCTGTAGGACTCCTTTTTATTTTTGTCACTGATTTATGTAACCGCGAAAGCATTCCTGTGTCTAAAGGGCAAAACGTAATTACTAACCAATAAACGAAAAAATGGCACCAGTGATTGGCTTTATTGCTTTCTTCGCGATGATCTTCGGGATAATGTATCTTTTTTACACCACCCGCAACAAGGAACGCATGTCGCTTATTGAGAAAGGCGCGGATGCAAGCCTGTTCAACACAGGCAAGACCCATGTCCCATGGTTCAACTGGGGCAAGTTTGCCCTGAAGACGGGCATGCTTCTGATAGGTGTAGGCCTTGGAATTATTGCAGGAGCCCTGCTTGATATGGCTGAGGTATTCCCGGACACTGAATCGGGTTATTTTTCGATGATTTTCATTTTTGGCGGACTCGCCCTGGTGATTTTTTACCTTATCGATCGCAGGAGCAAGTGATTTCCATCATTCGGCGGAACTGAATGAAAGCCCCTGAATCTATTTGATGTAGAACTCGATCATTTTCCTGACGGCCTCCCGGCATACTGTACAGTATCCCCGGGAGCCGTTGCTTTTCATACGGCAATCAGTTTCGGCCCGGTAAATCCCTTTGGCCGAATATCCGGCTCCTTCGAATAATCCAACTTCATTATCAAATTTTTCCCCGGCCGGTGTCGGTACAGGTGTGTCTTTTGAAATGAGGTGCTTCCACTTTGATTCAAAATCAACAAGTGTGGTTATATTTGGTTCCCATGGCTCGACTTCGCTGGGATAAAAATCGGTGTAAGCCACTTCCGATGTGTAATATTCATCAGCCAGTCCGGCGAAGCCATGACCGAACTCATGTATGAATACGATTGGAGAAAGCTGATGACCGGCCGTTGTCCCGCTATAGTAGTTGAAGACACCTCCTCCTCCGTACCTTTCGCTGTTGATAAGAACGATTATATTGTCGTGGGGCACCACCGAAGCATAGTCGTTTACGGCCTTGATATCGGTTGTGGTAAGGTACCTGTCGGTCCCAAAGGTGTAAAAGCTTGAATTGAGGGCGGTGTTCACATAGATCCTTTCCCCGGGAATATCGGTCCCGGATTCTTCCGAAACAGCTTCGACTGCCCATATATTTATTTTACCGGGATATTCGTTAAATGGGGGTTCTGCAATCAGTACATCTGCCAGTTTTTTTACTTCATTCCTGAATTTTCCCATTTCATCCTGCCTGTATCCTTCTGCCACGAAGGCAAGATCAACGCATGAAGCAGGATCGCCTGTGCCGTAAATCCTTGAAGAAATCACATTCAGCGGTTTTTCCTTCCTGATGTAAAAGTTGTCAGGTTCTATGACAGTCTCATAAAGAGGGGAGAAGCTACCGGTTCTTTCTCTCATGCTCAGGACAAATCGCACCTTGTTCTTCGGGTAGGGCATGGTGGCGACCTCGTAAAAGCTTCGATCAAGGGTATCGGCTTCTCCGGTTGTCTGCCATTCCTGAAAGAGGGTGCAGAATCCGCGGGAATAAATGAGCTTGTTTTCGGCTGCATCGAACACTTCATATCTGAAGTTTCCGTAATTGAAGATGTCGGTAAGATTCTGCCTCGACCCGGCAAAGAATGGTTCCTGCTCCATTCCCACGGGATAAACAACCGTTTTTTTGCTGTTGCCGGCTAACATGAAATCGAATCGCAGTACCTTGTCGGTGAAGTATTTTTCATAAACCGTCTGTCCATTAAGCGACACGTACAGGATCATCATCAATATTCCGGGAATGATCTTCATAATACTCATTTTTTTGTGTTATAAAGATGGAAATAATAAGCAAAACTGATAAGGAATTTATATAATTTTGCTGCGGCCCTGGAAACATCAACATCCGTCTTTGGGAGGGCAGATGATAAATCAGAACAATCGACAGGGGACGATTGTTATATCAGTAAAAAAATCAATAATATGGCCGATCTTAATACGAGAATTAGCGATTTTGTCTGGGCAAATCTGAATGAGAAGCGTGTCAGCGGCAGGACTGATCCTTTCTGGCAGGCTCTGCGGGATACCGGTACTGAGCTTTGGCTCGACACCGGCGATATTGAAGAGGCCGAGGCCAACTGGTCGGGCGAGATGAGCGCTCTTACCACCAACAATACCCTTCTCAATAATGAGATACAGAAAGGGATCTATGATGTTTTTATTTCAGAGGCCAGGCATATTGTTCATGAGCTTCCTCTTGAATCGAGGGTAAAGGAAATAGCTTTTATGCTTAATGCGAGGCATGGCTTAAGGCTTGCTTCGAAGTTTGGAGGTTATGTGAGTGTCGAGCTTCACACCGACACTGCAAATGATGTAAAGGCCATCGAGTATCTGGGCAAGAGGTATCATGAGATTTGTCCCGATCAGTTTATTGTAAAAGTGCCCTTCACCGCGGCAGGTCTGATCGGGGCCCGCCGGTTGAAGGAGGCCGGTGTGAGGATCAACTTCACACTTGAATTCAGTGCAAGGCAGAATTTACTTGTAACCCGTGTGGCACGACCCGATTTTGTAAATGTTTTTCTGGGCAGGGTAGGCACCTACATTATGGACAATAAACTTGGTGACGGATCGGGTGCCGGAGAGAAGGCAGTCATAGCATCACAGAACTGGGTCACAGCATTTACGGAGCGCAACGACTGGCAGACGAAGCTTATTGCTGCAAGCCTGAGGAATCATAACCAGCTTGAGCTGCTTGCAGGCACCGATGTCTTCACCATGCCGCCGAAGGTGGCAGCCGCCGGCAGGAAATCGCTCAGCGGTAAATTTGAATCGCGCACTCACGAAAATTATGAAGTCAGTATATTTCCTTCAGCAAAGGATACAGGCATTGAAAAATTCTGGGAGGTGGATGATAAGGCGCTGAATTTTGCAGAAAAGCTTTATCAGAAGCCCCCTGCCTCCGCTCAGGAGTTGGTCAGAATTGCTCACGAAGAAGGATGCGGTGATATGTTCCCCCATCTCACAAAGGAAGAGACTGCGGCCATCGCCTCTGACGGAAAAATCCCTGTATTTTCGAGATGGAAGGACAGGCTGAAGGAGGGCACTATAGCACCCGACACGCTGCTCACTCTGGCAGGTATTGCTTCATTCACAAGAGACCAGGCTATGCTGGATCAAAGGATACTGGGGATCATTGGCTGACCGGCGATCTCTGCCGGGCTATCTCATACAGAATTATTCCTGCCGCCACTGATACATTGAGGGAGCTTATGCCGCCTTTTATTGGTATTCTTACCTGCTGCTCGGCCAGCGCTGTCAGTTCGCGGCTGATTCCCTTATCTTCCGAACCCATTATCACAACTGCAGGGCCTTTAAGGTCTGCTTCCGAAATTACTGCCCCTGATTTTTCCGCGGCGGTAATAACTTTAAGTCCCGATTCCTTCAGGTATTGAACAGCTCTCACAATGCTTGTTTCCCTGCAAACCGGAAGGGTATGTAGTGCTCCGGCCGAAGTCTTTACGGCGTCGGCGGTTATTCGTGCCGATCCTTTGGCCGGTATCACAACTGCATGAGCTCCCAGACATTCCGCACTTCTGACAATGGCGCCGAAGTTTCTTACATCGGATACTCCGTCAAGCGCAATGATAAGCGGATCCTCTCCTTTTTCGTAGATCATGGGAAGCAGATTTTCAACCGACTGAAACTCGATCAGTGAGAGCCAGGCCAGAACGCCCTGGTGGTTTTTCCGGGTTACAAGTTCTATCCTCTCCAGCGGTACGATCTGGAAGTGAATCTTATGGTTGCGGACCTCGGTCATCAGTTCGTGATAAAGGATTCCCTGGAGACCCTGCCTGATTAGCAGCCGGTCGATTTGTTTTCCGGCCTTTATAGCCTCAATAACTGGCCTGAGGCCGTAGATGCAGTCGCTTTCTTTCATTGGATGGTTTTATATATCCTCCGGGTTGTCGAGCCTGAAAACAAGTCCGCTCCGCCAGCTGGCAACCGCCTTGTCCCAGTATGAGACAAGGGTTTCGCTTCTGCTTAGGTAGAAATCATTGTCTGAGAAACGGCTCTTTCTGATTTTGAAGTTGAAGAACAGGTATTGCTCCTGAAGATGGACCCTTCCTCCCCATGACGATTTCAGGACAGGCCTCCTGTATCCCCAGCTTTCCTCCTCAGAGTTTTTGTAGACTTTGTCGGGAGGTCCGTAGATAGTGTAAATCATTCCTCTTTCAGTTTTCCATCCTTCCTTGAAGGACGTGAAGTAGTAGTTTGCATAGAGCACCCTGGTGTAGAAGATACGGATCAGTTCCCTTGACTTGTCAACGTTTCCACCGCATTTCAGCCAGAAATCATCAAGTGCAAGCTTTGGCCTCCGGGAGGAAAGCATGGCATTCATTTCCTCCTCTGAAGCCAGGTAGGCAAGAGGTCTGATCATCTCCAGCGGATCGTTCACAGCGGGGTAAGCCGGTCCGAAATTAAGGAAGGTAAAGCCGTCCTCCAGGTCCCTTTCAGGAGCGCAAAAATAGACTCCCTCGTCCGGGAACATCAGAGGCAGTGTGTCGGAATATGACAACGCTATGATTGTATCGGGGTCGTAGTCGATTGTTTTTTCTGGCAGGAGAATGGAAGGAGGATATGGTACTTCAGACAGGGGTTTGAAAACCGATATAAAAAGGCTGTCGAGAGGTCTTTTCGGGTACAGAAGATTTACACGCTGGTTTGGCCTGATAACCTGGCCGAGCAACTCATTTTTGCTTATCTGGCTTCTTACGATGTAATTATACTTATTGCTGACGGATGCAGTATTAAAGGCCACAAACGACTGTACAACCTCCGCCCTCAGCTGGTCGAGGATTTTCACTTCAGCGTTGTAATCTAATCCAGGCTCGACTTTGAGAGGAAGTTTGTAAAGGTATTCCTGACGGCCTTCCTCCTTTATGATGTCCAGGTCAAGGAAGGCGGTGTCGGCCAGTATCCTTCCTCCCGTGATATTGAACAATTTGACTGTTACCATGATCTGGGCAACAGGAATTCCCCTTGGGTTGGCCTCTGAGAAGAAGAGGCTGGAGGCCGGGAACCTCATGGTTAGCACGGAGAGGTAGTCTGATTCGTTGTAAACGCTGAATCCCGGTCTGAATGAAGTCTTTGTCGGGTTATAGAGATAGGAGAGGTCCTTGGTGTCGACCGCGGCGTTTTTCGTGATGCCACACGATACCATGACTATCAGGATGAGCCCGGCAAGAATTATTATGCTGTGATTCCTTAAAGGATTGTTCCGGTTCATTTTCCTTGCTTGTTAGGTTATGAAAGTATTCTTTTCCAAAGTATTCTGACCCTGCAAAGTTCGGTGCTGTCTGCCGGCCGTATTACCGAATGGCTGAACAGGTTTGGATCGCCACCGTTGCCGGAAGTCAGTATTTCCACAGTATCGTTGAATCGAGATTCGGAAAGATAGTTTATTTCAACCGATAAAGGAGCATTCCGAAGCATGAAATCAAGGTCATATGTATCAGTAACCCAGTTCAGGTAGCTGGTGTTGTTTGTATGAAGGTTGACGTCAATGTCGCTTAATCTAACATTGAAAGGAGTAGAGGATTGACCTTCTGTAACGGCCGGTTCAATTTTTTCCGCATTCCTCAGTATTCCGGGTTCACCCGGGATGGTTGAGTTAAGACGTGTCAGATTATTATCGGGCCGCTGTATCCGTTTGCTGTCCCTGTCGATGATCAGCCACGATGAAGTGGCGCGTGCCAACATTTGTCCCTCAGCCGATTTCATTTCAAAATCCCTCAGGGCAAAGAGCTTGTCGGTTCCCCTGGGCCAGGAGGCAAGTATGATTTTCTCTTCCCACAGAGGCAGCGAGGTTATCTCTGCATAGATTCTTGAAAGCACCCAGAAATGATTTTGCTTAAGCAGTTCATCCCTTCCGTAACCAAGTTTAGCTGCATGATCCGATGCAATATCCTGAAAATAGTTGAACAAGGCATACAGGTTGAGATGTCCGTCGGGGCCGGTGTCATAAACATGAACGGGGTAGTCTTTTTCAAGTTTCGGATATTCCATTTTGATCGGATATTTTAATAAATTCCTCGACTTCGTGCGAAAAACCAGCCCAGTTATTCATTTCCGTGTCTATGTCCATTTTCAAGTCTTCATACTTTTTGTACAATGCGTCACTGTCGGCCAGGTTTGTATTGTTCATCAGCTTCATATTGATCTCCGACAATTCCGCTTCTATTTCACCGATTCGCTTTTCGGAATCTCCTAGTTTTTTTCTGAGCTTTCGAAGAGATCTGTCGTATTCCTTTTTATCAAGATACTTCTGTTTATTGGAAGTTGCGTCCTCTTTCCCCGTATCGGCTGATGCCTTTTCCTTTTTCTCAATTTCTCTCAGGTTGTCGATCTTCTTGTTTCTCAGGAAGTCATAAATCCCGCCCAGATGTTCCCTGATCCTGTTATGCCTGAATTCAAAGACCTTGGTGACCAGTCCGTCGAGGAAATCCCTGTCGTGCGAAACAACAATTAACGTGCCATCATATTTAAATAATGCCTGTTTCAGAATATCCTTCGACCGCATGTCGAGGTGGTTGGTAGGCTCGTCGAGAACAAGAAGGTTGCAGGGTTCAAGAAGCAGTTTTACAAGGGCGAGCCTCGACCGTTCACCCCCCGAGAGTACCTTTACTTTTTTGTCGACATCCTCCCCGCGGAACAGGAAAGCGCCGAGCATATCCCTGATCTTTGTTCTTATTTCACCTTTTGCAACATTATCGATGGTCTCGAGCGCCGTGATGTTTTCATCCAGCAGTTCATCCTGATTCTGAGCAAAATATCCGATTTTGACGTTATGCCCGATCTTAAGCGATCCCTCATGGTCAAGTTCGCCGATTATCACTCTTGAGAAGGTGGTTTTGCCTTCGCCGTTCCTGCCAACGAAGGCAACCTTTTCGCCCCTGGTGATAGTGATGGATATCTTGTTAAGGACATAGTGGATACCGAAGCTTTTCGACAGGTTACGTGCTTCAACCACCACCGTTCCGGATCGCGGGGCCGGCGGAAATCGGAGGTTTATGGCTGACCTGTCTTCCTCGTCGATCTCAATCCTTTCTATCTTGTCGAGTTGCTTTATTTTTGACTGTACCTGAACAGCCTTGGTTGGCTTGTACCTGAATCGTTCGATGAACCGTTCTGTGTCATCAATCATTTTCTGCTGGTTCCGGAAGGAGGCTGCCTGCTGGGTTCTTCTTTCTTCCCTGAGGATAACATATTCCGACCACGGCACCCTGTAGTCATAGGTCTTTCCGAGAGATATTTCTATGGTACGGTTGGTCACATTATCGAGGAAGGCCCGGTCGTGCGATACCAGTATCACCGCGCCAGGGTAACCGGTGAGGAAGCCTTCAAGCCACTGGATCGATTCGATGTCGAGGTGGTTTGTAGGTTCGTCGAGTAGTATCAGGGATGGTTTTTTAAGGATCAGCTTTGCCAGTTCTATCCTCATGCGCCATCCTCCGCTGAGTTCCCTTGTAGGCCTGGTGAAATCCTTTCTTTCGAAGCCGAGACCGGTTAGTGTCTGCTCTGTTGCAGCCAGATAATTGCCACCTCCGAAGATCCTGTATTTTTCTTCTGTTTCATGAAGCTTGTCGCAGAGATCAAGGTATTCCCGCGAGTGAAAGTCTTCCCTGCTGGCTATCTCATAGTTGCACCTTTCAATCTCCTCCGACAGCGCCAGAAGCTCTGAAAAAGCCGAAAGAGTTTCATTGATTACGGTAGTTGAATCGCTGACACTCATCTGCTGGGGAAGATACCCGATTGTTGTCTCTTTGGACTTGTCAACCTTACCTTTGGTCGGACTCAGGCTGCCTGAAATGATTTTCAGCAGGGTGGTTTTCCCGGCGCCGTTTTTTCCGGTCAGGCCGATCCTGTCCTGTTCGTTCACCAGGAACGAAATGTCGTTAAGCAGATCAAAGCTTCCGAATGAGACCGTGAGATTCTGTACTGAAACCATCTGAATTCTTAAAATTGAGCAAAGATAGAAAAAGTATGGGAGGCATAAAATAAGCGGTTACGTCAATAAGAGCTATCTTTGACATGGAATCCGTTGAGCATTGAGTACATGAAGAAGTTCCTTCCGATGCATAAAGATAACAAGGTGAAAATCGTTACAGCAGCGTTCATTTTCACTGTTCTGGCGGTTTTTACGTCATGTTCGGGAGACAAGGAGATCAACTACGAATATTTTGTTTCAAAGGAGTCAGTAGCCTCATACAGTCTCTCCTACATCAACACCCTCCTCGACGGAGCTGAAGGATTTTTTCCGGAAATCGGGGCAGTACGATCTTATGTTGAACACCCGGTGGATATTTACAAAGTGATTTACTTCACTGAGGCAGGGGGAAAGGAAATCACTGCCTCAGGTCTGGTATGCGTGCCCCGAGAGGACGGTGAATATCCTGTCCTGAGTTTCCAGAACGGGACCAATACCCTGAATTCCGGTTGCCCCACGGAATTTCCTTCAAGCCCCATGTATCAGTTTGTGGAGATCATGGCCTCAACGGGTTTTGTTGTGGTAATTGCTGATTATCCGGGATTCGGGGAATCTGCCGGAATTCCGCATCCGTATCTTGTCAGGGAGACTACCGTGAGATCGGTCGTTGACATGCTTTTTGCAGTTCATGAAATGGATGAGGAAGAACTTCCTGATGTAACTGTAAGTGATGATGTATATCTGGCAGGTTATTCCCAGGGCGGATGGGCCACACTGGCGCTTCACGAGGCGCTTGAGCAGGATTATTACGGCCGGTTCAATCTGAAGGGTAGTGTTTGCGGAGCAGGTCCCTATGATCTTACTGTCCTTTTCGAATCAATGACCGGCCTGAGTTCATATCCCATGCCGGTGTACATTGGCTATATAATCAATGCCTATAAGGAGTACGACCAGTTCATCAATCCGGTTTCCGATCTGCTAAGGGAGCCCTTCGCCTCGGATCTTGGAGATCTCTATAACGGGCAGAAGGATTCCGGAGAGATAAATGCAAACCTGACCACATCAGTGCCGGATCTTTTCACCCCGGAGTTTCTTGAAGGGATATGGACTGATCAGAAATATTCATCGGTCAGGACTTCTCTTGAGACCAACAGTATTGCTGGATGGAAGACAGATGTACCATTGTATTTTCTGCATGGGGGAGGAGATACCTCTGTTGATCCGATAACCACGGAAAGCATTTATGACGCGATGATAGCGGCCGGAACACCGGCTCAGATATGTAAGAAGGAAATTTTGCCGGGGCTCGATCATGGTGATGCGGTGATACCGGCCATGATTAAGGGACTGGAGTTTCTGATCAGTCTGAAATAAGTTGGATTAAATATTAATACAATCGGATTTTGCGAAGAAAGATGGAGATGCCGCTCCTGGAAAAGGTCAGGATAACTGATATAGGTGCGGAAGGAAATGCAATTGCCAGGGTCGACAATCAGGTGGTGTTTGTCCCAATGCTGATTCCCGGTGATGTTGTGGATATCAGGGTTAAAAGGAAAAGGAAGAAGTACATGGAGGGGACTGTAGTGAGGTTTCACGAATACTCGCCCGACAGGATAGTGCCGAAATGCGCTCACTTCGGAGTTTGCGGAGGATGCAAATGGCAGCACCTGCCATATCAGAGGCAGCTGGAATACAAAGAAAAGCAGGTGATTGACAGTCTGACGAGGATAGGGAAGCTGGAGCTTTCCGGGGTCAGGCCAATTCTGGGATCGTCGGAGGTTTTCGAATACCGCAACAAGCTTGAGTTCACCTTTTCTGACAGGCGCTGGCTTACCAGGGAGGAACTGGTTTCAGACAATGACCGTGTTGTTGAGGATGCATTAGGGTTCCATATTCCTGGCTATTTTGATAAAGTTCTGGATATCAGGCAGTGCCATCTTCAGCCTGAGCCGTCGAACAGTATCAGGGATGCGGTCAGGAGGTATGCTCACCGGAAATCGCTCGCGTTTTTCAATCTGCGTCAGCAGAGCGGGTTCCTGAGGAATCTGATAATCAGGAACACAGGTTCGGGAAGTGTGATGGTGATCGTGGTGTTCTTCATGGACGAGAGGGACAGGATAAACGGTCTGCTGGAGTATCTCAGATCGGAGTTTCCACAGATCACATCTTTATATTATATAGTCAACACGAAGAAGAACGATTCGCTTACCGATCAGGAGCCGGTTCTTTTCAGCGGTGATGATCATCTTCTTGAGGAAATGGGAGGACTGAAATTCAGGATCGGACCGAAGTCATTTTACCAGACCAATACGGGGCAGGCGAAGAGACTTTACATGACAGCCATGGAGTTGGCCGGACTTACCGGGAATGAGGTTGTTTATGATCTTTATACAGGTACGGGCACTATTGCTTGTTATGTTGCCGGGAAGGCAAAAAAGGTGGTCGGAATTGAATATGTTGAGGAAGCGGTGCAGGATGCCGTGATCAATTCGCGGATCAATAATATAGGAAACACGGAATTTTATGCCGGTGATATCAGGCTCTTGCTTAATGAGAAGTTTTTTGAGGAGAAGGGAAAGCCTGATGTGATCATCACCGATCCGCCGCGTGCAGGGATGCATGGCGATGTGGTTGATCAGATACTGGCTGCAAATCCGGCGAGGATCGTATATGTCAGTTGTAATCCCTCGACGCAGGCCCGGGATGCCGGGTTGATGTCGGAGAAGTACAGAGTGGCGGCAGTTCAGCCTGTGGATATGTTTCCCCACACTCATCATGTGGAGAATGTGCTTTTGCTTGAGAGGATCTGAGGCGGTGTAACAGGGTACGATTAAATAATTCAGTCAGATTTTGAAGTTTACCCATGATTTCCTATTTTTGTCGCCGTCATTGTTATTTGAAGAGATGGGTGATCCTCCTTCACCGACGGGAGTCGGTTACGGAGGACGAAGGCGGCTTAAACCAGTCCCGAAGTTTCGGGACTAAACTGCCGTAACACCTTTAAGTTTTTTGGAGAGATGGGTGAGTGGCTTAAACCAGTAGTTTGCTAAACTGCCGTATGGGAAACTGTACCGGGGGTTCGAATCCCCCTCTCTCCGCAAAAAGGCTGCGACAGAAGTAGCCAAAAACAAGCCAAGCCCTGCAAACTCAACGATTTGTGGGGCTTTTTCTTTGCCAGGCGTCCGGTTGGAAAGCCATCAAAATGCCATAATTTGACAGAGTTCTGTCGCTAATTCGTAACCTGCCTTTTAAAATCAAAACAGAGGAAAGGGAAACCAATGTTACCCCGGAACGAATCAAAAACGTTTTCTTCGGAATTGAGGTCAGGCATCAAATGTTTTTGGAACTGTTCAAACGTCACAACGAGGACGTCTTTAAACTAATATGTATCAGTAAGTCGAAAGCAACTTTAAGATTATCAGATACCGTGTTTATCCTATATCGGATAAATATTGCATGATAACAGCGCATACATCTGACATCGCGTAAAGTAGTCTGAAGGGAATAATTAATATTAGTATATGCAGACACCTGAAAAAGAGATACTCGATATATTTCATTTATTTAATGGTTGTTATCTGCTATTATTACTTTAAACCTTAATTTCATCCGTATATAATTTATTTTAAAGGTTCCCGCCTATGCGGGAGAACCGCGCATGTTTGAAAATTATATACATACGTGTTTGTGTATTTGATACATGTGGGTTTCATTTTATATTTAATTTGAACAATATTGTTTTATAGTCAGTGTAAGAGTATAAATAATAATTGACCATACAAGTTTCAGGGTCATATTTTCTTAAATCAAATCTCTACGGGGTTAGTTCCCCGAAACCGACACATTTCCTAACCTTCACCTTTTCCTAAGTATAATTCAAATTTGCAGTATGCATCTATTCCCGGCTCCTTCCCGGCATTATAACGGATATGAAAGGAATTAGGTGATGAAAACTTTGTCTCGTAATAAAATTTATTATTTTTGACCTGTAAACAGTAATGGTCAGTTATTATGCCGGATTTGGATGTAAAGAGCTTAATAGTTGAGTCAGCAACGAGATATTTTTCAAAATATGGGTTTTATAAAACCACTATGAACGAAATTGCCAAACACATCCATAAGGCAAAGGGGATTCTTTATTACTACTTTAAGAGCAAGGAAGAACTTTTTAATGAAGTTTTGAAGCGTGAACTGGGTACAATTAAAAATGAATTAAGCCTGATCTCAAGCAGTAATGAAGATACTCTGATAATCTTTAAAAAATATATACTGATCCGTTTAAAGTTGTTACATAGTGCGGTTAATTATCATGAAACGCTCAAAGCTGATTTCTTTGAAAAATATCATTTTGTAAAGGACGTAAGAGATGATTTTGCGGAATTTGAACGTAATCAGCTTACTCTCATTTTACAAAGAGGTAAACAGGAAGGTTTCCTTGACATTAAAAACATAAATTCTACTGTCAATAGCGTGATGATTGTATTAAACGGAATTGAGATTCCGTTTTTTCTGCAAAACAAATATCCTGAATACGAAAGTACTATTGAAGAATTTAATACACTGTTAGTTAACGGTTTAAAAATGCAAAGAAAGTAAATTTTTCCGATAATGTTGACTATAAAACTCATTAAGCCAATCGTTGTATTTATCTTTGTTTAATCAGGGAGATCATAAATAATTAATTTACGTAAAAGTAAATATATGTATCAATCAGAAATAAAAACAATAGTGATTAAGGTGCTAATGAATATATTAGATCTTCCCGAAGTAAATCAGTCCTGAATCTGTTAATCTTAGATGTAACGGTTGCTATGCAACTCATCCCCGATAACTCATGGGTTACTGAAGTGTGAGCGTGTTTTCGACCAAAGAACCAGGTTTATAACTTACAATATAAATATGATGAACGGTAATAAATCCGAAATTAGAATACAAAACTCTGTTTTAAACAACACGGAAAAGAAAGTGCTTATTTGGATTGCTGAAAAGTTGCCCAAAAGGATAAATTCAGATCATTTGACCGGAATAGGATTTGCGGGAGCACTCATAAGTAGTGTTGGATATATGCTTAGCAATCGGGATTTGAACTTTTTGTGGATAGCCTCTTTCGGTCTTGTCGTCAACTGGTTTGGCGACAGCCTCGATGGCACACTTGCACGCGTAAGAAATGCCCAACGTCCCATTTATGGTTTTTTTATCGACCATAATTTTGATGCGTTAACAATTTTAGTTATTTGCATTGGCGCAGGGCTTTCTCCTTTGATATCATTTTCTGTAGCTATGCTTGTTTTGGCCGGCTATTTGCTCTTGTCGATTTTCACATACCTTAATACATATCTTAATGGTGAATTTAGAATTACATACATGAAACTTGGACCTACAGAGTTCCGGATAATTGTTATACTGATCAACACGGCTTTTATCTACATTCCAATTAACAACCTTATTTTCCGTTTTATGGGGATTACTTTAGGTATGACGGATGCTATAGGCATGATGATTGCCATAATACTCTTCCTTATTTACCTGGTTAGTTTTGCTGTTAACAGGGAAAAATACAAAAAAATTGACCCGCCTCATCACTCTACTAAAAATCAATAATAAACAACAGCAGTTGATGGCGATCAAGTATATCAAATTCTTAGCAAGCCGGCTAACTGGCACACTGGTTGACACGCTGGTTCTATGGGCGCTTTCAGCGCACGTTTTTTCTTCCTATGTTGGTAATTATCTCTTGGCGCCAACTATTTCGTTCGAAGTTGCAGTTTTGTCCAATTTCGTCATTTCCTATTACTGGATATGGAACAATCGAATGTCAGTAAAAAACACAAAGACCTTTTTAACGCGCTTTGCAGTTTTTAACATTTCCTGCGTTTTGGGTTTTATCGTTAAAATGGGTTTCCTTCTGCTATTCGAAAGGCTGTTTCGTTGGGATGTCGTTTACTGCAACCTTGTGGCCCTTATCATATCCGGCCTGGTCAATTATGCCCTTGCAGAGTTTGTGGTGTTTAAAAAACATCCGTTAATAATTGAACCTATAAACGACATGGATGCATTGAATGTCAATAAACTATAAAATCAAAACTATGGGAATATTAAAGGAACGGTACAAGCAATACGATGCCCCTCAGAAAGCAATGGCAGCCGGCATTTATCCTTACTTCAGGGCTATTGAATCCGAACAGGATACTGTGGTAACCATCAATGGCAAGAGGGTGTTGATGTTTGGCTCAAACAGCTATCTGGGGCTGTCATGTCATCCGAAAATTAAGGAAGCCGCGAAAAAGGCCATTGATAAATATGGCACAAGTTGTGCGGGCTCGCGATTCCTGAACGGCACACTTGACATTCACGTTGAGCTGGAGGAGAAGCTGGCCAAGCTGGTGAACAAGGATGATGCAGTTTGCTTCAGCACGGGTTTTCAGGTTAATCTAGGAACGATTTCGGCGCTCTGTTGCCGTGGAGATTACATTTTAATCGACTCCCAGGACCACGCATCCATTATCGAGGGGAGCCGGTTGTCCTTTTCCACCGTGCTAAAGTTTGCCCACAGAGATATGCTCTCCCTCGAATCGAAGTTAACACGCTGTGATCCGGATAAGATTAAGCTTATCGTGGTTGATGGGGTATTTTCGATGGATGGGGATATTGCCCCTTTGCCTCAGATTGTCCGGCTCGCAGAAAAGTATAATGCGGATATTATGGTTGATGATGCCCATGCAATCGGTGTTATTGGCCAAAACGGAAGAGGTACGGCTTCTCACTTCAACCTCACTAATCGGGTTGATTTAATCATGGGTACGTTTTCCAAGTCGTTAGCCTCGCTCGGCGGGTTTGTCGCCGGCGATAAAGAGATAATTAACTACCTGAAGCATAATGCCCGCTCTCTGATCTTTAGCGCGAGTATGCCTCCTGCCTCGGTTGCAAGCGTAAGCGCTGCCATCGATATAATGCTTGCAGAACCCGAACGTATCAGTCATCTTTGGGATCTGACCAACTATGCCCTGAAGGCCTTCAACGATGCCGGGATTTACACCGGTAAAAGTGAAACCCCCATTATCCCGCTATACGTCAGGGATGATATGAAAACACTGCGCCTGGCACACCTGCTGCTCAACGAGGGGGTTTTCGTCAACCCTGTAGTTTCACCTGCCGTTTCAAAAGAGGATGCCCTGATACGTTTTTCGCTTATGGCTACGCATACTTTTGAACAGCTCGACATAGCCATAAATAAAATAATTGAAGCTTTTAAGAAGCTCGATATAACACCTGTTCAATAGTACTATTAAAACATTAACTATGAAGGTTGTTTTAATAACAGGAGTTTCATCGGGTTTCGGCTTTGCCATTGCCCAAAGGCTTGCAAAAAGCAATTACAGGGTATATGGTACGACTCGCGGAAATGTTGACCCCATTCCGGGAGTCAACTATTTAAGAATGGATGTAACATCTTCAGAATCTATTAATCAGGTCGTTGATGAATTATACAAAAAAGAGGGCCGTATTGATGTTTTAATTAATAATGCAGGGATGGGGATATCAGGTCCTCTTGAGTTTACCCAAATTGCAGATGTGCAACATCAAATGGATGTTAATTTTCTTGGGGTTGTCAGAGTAACCCAGGCTGTATTGCCCATCATGCGTGAGCAATCGAACGGGCTGATTATCTCCGTTAGCTCTATCGGCGGTTTGATAGGTTTGCCTTTTCAGGGATTTTACTCTGCAAGCAAGTTTGCCATCGAGGGCTTTTGCCAGGCTTTATACAACGAGGTAAAGCAGTTTAATATTAAGGTTGTAGTGATTAACCCGGGCGATTTTGCAACGCGATTCACATCAAACAGAAAATGCATTGACAACGAAAATAGCAATACTATTTATCCAAATTTTCAAAAAACCCTCTCAATAATAGAGCACAGTGAGCAAAATGGGTTGATACCTGACGTTTTGGCAAAAAATATTGAGAAGATTATTGAAAGAAACAAACCCTCAACAAGATATGTTATTGCTTCTCCGCTACAAAAAGCTTCTGTTCTTTTGAAAAGACTGGTTCCTGAAAAACTTTTTTTAAGGGTCATTGGCAAGTACTACCTTCCGGGTTAAGCCGGTTTACATCAACAAATTAAACTCCATGAAAATGTTTCAGAGGCTCTTTTCCGAACCGTTGAACCTGGGCTAAGGAAAATGATGCCAAATACATCAATGGCCCGCCCGGGATTTCGGAATTTGACGCTTCGGGTGTGCTAATTGATGGTTATGATGAAACACCCACCGCTTATGGGGATTATAATTTTGAATACTGTCCTGAGCTCATAGAACAATCTGGATACAAAAAGGAAGTTGATTGGGTAGAGTTTAATATTGTATTTCCGCGAACCATGCCTGAAAGGTTTCCCCAAATGGTTAACCCACATTGCAGGGGTAAGTTTGTAAAGGCTTGATATTATGGACTGTTATTTTTAAAAATTTCAGCAGGGGTCCCTACAGATTTTTTTCTTGTAAAGGGAGCATATTTATGTTCTGGCATGTCATAAATTGCCTTGCATCCGATATTTTGTCGAGCATTCGCTCTTTCAGAAACCCGATTGAAACAGGGCTCCCGGAATGATAATCAAGTAATACCCTCAAAATATTATACCGCGGCTCTGTCAATTCATGTTTTTTAAAAAGTTGAAAGAATTGATAAGTCAATTGATTCACAGTATAAGTTAAATTGAATATTGCCCTGTGATAATCGTTCCGGAAACACAGTTTGCTGATTTTTAAAAATAATAATTTTGATAAATAGTTTGCAGTAAGAGTCTTATGCCAATGTTAACATATTGGCTTCCGGTTTGGTTTCGGGATTGGCATTTCTCCACTCATCAAAAGCCTTTTCAAGTGTTACCAAAAACGTCCGGCTTTCTTGTGCCCCTGATACAGCATGCTTTCTGTTGAACAGAAAAAACGGCACCCCGTGTACGCCTAGCCGCCGGGCTTCGTAAATATCTGCCTTTACATCATCTGTGTAGCTTCCATTTCCCAAAACGTTTTCCAGAGCGGTTGTATCCAAACCTATTTTTGCGCCTAATTGAATCAGCGTAGGATAATCATCAATATTTTTCCCATCGGTAAAATAAGAACGGAAAAGCAACTCTTCCGCTTCATTTTGTTTACCGAATTGTTTTGCAAAATGAGTGAAACGATGAGCATTGAAAGAATTTGCCACAATGGATGTGTCAAAATTATAAACCAAACCGACCTGCTTTGCCAGTCGGGCTACGTTACCATTCATTCCTTTGGCTTGCTCTAAGCTCATTCCTTTATGCTCCGATAAAAACTGGTGTATATTTTTATCCGGTTGCGTTTTCAATTCAGATGCAAGCTGAAAGCTTTTCCAAACTAATTGTATCTTATCCTTATAGGGAAACTGAGCCAATGCAGCTTCAAATTTCCGCTTTCCTATATAGCAAAAGGGGCACACTACATCACTCCATATCTCCACATTCATTTTAGCGCTTGTTATTGTTGCTGCTTCCATTTTCGTTTTTGTATTTGTGTTTTGTCAATGTTCCGTCCGCAAGCTGTCGTGCAGAACGACGTTATGGTAAAAATTGAACAACTAATCTTTTAACGATTTAAAATCTGCACAGAATTATTTTTTTCTGCAACAGGGACTTTTTTATACCTGCCCCAGGGGTCTTTTATCACTTCGCTTACTTCTGCATCAAAAGCTATATCTTTACTCACTCCCCTCATGGTTAGCGCTCCGTGGATCTTATAATTTTCGTTATCCCACGGCACAATTCCACTGATACAAAGGTCAATTTAGGAAAGTTTTTATCATAAAAAAATCATTTATCCTCAAGTGCTGGTCGCGTTGTTCGTTGTTGATGCTTGTAGAGTTTACATCTATGCTTACAAATGCTTTTGCAGTCGAGAAATCATTTCCTTCTGATTCAGCGCTTCCTTCAAACTTGTTGAACTGGCCGGTCACTGTCGATATCATCAGGTGTTTTACTTTGAACTGGATTTCAGAGTGTGCGGCATCCGGTGTCCATTTAATTGTGTCCATTATTGTTTGGGTTTTCTAGTGTCATGTCAACTCTCATATGACGGATAAAGTCTTTTCAGTTTGATGCGGGCTTTCTCTGTTGTAAACTGCCAGTTAACTTTCTTGTCAAGTCCATTACGAGCGTGCTCCCAGGATTCAA
>JBAQCK010000052.1:0-13979 GCA_049294075.1 Bacteroidales bacterium | reverse complement strand
TTTCGGGACTAAACCTTTTCGTTCTTTTAATTGTAAGTTCACTTAATCCTTTTATAAATGTCTTTAAAAAGTACTGAAAGAATTAGTTTTGCCTCCAGGAAAAACCAGCTCGATTACCCTGATTTCCTGGAAGTTCAGCTGAAATCATTCGGTGAGTTTTTCCAGCTTGGAACAACTCCCGAAAACAGGAAGAAGGAAGGACTATTTAAGGTCTTTACGGAAAATTTTCCAATTACCGATACAAGAAATAATTTTGTTCTCGAATTCCTCGATTATTATATCGACCCTCCACGCTACACAATTGAAGAATGTATTGAACGCGGACTGACATTCAGCGTTCCCCTGAAGGCAAAACTTAAACTCTATTGCACCGACCCGGAGCATGAGGATTTTGACACAGTCATTCAGGACGTCTACCTCGGTACTGTTCCCTATATGACCGAAAGAGGTACTTTCGTCATCAATGGTGCCGAGAGAGTCGTTGTATCACAGTTGCACAGATCGCCCGGCGTTTTTTTCGGACAAAGCATTCACGCCAACGGCACAAAGCTGTATTCGGCCAGGATAATCCCCTTCAAGGGATCTTGGATCGAATTTGCAACCGACATTAACAATGTCATGTACGCCTATATCGACAGAAAGAAAAAACTGCCGGTAACAACACTCCTCAGAGCTATCGGATTCGAGAGCGACAAGGAAATCCTCGAGATCTTCAACCTCGCCGAAGAACACAAAGTTTCAAAAACCAATATCAAGAAGCTTGTCGGACGCAAGCTCGCCGCCAGAGTGCTTAAAACCTGGGTCGAGGACTTCGTGGACGAAGATACCGGTGAAGTGGTTTCAATAGAAAGAAATGAGGTGATCCTCGACAGGGAAACTGTTATAGAGGCAGATCATGTCGACCTTATTGTCGATTCAGGTGCAAAGGCAATTCTTCTCCACAGGGAGGATGCAACCCTTTCGGATTTCGCCATTATTTACAATACTCTTCAGAAAGATCCCTGCAACTCCGAAAAGGAAGCAGTCATTTATATTTACCGCCAGCTTCGTAATGCTGAACCACCTGATGAGGCAACGGCGAGAGACGTAATCGATAAACTCTTCTTCTCTGATAAGAGATATGACCTCGGGGAAGTGGGCCGCTACAGGATCAACAAGAAACTTGGCCTCGAAACCGAAATGACGGTTAAGATTCTTACAAGGGAAGACATTATAAAGATTATCGGTTACCTGATCGAACTTATCAACTCCAAAACTGAAGTTGATGATATCGACCATCTTAGCAACAGAAGGGTGCGTACCGTCGGCGAACAGCTTTATGCCCAGTTCGGTGTCGGTCTTGCACGAATGGCACGTACAATCCGTGAAAGGATGAACGTAAGGGATAACGAGGTTTTCACCCCCGTCGACCTTATAAATTCAAAAACACTGTCATCTGTAATTAACTCATTCTTCGGTACCAATCAGCTCTCGCAGTTCATGGACCAGACCAACCCTCTTGCAGAAATGACGCACAAGCGCCGTATGTCAGCCCTCGGGCCCGGCGGTCTGTCGCGCGAAAGAGCAGGATTCGAGGTAAGGGACGTGCACTATACCCACTATGGCAGGCTGTGCCCCATTGAAACTCCGGAAGGTCCAAATATCGGACTTATCTCATCCCTGTGCGTTTACGCCAAAATTAATGATCTCGGTTTTATCGAGACTCCTTATCTGAAGGTACAGGATGCAAAGGTCGATCTGAGCGGTGAAGGGATCGTGTGGCTCAGCGCTGAAGAGGAAGAGAGAAAAGTTATAGCTCAGGCTAATGCCCCCATCCTCAAGGACGGGCATTTTGAAAATCCGAGGGCTAAATGCCGGTACGAAGCTGATTATCCGTTCGAGGAAGTGGAAAAGGTCGACCTGATGGACGTTGCTCCCAACCAGATCGCATCAATAGCTGCATCACTTATTCCATTCCTTGAGCACGACGATGCAAACAGGGCTCTCATGGGCTCTAACATGATGCGTCAGGCTGTGCCTCTTATCAACCCCGAGGCTCCGATTGTCGGAACCGGACTCGAAGGCAAGGTCATTCAGGACAGCAGGATTCTTTACGCGGCTGAAGGCGACGGAGTTGTGGAATATGTCGATTCAAACGAGATAGTAATCAGATACACAAGATCAGACGAAGAAAAATTCGTGAGTTTCGACGACGACACCAGGCGATATACCCTGCCCAAATACAAGAAAACCAATCAAAATACCTGTATCAACCTTATTCCTGTTGTCAGGAAAGGTGAAAAAGTTTCCAAAGGACAGGTGCTTACTGAAGGTTACGGAACAAAACACGGTGAACTTGCCCTCGGCAGAAACCTTAAGGTTGCATTCATGCCCTGGAAAGGCTACAACTTCGAGGATGCCATTGTAATCTCGGAAAAAGTTGTAGAGGAGGATATGTTTACATCAGTCCATATCGACGAATACCTTCTTGAAGTGCGCGATACAAAGCGCGGCCTGGAAGAGCTTACTTCCGATATACCGAATGTAAGCGAGGAGGCCACCAAAAACCTGGACGAAAACGGGCTCATCAGAATAGGCGCCCATATAATGCCGGGCGATATCCTGATAGGAAAAATCACACCCAAGGGAGAATCTGATCCTTCACCTGAGGAGAAACTGCTGAGAGCCATCTTCGGCGATAAAGCCGGTGATGTAAAGGATGCCTCTCTGAAGGCAGGTCCGTCTCTTGAGGGAGTTGTTATAGACAAGAAGCTCTTTACACGTGCAATCAAGGACAGGAAGGCTAAAGCTGTCGAGAAACCGCTTCTCGACAAGATTGAAGCTGATTTCCAGAGAAGTACCGATGACCTGAAGGCAAGACTCGTTGATAAACTCTTCATTCTTGTCAACGGCAAGACTTCGCAGGGAGTAAAGGATTATCTTAATGTCGACGTGATTCCCAAAGGCAGCAAATTCACTCTGAAGCAGCTGCAGGAAATTGACTTCCTCAATGTCAATCCCAACAAGTGGACCACGGACAAAAAGAAAAATGACAGCATTAAACAACTCCTTCATAACTACTTAATCAAGTACAAGGAGATTGACGGGATCTTCAAGCGCAAGAAGTACAATATCACAATCGGCGATGAACTTCCTGCAGGAATAGTACGTCTGGCAAAGGTTTACATAGCCAAGAAACGCAAGGTGAAAGTAGGCGACAAGATGGCCGGCCGTCACGGGAACAAGGGTATTGTGGCGAAGATCGTTCGCCAGGAAGATATGCCGTTCCTTGAGGATGGGACACCTGTCGATATCGTTCTTAACCCGCTTGGCGTTCCTTCCAGGATGAACCTCGGGCAGATCTATGAGACTGTCCTTGGCTGGGCCGGACAAAAGCTTGGTATTCAGTTCGCGACACCTATATTCGATGGCGCTACGATTGAACAGATAACCGAATACACCGAAAAGGCAAAGCTTCCAAAATATGGCAAGACTTACCTTTACGACGGAGGTACCGGTGAGAGGTTCGACCAGCCCGCAACCGTTGGTGTAATTTATATGCTCAAGCTGGGCCATATGGTTGATGACAAGATGCACGCCCGTTCAATCGGACCGTACTCGCTCATCACACAGCAGCCTCTCGGCGGAAAAGCACAGTTCGGAGGACAGCGCTTCGGAGAAATGGAAGTCTGGGCTCTCGAAGCATTCGGAGCCGCCCATATCCTTCAGGAGATACTTACTATTAAGTCGGACGATGTTATCGGCCGTGCAAAGGCTTATGAGTCAATAGTCAAGGGGGAACCGATGCCTCAGCCAGGTATACCCGAATCACTGAACGTACTGTTGCACGAGTTGAGAGGACTGGGACTGAGCGTCATTCTTGACTAACCATCCTCTTTATTATTTTAATTAAAGGACAAATAAATTACAGTGTATGTCATTCAGAAGAGATAACAAAACAAAAACAAGTTACTCAAAGATTTCCATTGGTCTCGCTTCACCGGAAGAGATACTCGATCGTTCAAGCGGCGAGGTTCTGAAACCTGAGACAATCAACTACAGGACCTACAAGCCCGAGCGTGACGGACTCTTCTGCGAAAGGATCTTTGGACCGGTTAAGGATTACGAATGCCACTGCGGAAAATATAAAAGGATCAGATACAAGGGGATTGTGTGCGACCGCTGCGGCGTTGAGGTCACTGAAAAGAAAGTCCGCCGTGAGAGAATGGGACATATATCGCTGGTGGTTCCGGTAGCACATATCTGGTACTTCCGGTCCCTGCCTAACAAGATCGGTTACCTACTGGGCCTTCCGACCAAAAAACTCGATTCAATTATCTATTACGAAAGATATGTGGTAATCAACCCGGGTATCAAGGCAGTCGATGGAATTAAATATCTTGATTTTCTCACCGAAGAGGAATACCTTGAAATAACTGAATCACTTCCCAAGGAAAACCTCTATCTCGAGGATACCCATCCAGATAAGTTCGTTGCCGATATGGGAGCTGACGCTCTCTATAAACTGCTTTGCAGAATCGATCTTGATGAGTTATCATATTCCCTTCGTCACAGGGCTAATACCGAGACTTCCCAGCAGCGCAAGAATGAGGCTCTGAAAAGACTTCAGGTTGTCTAGGCATTCAGGGATTCAAAGAATGTAAACAAGCCTGAGTGGATGATAATTAAGGTGGTTCCGGTAATTCCGCCTGAACTGAGACCTCTTGTTCCTCTTGACGGAGGCCGTTTTGCAACAAGCGACCTTAATGACCTCTACAGAAGGGTCATTATAAGGAATAACCGTCTTAAGCGACTGATAGAGATCAAGGCCCCTGAAGTGATCCTCAGAAATGAAAAAAGGATGCTTCAGGAAGCTGTCGACTCATTATTCGATAACTCCAGAAAGGCTAATGCCGTAAAGACTGACGCCAACCGTCCTCTTAAATCGCTTAGCGACAGCCTCAAGGGAAAACAGGGAAGGTTCCGTCAGAACCTCCTTGGAAAAAGGGTTGACTACTCCGCACGTTCGGTCATTGTAGTCGGACCGGAACTCGATCTTCACGAATGCGGGCTGCCAAAAGACATGGCTGCCGAGCTTTACAAGCCATTCATAATAAGGAAACTGATTGAGCGCGGAATTGTTAAGACCGTCAAATCAGCCAAGAAAATTGTTGACCGCAAGGACCCGGTGGTATGGGATATCCTCGAGAACGTTCTCAAGGGTCACCCCGTAATGCTTAACCGTGCCCCTACTCTTCACAGACTGGGAATCCAGGCCTTCCAGCCAAAACTAATAGAAGGAAAGGCCATCCAGCTTCATCCGCTTGTCTGTACTGCTTTCAACGCCGACTTCGACGGTGACCAGATGGCTGTTCATCTGCCGCTCGGAAACGCTGCCGTACTTGAAGCACAAATGCTGATGCTTGCATCTCATAACATTCTTAACCCTGCCAACGGAGCTCCGATAACCGTTCCTTCACAGGATATGGTTCTCGGCCTGTATTATATTACAAAGGGAAGGAAAAGCACTGCCGATGATAAGGTCAGGGGTGAAGGACTTACATTCTATTCACCTGAAGAGGTCAATATCGCTTATAATGAAAGGAAAATCGACCTTCATGCCCATATTAAGGTAAAGGTTAACGACAGGGTTGACGGACAGCTTGTTAACCACCTGGTCGAAACCATTGTCGGAAGGGTTATCTTCAACCAGTTCGTTCCGGAAGAGGTAGGTTTTATTAATGAGATCCTTACCAAGAAATCACTAAGGGATATTATCGGCAGGGTTCTGAAATTATCAGGCACTGCAAAAACTGCTGCATTCCTCGATGCCATCAAGAACCTTGGATTCAACTCGGCATTCCGCGGTGGTCTTTCATTCAACCTCGATGATGTAATCATCCCCGAGGAAAAAACAAAATTCGTTACCGAAGGCTATGAACAGGTTGAAGAAGTGCTGAGTAACTACAGCATGGGGTTCATAACCAACAACGAAAGATACAATCAGATTATTGATATCTGGACACATGTCAATGCACGACTGACTCAGTCGCTGATGAAGCAGCTGTCAAACGACAAGCATGGTTTCAATTCAGTATTCATGATGCTCGACTCGGGTGCAAGGGGATCAAAGGAACAGATCCGCCAGCTTTCCGGAATGAGGGGTCTTATGGCTAAACCTCAGAAATCAGGCGCCACGGGTTCTGAGATCATCGAAAACCCGATTCTTTCGAACTTCAAGGAGGGATTGTCGGTTCTGGAGTACTTTATTTCAACTCACGGCGCACGTAAAGGTCTTGCCGACACCGCTCTTAAAACAGCTGACGCCGGCTACCTGACACGCCGTCTGGTCGATGTTTCGCAGGACGTAATTATTAACGAGGAAGACTGCGGTACACTCAGAGGCCTTGTGGCAACTGCCATCAAGAAAAACGAGGAAGTCGTTGAGTCACTCTACGAAAGAATTCTCGGGCGCACTACGGTTCACGATGTGTTCCATCCCCTTACAGGAGAGCTTATCGTTGAAGCCGGTCAGGAACTGACTGAAGATCTGGCGAAAAAAATTGAAGATTCTCCTATCGAACAGGTTGAAATACGTTCAGTGCTGACATGCGAATCGAAAAAAGGTGTCTGTGCAAAATGCTACGGCCGAAACCTTGCTACAGGCAGAATGGTACAGAAAGGTGAAGCAACGGGTGTGATCGCCGCTCAGAGTATCGGGGAACCAGGTACACAGCTTACACTCCGTACTTTCCACGTTGGAGGTACCGCATCAAATATTACTACTGAATCGCGCCTTGTCGCAAGGTATAGTGGTATTGCCGAGATTGAAGAACTCAGATCGGTCGCCAGAAAGGATTCCGAAAAGGGAGAGGTTGATATCGTTATCGGCCGTCTTGCTGAAATGAGAATTATAGACAAGAGGACAGGGATTGCTCTTACAACCCATACCATTCCCTATGGCTCGAGATTGTACATCAAACCCGGACAGGAAGTTGAGAAAGGAAAACTGATCTGCGAATGGGATCCATTCAACGCTGTAATCATTTCTGAACTCGCCGGGAAAGTTGGTTACGAACACCTTATCGAAGGTGTAACCTTCAGGGAGGAATCTGATGAACAGACCGGTTTTAAGGAAAAGGTTATCATAGAGAGCAGGGACAAGACCAAAAACCCTGCTATCAAGATACTTGGCCCCGACAACGAAGAACTCAGGATATATAACCTTCCTGTGGGCGCTCATCTTGTTATCGAAGCAGGGAAGAGGGCCGAGGCCGGCGAAGTGCTTGCCAAGATACCAAGGGCTGTGGGAAAATCGGGCGATATAACCGGAGGTCTGCCAAGAGTTACAGAATTATTCGAGGCACGTAATCCTTCCAACCCGGCTATCGTTTCTGAGATCGATGGAGAGGTTACTTTCGGTAAAATCAAAAGAGGAAACAGAGAGATCATCATCAAGTCAAAAACAAATGAGATTAAGAAATACCTCGTTCCGCTCTCAAAACAGATACTTGTTCAGGAAAACGACTATGTGAAGGCCGGCGTTCCACTTTCAGATGGAGCTATCACGCCGTCGGACATTCTGGCTATCAAGGGCCCGACAAAGGTTCAGGAGTATATTGTGAATGAAATCCAGGAGGTGTACAGGCTTCAGGGTGTCAAGATTAATGACAAGCATTTTGAGATCATTGTCCGCCAGATGATGAGAAAGGTCGAGATAGTTGATCCGGGTGACACAAAATTCCTTGAACGCCAGATTGTTGACAAGCTTGAATTCATGGATGAGAACGACTGGATCTATGGCAAGAAATATATTGTCGAATCAGGCGATTCCCAGACACTTCGCCCGGGTATGATTGTGACAGCCAGGAAGCTGAGGGATGAGAACTCACTCCTCAAACGTCGCGACCTCAGGGTTGTTGAAGCAAGGGATGCCGTTCCGGCCACATCAAACCAGGTCCTGCAGGGTATTACCAGGGCAGCTCTTCAGACAAACAGCTTCTTCTCGGCAGCCTCCTTCCAGGAGACCACCAAGGTGCTTAACGAAGCGGCTATACTCGGTAAGGTCGACAAGCTTGAAGGACTGAAGGAGAACGTGATCGTCGGTCACCTTATTCCTGCCGGTACCGGTCAGCGCCAGTACAACAGCATTATAGTAGGCTCCCTCGATGATCTGGAAAATCTAACTGATAATCAGGTTGAAACAGTATCGGAAGCAAGGAAGTAAAATAAATATTTGTATATCATGTCAGATCCTAAAAATCCCAATCAGATCAATATTGAACTGGGTGAGGAAGTGGCTCAGGGCATCTATTCAAACCTCGCCGTTATCACACATTCAGCCTCCGAGTTCGTGATCGATTTTGTCAGAATCATGCCCGGTATTCCAAAAGCCCAGGTTAAGTCAAGGATTATACTTACCCCTGAGCATGCAAAAAGGCTGGTGACTGCCCTGGAGGATAATATAGCCAAGTATGAAGCTGTACATGGTAAGATAAAGGATGTCAAGGGCTCCACTCCTGTGCTGCCCATGAACTTCGGAGGTCCGACAGCACAGGCCTGAGGAAGATTATTATTAGTCCTGTGAAGGAATTTAAAATATCTTTCATTGGTGCAGGAAAGGTGGCTGGTGCATTGTGCAGACAGTTGCACAGCTACGACTTCAGCATCAGGAAAATAGTGTCAGCGACCGGGTTAAGGGGCGAATCCCTCGCCCGGTCGTGCAACGCTGAATGGTCTCAAACCGCTGAGTTCAACAGCGATGAAGACCTGATCATTGCAGCTGTCCCGGATGACCGTCTGCCCGGAATCCTGCAGAACATCCGTTGCCCTGCAAAGACAATTGTGGCTCATACTGCCGGAAGCATCGGTCTCGATGTTTTCCCTCCGTCAATAAAAAACACAGGAGTTTTATACCCTCTCCAGACCTTCTCAGAAAACAGGCTTGTATCTTTTAAAGAACTGCCTTTTTTCCTGGAAGCCTCCGATTCGTCTGTCATGCAAACTCTCCGAAAGGTTGCACTGAAACTCGGTGCAAAGGTCTATGTCACTTCAACCGACCAGCGTAAAATGCTTCATCTGGCAGCGGTTTTTGCCTGTAATTTCACCAACCACATGCTCTCAGCCGGAAAAACCATCTCCGGCAAAGCAGGATTTTCCTTTGACGTTCTCAAACCTCTTATAGATGAAACAATTATAAAGGCATTTGAGAACGGTCCGGAGAACTCCCAGACAGGCCCCGCCTACAGAAATGATAAAGGCACTATTAAAAGACATATTGATTTGCTATCTTTCTCTCCCGAACTTCAGGGGATTTACAGGGAAATAACACAATCAATTATAAAACTATACAACAACGATTCTGATGACCAACTTTAAGGAAGACCTTACCAGAGTAAAGGCTTTTGTGTTTGACATCGACGGGGTCATGTCGCTGCAGACAATCAGCCTGAATGCCTTCGGTGTGCCTAACCGTACGGTTAATCTGCGTGACGGATATGCCATTCAGCTGGCAGTAAAGAAGGGTTATCGCGTCGGAATCATTTCAGGCAGCAATGCGAAGGAATACATCAAGAGACTGAAGAGTTTGGGCGTCAGCGATATTTTTCTCAACAGCCGGGCGAAGACGGAACACTTCAATAATTTCTGCACGAAACATAAAATTCAGCCGTCGGATGTCATGTACATGGGTGACGACATTCCGGATCACGGAGTAATGAAACTGGCGGGAGTGCCGGTCTGCCCTGCCGATGCCGACAGTGAGATCAAAAAGGTTGCATTATACATTTCCGACAAGAGGGGAGGGGAAGGATGTGTAAGGGATGTAATCGAACAGGTTCTGCGGTTGCATAATAACTGGATGGATAATGATGCTTTCAGCTGGTAACGAATGAAGACATTTCTGAAGCTTGTTCGCTGGCCAAACCTGCTTATTGTAGCCTTTACAATGATCCTGATGCGTTACGCGGTGATTGAGCCTGTAATCAGCAAAATCACCGTGTCCATCATAGGGGGTACCGGGGAAATGACACCCATGTCGCTGAAATTTCCGTGGTACGACTTCCTTATACTTATCCTGGCCACTGTCTGCCTTACTGCAGGAGGTTATGTTATCAACGATTATTTTGACATCAGAACCGACCTTATTAACAGGGGAGAGGTTATTGTGGGATCAAAAGTGCCAAGAAGGCAGGCCATGCTATGGCACAATATTCTCAACATCATCGGAGTTGCTGCAGGTTTCTATATCTCATGGAAAGCCGGATACTTCTGGATGGGATTGCTATTCCTGATTGTATCGGGCTTGCTTTACTTCTATTCTGCCAGTTATAAACGGCAATTCCTTGTCGGAAACCTGGTAGTGGCAGTACTCACGGCAATGGTCCCCCTGCTTGTTGTCTTTTATGAATGGCCTGCCCTGTACAGGTATTATGAGGTTAATGCCTTTATTTCGCCCGATGTAAACGTAATATTTTACTGGGTAGGCGGCTTTGCACTGTTTGCCTTCATCACTACACTGACCAGGGAAATAATCAAGGACATCGAGGATTTTGAAGGCGATATGGCTTACGGCCGGAATACGGTCCCGGTTGTTACAGGCATACTTACAGCGAGGATCATTGCAATTGCACTTACCTTGGTAACCCTGGGACTTCTTTTTTTCGTCTGGAACATCTTTCTCCACGATAAGATAACCCTTATATATATTTCTGTTGCTGTTGTCGTTCCACTTGCAATTGTAATTTACCGGCTGATTCTTTCTCCCGGTAAAAGTCAGCTTCATTCAGCAAGCAGGCTTATGAAGGTCGCACAGTGTTCGGGAGTCCTTTACTCGGTTGTGGTCAAACTTATCCTCGATTTTAACCTTATCTGAAATGGGGATCGATGACCTAAACAAATTCAGGATCATCCTTGGTTCACGGTCTCCCCGGAGGCAGGAACTTCTGAGGGAGCTCGGCCTTGAATTTGAAGTGGTCACGAAAGACTGGGAGGAGTATTACCCTGAAGACCTGACCGGACCGGAAATCGCACTTTATGTGGCAGAGGGAAAGGCAAAATCATTTATCCCTGAGATCAGGACAAACGAGATAGTTATTACCGCGGATACTATCGTCTGGTGCAACGGGGAGGTGCTTTCCAAACCAGCAGACAGGGAGGATGCCCTGAGAATAATCCGGAAAATATCAGGCAGGACCCATGAGGTGATAACCGGTGTCTGTCTTCTCTCATCAGATAAAATGGTGTCGTTCCAGTCATCCACAAGGGTTACATTCTCTGAACTTTCGGATGAAGAAATAGTTCATTATATCAGCACATATAAACCCTACGACAAGGCAGGTGCATACGGTATCCAGGAATGGATTGGCATCGCCGCGTGCAGCTCCATCGAAGGTTCTTACTTTAATGTGGTTGGCCTGCCGGTTGAACAGGTATACCGCGAACTGAAAAAATTTGTATTATGAAACCCACATGTATCAAATACACAAACGCGTATGTATATAATTTTCAAACATGTGGGTTCCATCAGACCATTAAATTAAAAATTATTTACTGATGAACAAATTATTGTTTATTGTCCTTATTGCTCTTACAACCCGGGGAAGTTATGCTTCTACGCCTCCCGATGAGGGGATCTGGATACCTGTTCTTATTGAAAAATACAATATTAAGCTGATGCAGGAGAAGGGATTCAGACTGTCGGCCGAGGATATTTACAGCGTCAACCGTGCCAGCATGAAGGATGCCGTGGTTAACTTTAATGGTGGTTGTACTGCAGAATTCATCTCAGGCGACGGTCTGCTGATAACAAACCACCATTGCGGTTACGGTCAGATTCAGGATCATTCCACACTTGAAAACGATTATCTGACAAACGGTTTCTGGGCAATGTCGCGCGACGGTGAACTGCCTAACCCGGGCGTCACGGTAACACTTCTCAGGCGTATGGAGGATGTGACCGAAAAAGTTCTTCAGGGTATAACTGATAAAATGCCCGCCCAGGAACGCGATAAGCTTATCTCTTCCCGTATTACCGGCCTCCAGGCTTCAGCTGTGGAGGGAACCGGCTACAGCGCAGTTGTCAGACCTTTTTTCATGGGGAACCAGTATTTCCTCTTTGTCAATGAAACTTTCAGGGATGTCAGGCTTGTGGGAGCCCCTCCTTCAGCCATTGGAAAATTCGGCGGCGATACCGACAACTGGGTCTGGCCAAGGCACACTGGCGACTTTTCGTTATTCAGGGTTTATGCCGATAAAAACAATAAACCTGCTTCTTATTCTCCCGATAATGTTCCATACAATCCCGGATATTACTTCCCGGTATCTCTGAAGGGAGTGAATGAAGGCGATTTTACAATGGTATTCGGTTATCCCGGAACAACTTCTGAATATGTCCCATCATATCATATCGATATGGTAAAAAATCATATCAATCCGGCAATGGTGGCTATCAGGGCGAAGAAGCTTGAGATAATCGATAAGGCAATGGAATCGGATCCTCTTATCAGGATTCAGTATTCCTCAAAGAAAGCCGGAATATCAAATTCATGGAAGAAATGGATTGGAGAGATGCAGGGACTCGAAAAGATGAACACCATAGGGCAAAAGCAGGAATATGAATCCAGACTGACTGAGTGGATCGGATCCGATAATGACAGAAAACTCAGGTATGGCGATATCCTTCCGGCTTACAGGGACCTTTATGAAAGCCTGAAAGAGTACACACTCGTCAATAATTATACCACTGAAGTCTTTAACGGAATTGAGGCTGTTGTGCTGGCAGGAAGGACATATGAACTGGCATCACTTTATAAGAAAGGCCAGGCACCCGATGCTCAGATTATAATGAAGACAAAGGAAGCCATCTCAGAATATGCCGCAGGATTTTTCAAGGACTACAACAGGGCAACCGATCAGCAATTGTTTGGCGCCATGCTTACCCTGTACGGGGAGACTCTCGATTCAAAATGGCTCTCACCGGAGTATCTGAAACTGAAAAAGCTTACAGGAGGCGACTTCAATTCGATTGCCCCTGACTTGTATGACGAGTCGGTGTTCACCGACCATCAAAGGTTTGATACCTTTTTGAAAAAATTCGGAAGATCTTCTCTGAAAAAACTTGAAAAGGATCCTTTTTACAGGCTCGCGGTGGATGTTTCAGGCTTCCTTTCCGGAAATGTGCTGCCGGAACTGTCGCGAATGAGCAGTGAACGCCAGAAGCTGAACAAACGCTACATGACGGCCCAGATGGAATATGAAAACACCAGGATCTTTTACCCTGATGCCAATTCCACTCTCAGAGTTTCGTTCGGAAGCGTGAAAGGCTACTATTCGGAAGATGCAGTATATTTCAAGCCGGTTTCAACGTTAAAAGGCATTATAGAGAAGGACAATCCTGAAATCTACGACTACAATGTGCCGGCCCGGCTGAAGGAGTTATATGCAAAGCGCGACTACGGGCGTTACGGCCGCGACGGAGAGATGCCTGTGTGTTTCATTGCAGACAATCATACTACAGGAGGAAACTCCGGAAGCCCGGTTATCAATGCCGATGGTTATCTGGCAGGTATAAATTTCGACAGGGCATGGGAAGGAGTGGCCAGTGATCTGGACTTTAACCCTGAGCAGAGCCGCAACATAAGCCTTGATATAAGATTTGCCCTGTTCATTATAGATAAATTTGCAGGTGCGGGCTATCTGCTTAATGAGATGACCATCATAGAATAAAGAAAAGGGAATATCTGCCTTGGTGCAAAATATTATTCATTTTTGAAATCGACACCCCCTTCCCAACTTTCCCCCAAGGGGGCAGGAGCAGCAAGCTTTTCCCCCTTGGGGGAAACGGGAAAGAGGGTAAGTCAGAATAAATGTAACTTCCCATTTATCATGCTGACACAAGAAAAGCCAGTGTCATAAAGCAACGGGAATCCTCCGTGTCGGACGGAATGAAGATCAGTATGCCCTGATCTTCTTCAGTTTTTCGGCATATTTCTGATAAACTG
>JBAQCK010000051.1:0-9788 GCA_049294075.1 Bacteroidales bacterium | reverse complement strand
CACCCACAATCTCCTCCAGCACATCCTCGAGGGTGATGATCCCGGAGGTGCCGCCGTATTCGTCGATAACTACCGCCATATGTATCTTCCTTATCTGGAATTCCTTGAGGAGTTCATTTATTTTCTTCGTTTCGGGGACGAAATGCACGGGCCTCATCAGCGACTGCCACTTGAAACTGTCGGGATTGTTGATATAGGGAAGAATATCCTTGGCGTAGAGGATCCCTTTTACTGAATCGAACGATCCTGCATATACCGGGATCCTTGAAAAGCCTGATTCGATGATGGTCGATTTTACCTTGTTGAAGCCTGCCTTTATATTAATTGCAGTCACATCGATTCTCGAGCACATAATCTCGCTTACATTTATATTCCCGAAATTGACTATCCCCTTGAGGATTTTTTCATCCTCATTTATATCGTCCGATGCAAGTGTAAGCGCTTCCGACAGGTCGTCCATGCTTATGTTTGCATACCTGTGTCCTGCTCTTTTCTTCACGAATGAAGTGGAAAAGATGAGGAGAGCGGTTAAAGGCCTGAACAGTTTCAAAAGAAAGGACAGGGGGAATGCCATGAAAAGTGCCATCGGCAGTTGTTTCCTTGTAGCAAACACCTTTGGGATCACCTCACCGAAAAGCAGGAGGATGGAAGTGATAACTACAACTTCTATAATTAAACCCAGAACAGGGTAAGCGCTGAAGTCAAAGAGCATTGAACTCAAAAAGGCTGCCAGAAGCACAACCGCTATGTTCACCGTATTGTTGGCAACGAGTATTGTACTGAGGAGAGTGTCGGGCGAGTCATGAAGCTTCAGGACCATTGCTGCCTTTCCGGACTTGTCTGACCTGAGTTTTTCGATGTCTTCCGGACGAAGAGAGAAGAAAGCCACTTCAGATCCCGACATGAGCGCCGATAAAAAAAGGAGAAGGGCCAGGATTAAAAAACCAACGATCAGCTTTACATCAAGATGACCGGCGGCCATGCCTGTTAACAATGCGACATATGAAAAAGAAATATCCGCTTCCAATTCCAGATTCTTTAAAACAGACTGCTAGAAGGGGAGATCATCATCGCCGGATGCCTGGTAACCTGCAGCCGGATCGTTCACTTCAGGAACGTTGTTATCCCTGTCCGGGGTTTCACTTCTGACGGGTTCATTGCTTGTTCCGGCGCTGCCTGTTGCAGCCGGCTTTTTATCCAGAACCAGGAAGGTGTCGGCGAGGATCTCGGTGATGTATTTGTTATTCCCTTCCTTGTCGACGTATGAACGCGTCTTGATTTTTCCGACGATATAGAGCTGCGATCCCTTTTTGACTGTTTTTTCAGCCACTTCGGCCATTGCCCGCCAGAGGACTATATTGTGCCATTCTGTCGTGGTTATAGTTTCTCCCTGCTGATTGGTGTAGGATTCACTTGTGGCCAGAGGGAATGTTGCCTTGGCTGCTCCCTTGTCGAAATACCGGACAACAGGGTCTTTGCCAACGTTTCCCACTAAAATAACCTTGTTGATTGACATATAGTAAGGGTTTTGATTTCAGAAATATCCAGAATGCAAAGTTAATAAAAAATAGCTTAACTAAACCAGTATGAAGGTTTATGCAGAATATACATGTTTTCAACACCTTACCTCAGACCGGAATTTGCCCGCCAATCAGCCTTCAGGCCACCCCGAAGGAGGGAAACCTGAGCGGCTGGTTTTTCTATTTCATTGTATTTTAGGCAATTTTATTATTTCAGGGGAAAAATTATTCTTTAACTAATTCAATATAAATAAATAATATTTTTATATTTGCATGGTTGAAAAAAAAGTATACTCAAAATAATTTGTTGAATTTTAAACTTCACGAAAATGACTAAAGCAGACATCGTTAATGAAATTGCCAAGAACACTGGTATTGAGAAGGTAACAGTTCAAAAAACTGTTGAGGCCTTTATGGATACGATAAAGCATTCCATGGTAAGCGGTAACAATGTGTACCTGAGAGGATTTGGCAGCTTTATTGTAAAGAAAAGAGCAAAGAAAACAGCAAGGAATATCTCCAAGAACACCACTATTATAATCCCAGCCCACAATATTCCTTCCTTCAAGCCGGCAAAAACGTTTATCACCAAAGTTAAATCACAAGTTAAGAAATAACCTCACATGCCAAGCGGAAAAAAGAGAAAAAGACATAAGATGGCTACCCACAAGCGCAAAAAACGCTTGCGGAAGAACAGACATAAGAAGAAATAAACGGATCGGGTAGTCTTTGTAAAGATAATTAAACCTAAAGGTCAGACGATCTTTAGGTTTATTGTATCAATATGTTGGGTATCGTTGTGGATTATTGACGGAGTTTAGTAAGAGACGTGGTAAACAAGGAGTTGATTATTGATGTTGGTGTATCCGAAGTCTCGCTGGCGTTGCTTGAAGATAAGCAGCTGACAGAGTTAAATAAGGAGAAGAGAAGCATAAAGTTCTCCGTGGGGGATATTTACCTGGGAAAAGTAAAGAAGATCATGCCGGGGCTTAATGCTGCATTTGTAAATGTAGGCTACGAAAGAGACGCATTTCTTCATTACCTCGATCTCGGAGCTCAGTTCAGGACCCAGCACAAATACTATATTTCAGCCATACAGCGCCAGGGGCGTATAACCCCCATCAACAAAATCAAATGCGAGCAGGATATTGACAAGGACGGAAAGATCACCGATGTTCTCAGCACCGGGCAAACCGTACTGGTTCAGATAACCAAGGAGCCAATATCCACAAAAGGACCGAGGCTGGCGTCGGAGATATCCCTCGCGGGCCGCAATCTGGTACTGATCCCCTTCTCCGACAAGGTTTCCATTTCATCGAAGATTGAGAGCAACGAGGAGAAGAACCGCCTCAAGACACTGGTTCAGAGCATTAAGCCCAAAAACTATGGTGTAATAGTAAGAACCGTAGCAGAAGGGAAAAAGGTGGCTGTGCTCGATGCGGAACTCAGGGAACTGGTGAACAGGTGGGAATCGGCTTTCGGATCAGTCAAAAAGGAAACCAGGACACCAAGGCTCTTTATCGGGGAGATGAACCGCACATCAACTATCATCAGGGATATGTTGAACGTGACGTTCAACGGTATTCACATCAACGATAATGTACTGGCTGAGGAGGTCAAAAATTATATCAGGGAGATCGCCCCGGAAAAGGAGAAGATCGTAAAGCTTTATACCGGTTCTATACCCATTTTCGATCATTTTGGGGTCAACAAGCAGATCAAGGCGCTGTTCGGCAAGACTGTATCGTTCAAGCACGGCGCCTACCTCATAATTGAGCATACCGAAGCGCTCCATGTTATTGATGTTAACAGCGGAAACAGGTCGAGATCGGGAAATAATCAGGAAACCAACGCGCTGGAAGTTAATATGGAGGCCGCGAAGGAAATCGCCAGGCAGCTCAGGTTAAGGGATATGGGAGGCATTATAGTTATCGATTTCATCGATATGCAGACCAATGAAAACAAACAGGCTCTGTTCGACAAGATGAAGGAAATCATGGCCGGCGACCGGACCAAGCACAACATTCTGCCCCTTTCAAAATTCGGCCTTATGCAGATAACCAGGCAGAGGGTCAGACCCGAAATGAACATCGTGACTGATGAAAAGTGCCCGGTTTGCCAGGGAACCGGACTGATCCGCCCCACAATATTGTTCTCCGACACCCTGGAGAAGGATCTTTCTTTTCTGGTTGACAAGATAAAGACCCGAAGCATTGTACTTAATGTACATCCATTTGTGGCTTCATACCTTCAGAAAGGGCTAATCCCGCTTTATCTGAAATGGGATATTAAACACCGGATATTGATAAAAGTCCAGGCGGTTCCTTCATATCACATGCTTGAATACCACTTCTTTGACAGGGAAGGCAATGAAATTGACCTGGCATAGCAGGTAAAATTCCGAACAACACCCCACTCTTTTCTGTTAATCGTACTGATTTATTACTTTTACAAAGTATTAACAGATATATCTATGTTTAAAAGATACTTAACCGTACTGCTTTTTTCCCTCTTCATCATTAACGGAGCCATATCCCAGATCTATGACCCGGTGACATGGACTTTTGGATACGAAAAGACTGGTGATACAACCTACGCCATTGTGTTCACGGCTGAAATTGAAAAAGGTTCCCATATTTATGCCATGGATATTCCGGAGGGAGGGCCGATACCGACATCGTTTTCATTCAATGAGTCGGAGGATTTTACTCTCGACGGGAAGACTTTTGAAGTTACTAAACCCGAGGAGCTTATGGATGAAGCTTTCGGCTTCAGGATAAAATCGTTCAGTGATGAGGCAGAGTTCCGGCAGCTTGTCAGCTCCGCGAAGCCTTCCTTTACCGTTTCGGGCACGGTTAATTTCATGTCGTGCAACAATGCCACCTGTTCGCCTCCGAAAGATGTTGAGTTCTCGGTTGGTATAGGAGAAACCAGAGCATCAGCTTCCGCGAATGACACGGGAACTGTAACTGAAGGTCCTGAAGGCAAAAAACAGGGAGGAGGCTTGCTCAGGTTCTTTCTTATCTCGCTGCTTGCCGGATTTGCCGGAGTCCTTACTCCCTGTGTCTTTCCCATGATCCCTATGACTGTGGCGTTTTTCTCACAGGGTTCGGAGAACAGGGCGAAATCGGTAATTAAAGCCCTGATCTTCGGGTCTTCAATTGTTCTGATTTATTCGCTCCTTGGAGTGATTGTATCGCTCACAAGTGCCGGTGCGGGATTTGCCAACACTCTCAGCACTCACTGGATCCCGAACCTGCTGTTTTTTACCCTCTTTGTGGTTTTTGCTGTTTCGTTCTTCGGGGCCTTCGAGATTGTCCTGCCCAACAAATGGGTTTCAGGAACCGATTCACGGGTTGACAGAGGTGGTCTTATTGCATCCTTTTTTATGGGATTGACAACGGTTATAGTGTCATTTTCATGTACCGGTCCGATTGTGGGGGCCCTTCTTGTTGAGGCCGCCTCAGGTGATGTACTGAGGCCTACAATCGGGATGCTCGGATTTGGTCTTGCATTTGCTCTTCCTTTCACAATATTTGCCTTATTCCCCTCTGTGATGAGCAAGATGCCGAAGTCGGGAGGATGGCTGAACTCCGTAAAGATAGTGCTGGGTTTCATTATGCTCGCCTTCAGTCTTAAATTCCTTATGACCATCGACACAGTTTATTCATTCAGGGTTCTTTCGAGGGATATATACCTTGCAATCTGGATAGTCCTCTTCAGCCTGATGGGGCTGTATCTGATGGGGAAAATCAAATTCAGACACGACAGTGAAATACCTTATATCGGAACCTTCCGGCTCTTTCTCATAATCGCGGTTTTTTCGTTTGTGGTATATCTCATCCCGGGACTTTTCGGGGCACCGCTTAAAGGCCTTTCGTCGCTTCTGCCTTCGCCTCAAACCTCAGGACTCAACCTGACCAGGATCCAGGCGGAAAGCAGCCTGCCCGCAGTTCCTCAATCCATGAATATAAGCTCCAGTGAGCTTTGTTCAGATCCTCTCTACGATGATATTTTCGATATGCCTCCTGGACTGACCGGCTATTACGACTTTGAACAGGGATTGCAGTGTGCCCGTGAACAGGGAAAACCAGCCCTGATCGATTTCAAAGGCCACGCCTGCGCCAACTGTAAGGTCATGGAAGCAAGGGTCTGGTCAGACCCTGAAGTGCTGGAGAAGCTGAGGAATAATTTCGTGATCATTGCACTTTACGCGGATGACAGGACTGAGCTTCCGGAAAGCAAATGGATTACTTCAACCGTTGACGGCAAGGTGAAAAAGACTATAGGAAAAATCAATGAGGACCTTGAGATCTCCAAATTCAAGACAAATGCCCTTCCGCTTTATGTGATTGTTGATCATGAGGGGAATCCGCTGAATCAGCCCATGCCGACAAACCTCAACGTTGAGGAATACAAAAAGTGGCTGGATGATGGTCTGGCCAGGTTTAAGGCCAGGTAACTTAACCGGGTAACCGGTTTATCTGATATGGACATTCCCTCTGCTGGCATCGATACTGAGCCGGCTTTTACCTGTACCTGTGCCAATCTTCCCGGTTAGCAGGTATTCATTCCTGTTTTCGTTTACCGTTTCTTTTTCAGACCTGGTTATATTGTCAGGAAGGACCACAAACGCGTTGACCTGCCTTATTTCATACTCGTAGGAGGCAGAGGGTTCGAAATTTGCCTTGATGTCGGCATTTGCCGATTTGATAACCATGTTGTCAAACCGGCCATTTATCCTTTCGATGTCACAGCTTCCGAATTTCAGGTCAAGATCGGCAGCGGTCGCCAGGTATTCCATGCTGAAGTCGGTGAACCAGGAGACTCCGGTTATTGTTGAAATTTCACTGATAAAGAATTTGTCTTTCCGCGATTCGATCTCAACCAGTCCTGCCTTACCCAGATCAAATCTCGATGAAGTGCTGCTGAGATCAAGTTCATCGCTCCGGTTAATCTTTATTTTAGAGAAAGATGTGACAATTTTTGCGGATCTGACCGTACCAATCTCGGCGTCGCCGAAATCCAGATTAAGTGATGAAACACGGTTAAGGGTATTTGCCCTGAAGTCACCGTTTGAAAGATCAATGGATACTGTGCCCGCGTTGTCTTCAGCGGTTATGTCTCCAAACTGGTTTCTGATGTCGATATCGACATAATCTGGTATATTGATAAAATAATTGATCTGGACCCGTGTCTCGTAGTCGATTAACTTCCCTGTAAATTCCTTGAAGCTTTCGAGGAGAACGGTTGTCTCACGTTCGAAAATGGTCTCAGCCCTTACCAGTGATCCTGTTCCGGTTATGCTGACATTTATGCCGGCGATCAACTTGTCGAGCCTGGTTCTGTCAGGGGCATAAGCTTCGATTTCAGCAGTGATATATGCTGAGTCCTTATCCCAGGTCGAGATGTTAATGTCACCATACCTGTTTATTATCTCAAGCTTTGTTTCACGCCCGACGGCGAGTGATTTTGAAAAATTCTTGTTCGCGGATTCGTCCTGAGCTCCAAGCGGAATTACGAAAAAAAGGAGGCAGGCGACAATTGTGTAAGCTGATTTCATTGTGGTTTGCTCGATTTAAAAAGGTAAAGAAACGAATAAAAGACGTTCTTAAAGGTCAGAATAAAGACGAATGAAAAACACAAATGTTACAGGCAGAGGAGAAAGTTAACTCATTATTCAAAAGAGGATTCCCGAAAATTGTAATTGGGTCAGAATTTTATTGCTTTATTTTAAAGAAAAAAGTAATTTTACACTTTGGTTACCTGGTCATATTTTTTGAAAAAATATTTGCGTAAAAAAAGAAAATACTCAGGATACTTAAAGTAGGTTACTTTAGAAAGAAGCTTTTACTGTCCAAAAAGCAATTTTTCCATTCTTTTCATGGCTACCCTGTCCGCCCGAACGCGGACAGGGTTTTTTCCTGTTAAATTGTGTTAAATGCAGGTTATCAGAAAGTTTAATATATCATTTTAGGTTATCTTGCGTTGAGAAATGATAATTGCAGACATATGAACAGAGTCATCCGTTTTACACTTTTATTGATTTTGTTTCCTGCATGCACGGAAAATACCAGCCGGCTGGTCAGCCTGGCTGACCAGATTCATGCGAAGACGCTTACGGTTGACACCCATTGCGATACACCGATGAATATTGCAAGATCCGACTTTGATCTTGGGATCAGGCATACAGAGGGATGCATTGATTTTCCAAGAATGAAGGAAGGCGGTCTTGATGCCGAATTCTTTGCCGTGTTCACAAGCCAGGGACCAAGGAATGATTCAGCGTATAATGCAATCTACGAATACGCCCTGAGTGTTCTTGACAAGGTACGGTCAAATGTGGAGAAGTACCCTGATATGGCGGGTATTGCAACATCTCCCGGGGATGCTTTAAGGCTTAAGAAAGAGGGTAAGATTTCAGTTTTCATAGGCATAGAAAATGGCTATCCGGTTGGATTGGATCTGAGCAGGATTAAGGCTTTCCACGACAGGGGAGCCAGATACATTACACTTTCGCACACCAGGAACAATGATATCTGTGATTCCTCCACCGACCCCAGGGGGCCTGAACATAACGGCCTTTCTGAATTCGGAAAGAAGGTTGTGTTGGAAATGAACCGTCTCGGCATGATGGTCGATGTATCTCATATCTCCGACAATTCATTCTATGACGTGCTGGAAGTGTCGGCGGCTCCGGTGATTGCATCCCATTCGTCCTGCAGGGCATTGTGCGAATCGCCCAGGAACCTCGACGATGACATGCTGCTTGCACTGAAGGATAACGGAGGAGTGATTCAGATCTGCATTCTGAGCGATTATCTTAAGATACCCGATCCAAACCCGCAGCTGGATGCCAGGCTAAAGGAATTTGCCGATAAATATGGTGATTTCGGCTTACTCGGGGAGGAAGAGAAGAAGACAGCAAGGGAAGAATACAGGGCAATAAGGGAAAGATATGAAAAGCTTGCCACTGTAGATGATGTGGCGGATCACATTGATCATGTTGTACAGGTGATAGGGATTGACCACGTCGGGATCGGCACAGACTTTGACGGCGGCGGGGGAGTGGAAGGATGCATGAGTGTGGCTGATATGAAGAATATCACCATTGAGCTGCTCCGGAGAGGGTACAGCAGGCCGGATATTGCCAAAATATGGGGAGGCAATATAATGAGAGTAATGAAAGAGGCGGAGTCACTCAGGGAAGCTGCCCTTTAGGGATCTGTTCAGTGCACTACCGGAAGTCTCCGGTAAATATCAGATATTTTTCACTCTTGAGAATCTCAGCAATTTAAGCAGCCATTTGGGCAGGGGTTTATATTCCATTCTGTTTTTCAGGTTAACATACCATCCAAGCCGTTTTGATATCCTCATTTTATGCGACTCAACAAATTCCAGCAGAATTCCGTCGGGATCCTCGATATAGGCAAAATGGCCTGCGGCATCACCCATCTCAAAGCTGTTTCCGTTCCTTGAATCCATACTGTCGACAACAAAAGGATAACCCAGGTTTACGCAATGTTCTCTCAGTTTATCCATTTCAAAAATGTCGAAACATAAATGTATGAATCCCGGATCGCCCCAGAACCTGTCCTGAAAAATCCTTTTGCCGGGATTATCAGGAGCGCTGATAAGTTCTATTACGCTCTGTCCGAAGATTCTGCTGAAATAACCCGAGAATGGTTTGGTTCTCTTAAGAAGAACCCTTCGCAATTCTTTTTTCCCGCCCGGAAGGTATCTGAGATCGGGAAAATACCCGGTCTTGTCATAAACAACATGGTCGTAGCCGAGGATATCTGAATAGATGGTAAGGGATTTATCAATGTCCGTCACTCCCAATATTGCCCCATAGGCACCGCCGCTGATTTTGTTCTCGTTCAAGAACCAGTTATTTCCTTCCACGATCTGAAACAGGTTGCCAAACGGATCTTTAACGAAGAAGGAAGGATTTCCTGACGGATCATCGGCCGGTTCTGTGCACAGTGTGCAATCGTTGTTTTTATAAAATGAATATGCCCCTCGGATATCCTTCACCTTAATCTTGCAAACAAGTATTCCAAGGTCTCCAAGGCTGATTTCTTCTTCTATCTGGACGGGCTTTCTTTCCTGGTACTGCCATATTTCGAACCCGCCTCCGCTCTGGAGGTTCAGGGCCAGGATTGCATGCCGGCTCTGGGGAACATTGCCGGTATAGGGAAGCATCAGATTGGCTTCAGTCTTATCATCAAAAATACGGCAATCCATTCCAAACATAAGGCTGTACCA
>JBAQCK010000050.1:0-21446 GCA_049294075.1 Bacteroidales bacterium | reverse complement strand
CTGTACCGCATTGCCGGGAATAGCTTTTTCATTTATCAGGATGTGCATAAAGTGAAGTATATGGGGATTTGATTCACTAGAAATATCGTTATTAACTTGACTTTTATCTTTGAATGTTCGAAATTTGATACTTTGAGAGGAGAGTATGGTTCATACAAATGTTATCACGAAGGCTGGGGATCTGGATGCATGGGGTTTTTAGCCTATATAAACACAGCAAGTTGTGATATGGCCAAGGACATATGCAAAGAAGTATATAATTATGGAGAATGGGGGTGTATTGAAGGTTGGGATTGTTAATAGTTTTTTCCTCTGAATGTTTGCTAACATCATTTACAATTTCATTGGATACCCATTTTTTAAAGATTCTTTATCAATTACCTTCTTTGCTAAAATTAGTTATTTAGAAATATTATATTTAATTATGATGAGAATAATACTATTCGCCTTTCTTTTAGTTATCATTTGCTCATGCAGCAGAAAAAGTGCGGAGAATAAATCCGATTCAATCATTAAAATTGACCTTCTATCAGAACCTGTTTCCACGGTTGAAAAACTTTCTGAATTTGCTGATAATATTGAGTATATTCCTCTGCAAACTGTGAAGGGTTCGCTACTGAGCGGAAATAACGCAAAGATTGTAAAGAAGGATAAAAGGATCTATATTGAAAACAGTATTCTGTACAACAATGAGATATTATGCTTTACAACAGAGGGTAAATTTCTGTATAAGATTGACAAGGGTGGCAGAGGACCGGAGGAATACACAAACATTGCCGATTTTGACGTGAGTTCTGATAATAAGTTTATGATAATACTTTCGAGCCTGATCCATAAATTATTTGTATACGATATTTCCGATACAGGTTTTATTTTCCGGAGATCTATAGCACTAAAAGACCCGGCTCCATACAGAGTATGCCTTGTTCCTAAGACAAACAATGCGTTTCTGGCAATACCGCCCTGGCGAGGAACTGAGCCGACTCTAAGTTTACTGATAAATACCGCTGGAGATACTATCTATTACAAACCAAATACTTACAAGTATCAGATGGTCGGGAAAATGAATTTCGCTGCGAATAATGAAATGCTTGTTTATTCCGTGGGAGAAACGGTTTGCTTTAAGGAAGAATTCAGCGATACAATATTTTACATTGATTCAAATGTAAGCTCATTTAAACCCCGGATTATTCTTGATAGCCATGGGACTCTGACTACTCCCGCGATCAGGGGTGGCTCAGAACCGGTAAGAAACAATATAACCTATATTCCCAACATATTTGAGACATCAAGGTATGTATTCTGTTATTATGGTACAATGGATAATCGAGACAAAATTATTTATGATAAAAAAACAAAAATTAAGTACAATCTGACTATAGAAAAGGAGTATAAGCAGGCTAACTTAAATGCACAACCCTATCTTGAATATAGTACTAAACTAGAGGATGATCTGAGTGGCGGTCCTGATTTTGAGATAGATTTTTTGGGAACCTTCTGCACAGGCGGCAATCTGTTTTCGTTTGTTGAAGCTATTGAATTAAAGAAGTATGCGGATGGCCCGGATTTTAAAAATGCACGCGTTATTGATCCGAAAAAGAAAAATGAGCTTAAAAAACTTGCCGATTCCCTTTGTGAAACTGATAATCCTGTATTAATAATTGTTACTCCAAAGGAATAATAATCAAACCCAATCATCTGTTTAAAAAATAATCTTGGTACATGAGCAGGATAATTCCTTTTCTATTTGATCATTTTCATTTGCGCCTGTGGCAGGAATGTGGGCACAGAACAAATTATAAGAAACCCGCTCCACCTGGTCGCAGTCGGTCAGCCATGACAGTGCCAGGTCCCTAAGTCATTTCGTCTCTCAGTCTCTTCGTCTACTTCGCGGCTCATGCCTCACGCTTTCCGCCTTCCGTCTTCCGCCCTGTTACAACTGCAGTGTCAGCGCCTTTCTCGTCGTCTCCGGCGTCGTAAGTCCCCTGTCGCCGAGTTCGAGCCATTTCCTGTTTTCGAATCTCGAAACTATCTTATCTATTGTATCGCTGTTGATGTTGTAGGCGCTCAGACGGGTTGGCACTCCGAGCGATTCAAAGAATTCCACCGTAAGGTCGATTGCTTTCAGGGCACGTTCATCATCGCTTCCTTCCGTTATTTTCCATACCCTTTCGCCATACTGCACCAGCTTGGCTTTCTTTTCTTTGAAGAGGGCCTTCCAGAGTCCCGGTAGAACGATTGCAAGCGTTCTTGCATGATCGATCCCGTGGAGGGCGGTCAGTTCATGTCCTATGCTGTGAACTGACCAGTCGCCCGGCACACCGCACTGGATGAGTCCGTTCAGGGCCATTGTGGCTGACCACATCAGGTTCGACATTGCCTCATAATCGGCCGGGTTTTCATATACTAGCGGCGCTTCTTCTATCAGTGTCAGGAGTATGGCTTCAGCAAACCTGTCCTGGATAGGAGCATTGACCGGGTAAGTAAGATACTGTTCGGTTACGTGCACGAATGCATCGACAATGCCGTTGGCGACTTGTCGCCTGGGGAGTGTTCCGGCTGCATCGGGAAGCAGGAAGGAAAATTTCGGGAATACCAGCGGCGATGCGAAGGACAGTTTTTCATCAGTAGATTTTCTGCTGAGAACCGAGGTCTTGTTCATCTCGCTTCCTGTGGCAGGAAGAGTAAGTACCGCACCCAGCGGAACCGCAGAGGCAACCGGCATTCCTTTGGCAATAATATTCCAGGGGTCACCGAATTTGTAAGGGATGGCAGCAGAAATGAACTTTGTGGCATCGATAACCGATCCTCCTCCCACTGCCAGGAGGAAGTCGATTTCCTTTTCCCTGGCGATTTCCACAGCCTTCATGGCAGTCTCGTACAGCGGATTGGGCTCAATGCCGCCAAACTCTGTAACTTCAAATCTTTCGAGTGCCGCCTTTACCTTATCATAGACGCCGTTCTTCATTATACTTCCGCCTCCGTAAAGAAGCATCACTTTGCTTCCTGCAGGTATCTGTGCAGAGATTTTCGGGAGCTGGTCCTTACCGAAGAACACTTTTACGGGATTATAGAATTCAAAATCTGTCATGTTATTAAGTTTTTTTGTCATCCAGGAATTACCTGAAAAGTTGAGGCGCCAGTTCCGACAGGTAGGTCCTCCAGTTAGTCCAGGTGTGTCCGCCTTCGCTTTCCCTGTAGACATACGGGAACTTCATCGCGTCGAGCTTGCTCCTGAATTCAACATTGTTCTTGTAAAGGAAGTCGGTCTTGCCAATGCCGATCCAGTAAAGTTTGAATCCGTTTTTCATCTGCTGCTGAAGCGTTGCATCAATATTCTCATACACCTTTGATGTCACATTTTCATTTGGAACCAGGGCAGCTGAAAAAAGCCCGATATAATTGAAGGTATCGGGGTAATATCTCGAAATATGTAGCGAATGAAATCCTCCCATCGAAAGACCGGCAATCGCCCGTCCTGATTTTTCGGTTATAACATTGTAATTACCTTCCACGAAGGATATAATATCCTTAAAAGTCTCCTCATATTTCCCGTCCATGGTGTTTGGGAGCTGCATAGTCGGTTTTTTGAAACCAAGGCTCGATTCGCCCGGGGCGGCTTCCTGAACTACATTGCCGTTCGGCATCACCACTATCATTGGTTTGGCTTTTCCCTGGGCAATCAGGTTATCAAGAATCTGGGATGTTCTTCCAAGGTTCATCCAGGCTTCCTCGTCGCCTCCCATGCCGTGAAGCAGGTAAAGCACGGGATATTTCTGTTTCGAGCTCTCGTATCCTGCAGGGGTGTAGATTGTGATCCGTCTTTTCATTCCCAGCGAGGGGGAGTCGTACCATCTTCTTGTAACCGTTCCGTGGGGAACGTTGTTCACCTGGTAAAGGTCGCCCTTGCCGCCGCCCACGATGAATACATTGGTAACGGTGGCAACGTCCCTGATCATGTAGACATTATTGGGATCGGTATTTCTGAGACCATCGACAGTAAATGAATAGCTGTACAGATCGGAGGCGAGGGGAGCGGTTGTGAAGCTCCACAGTCCTTTGTCGTCTTTGGCCATCGATTCCGAACCCGGAGTCCAGCCCTGGGCCGGCGGCATCCAGTCACCCGTAAGTTTTACTTCTTTTGCATCGGGTGCCTGGAACCTGAAAGTGACCGAATTATCGGCATTGACTTCCGGAGAAATGATGTTTGCCCCGCCAAACAAGGCCTGTTGGGAGAATGATATTGCCGGAAGCATGGTTAGTGCAAGCAGTGAAAGGAGGAGATGTTTCTTCATGGATTTTAAAAATTTAGTCTGATAAAAACAATTAAACAATGAACAAGCGAATTTAGGGAAATGTTCTGTGCTTGTCAAATCATTATCCCTTTGAGAGAAGAGGGAAACGGCCGGTGATATCCAATTCCCAGACCAGGGCGTGGGTGCCGGAACTCTTATGGACAATCACCCAAGGAAGCGATTCACCTTATATTTTAATGAACAGGTTGTGTTTATACAGCCAGTAGCATAGGTACCACAAACCAGCCCAGATGCCCAGGCTTGTCAGCATTCTGACAGTCGTTTCACCTCCCCACGAGAACAGCAGCTTAACGAAAGGCTGGATGATGGTCCTTATGAAATCGGCTCCTCCGATATGGAAGAAAATGTAGATGAAGATGCTGTTCATGCCCACCACAATAAAGAACCATGCACCCTTTTTGAATTGTTTTTTCACATCGATGAGCCAGTAGCAGAATGCAAGGGCCAGGATTGTCCAGCCGCCGCTGACAAGCACGAATGAAGAGGTTGCAATTTTCTTTATTATGGGAGTGATGTTAAGTAAATCGAGAGCATATCCGGCGGCCAATGCAGCCACGCCCGCTATTGCCAGTGTCCGCAGCTTGTAAGTATGGCTTTTTTCGCTCATAAGCAGTTTCCCGCAAAGCACTCCCCAGACTGTGTGGGCTGTTGTTGACACAAAATTCAGGGTAGCCCATTCGCTTGCCTTCTCCACGCCTTCGATCTTGTTGTTGAACCAGGCGCCAAGGTTCTCATAATTCACCCAGGGGTGATTGAAACCTTCGACAGGGAAGAAACGGTATGCCAGGTCGATCAGGAGGAGGATGGCAAGGCTGAAGATGATCTGGAAGCGGAAGCTCTTGTTTCTAATCAGGTAGGCGACAATATAGGTCACGGATAATTGTGCCAGTACGTTCTGGAACCTGAACACAAGTTTGTCGGCCTGGATGAAGTAAAGAGCCCAGCCGAAGAAGAGCAGGAGGAACGCTCTTTTCCAGGCATGCAGGTCTATTGTCTTCTGACTCTGGCCCTTCCTGAGCCTGTTTGCAACGGCAAACGGGATTGCCACACCCACGATGAACATGAAGAAGGGTTGAATCAGATCCCAGAAATGAAGTCCGTGCCATTCATGATGGTCGAGCTGGGTTCCAATGAAATGGAAGACAGCATTATCGGAGCTCATCAGCAGGGAGAAGAGGTGCGTGGCCTCACCTGCAAGCAGGAACATTGTGAATCCGCGGAAGAAATCGACAGATGTAATTCTGACGGGCAGTCGGGGACTGGCTGAAATGGGTTCTGACGACATATGTGAAGGGTTCTGGTTAGAACAAATTTAAGAAATATTATTTACGTTTCCTGAAACTTGCAAGGTGTTCGGCGGTGCTTGTAAGAAGCTTCTGGACTGCAAGTCCGTGCATAATATCAGGGACAAATGTTTCAGTACGGCTGTCGGTGAGGAAAACATAGTGGGCATGCATCATTGCCCTGTGCCATCCTCCAGGCACATGTCCTGACGGGAAGGAAGTGAACGGTTTATAATTGCTTCCCGTAACCTTTCTTGACCATGTTCCCGATTCCTCTGTATAATATTCGAACTGGCCGGGATAAGCGGATGAGAACCTGACGGCTCCTCCGGTGGCATAGAGCTCGAACGAAAGGCTGTCGCCTGTTCCCGAGCTGATACGGCTTGCCGAAAGAGTGCCGGCTGCACGGCTTTCCCTGTCGAAGAGGGATATCTGGCTGAAGAGATCAGAGTCTGCCGGAACGTCTTCAAATTCTCCGGCCTGTACCGCACTGGTTATTTCCACCTTCTCTCCCATAAATGCTATAAGCAGGCTCAGGATATGCGAACCCAGGTCGGCCATAGCACCTCCGTCGGGAGCAGGTGTAAGCCTTGTGACGCGTTTTTCGCGGTACGATTTCTTCAGATAATCGCTGTGGTAGTATTTGAATTCGAAATGGACGGGTTTGCCCAGCGCTCCCGACTTCCAGAAAGTCAGGGCTTCCCTTACGGCAGAAGTGTACAGATACTGGAAACCGACCTGGACCTGCAAACCGGGACGGGAAGCCATGATGGAACGGATGCCTGCCTCTTCCTCACTGTTGGAGCAGACCGGTTTTTCAAGATAGATCTTTTTAACATGGTCCATGGATGCTGCGGCTTTGAAATGTTCATAATGGACATTGTTGGGGCCGAGAATGAAGACGGCGCTGATCCTCTTATCGGTCAGAAGCTCTTCGGGAGGACAGGCTCTTTGAAAACCGTATCTGGCGGCAAACGATTCCCTGCTTTCCTTCCGGGCAGAGGTTACTGCAGCCAGATCCACCTCAGGTGCATCCGGGTAATAGAATTTGAGGGAATTAAGAGAGAAAGCATGGGAGCGGGCTATACCGCCGGCTCCGATAAAACCAATGACGGCCTTGTTATTTTCCATGATGTCTTAAAAGCGTAATTTACAAAAAGAAACAGGCAAAAATATGCATTAAAGTTAACAGACCGGAAGGACATTTCACAAATGTTTTTTAGTGTTGCCGCCGCCCGGGCTCAATCATATTGCATGATCGTTGTAAATTCTTATTTTTATCTGCTGAATTTAAACCAGCATCAAAGAATCCCAATAATACTTACGCATGCGAAACTCCGGTAACAAATGGTAAATACGTTGTTGCTTACTTTGGAATGCACGGAATCTTCTGTTACGATATGGATGGGAAAATGGTCTGGCAAAAGGATCCCGGGGTTTATTATACCCAGAGAGGATGGGGAACAGGATCTTCACCTGTAATTAACAATGATATACTCTGCATTCAGGCGGGAGAGAGTCTAAAAGTGTTCTTTTTGCTGTAAAAGCAGGCACTTCAGGTGAGGTTGCATGGAAAACAGAGGAATCAGGCCTGGCTAATCCATCTCCCTTGCTTTACAACGGCCTTCTTTATGTCATTGGAGGCAAAGGAGAGATAGCAGTTCTTGATGCAACCGACGGCTCCCTTAAATACCAGAAAAGGATTGCCGGGATTGGCAGCTGCTGGGCATCCCCGTGGGCCTTCAATGAAAGAATCCACTTTATTGATGAAAACGGGATAACACGTGTATTCAAAGCCGGACAGGCATTTGAGCAGGTAGCTGAAAACTCTCTTGAAGGGAATAAATTCTGGGCTTCTGTTGCAGTGGCTGGCGATGCTTACATTTTCAGGTCCTTTGATAAACTTTATTGCATTAAAAAATGAGAACTTAAAGACAAACGCACAAGCAGATGCAGGGCTACAAGATGCCGGAGTACGACAACCTGAAGAGGCCGGAGTGTATGGAGTTTGGGAAGATGGTGCTTTCACTTGTCAAGGCATAAAGGATTAGTTGGTTCTGCCAGCATTGCACTTCGTAGCTTTAGCGAAGAAGTGTCATGCCAGTCGTTCCAGTCATGCCAGTTAATGGGACCTGCACGACCTGCACGACCTGCACGACCTGCACGACTTGCACGACTTGCACGACTTGCACGACTATTTAAACATCTATTCCTTTACAATTTTAAACGTCTGCCGTTTTTCGTGCCCTATTCTCAGAAAATATAGACCTGAACTAAGATCTGACAGATTAACCACAGAGCTGTCGGATTCAAGTTCCCCTGTCTTCACTATCTGACCTGACATGTTTATAAGGAAATAATCTGCCGGGATCAGTTCCGGGAGGCTCTGGACGAGTATATATTCATTTGCCGGGATGGGGGAGATTATGAAGTTGTTAAGGGCATCAGGCATGGGTACGGAAAGTCCAAGGTAATCGCCCAGGAAGCTCCTGAGGTCAACCAGATGAATTTTCTGGCGGTTCTTTATCAGCGGTTCATACGAAAAGGCTTCGTTTGTTATGAAAAACCTTGTGCCGGTTGTGGTGGTTATTGCCTCAACCTGGTGGTAAGGGAGAAGCAGATCGATTTTTCGCTTGTTTCCGCCAAAGAAGGCGGTGCCTGTAAAGTCGTACAGCAGGTACAGGAAAGGTTTCAGTTTTTCGCTGTAACCGGTTAGAACGATTACCCTTTTTTCCCCGATATACACGGCGCCGGTAATGAGGCCGTTTACATTGAGTGAGGTTCCCCTTTTTGCTTCCCAGGTTCCCGGGGTTTTGGGAACGGAATAGAGTGTGGTCCGGTTACCTGCCCATTCCTTGGTGAACAGGTAGAGGCTGTCGCCCGATAAGATGAAAGCTTCGCAGTCGAAATCCGAATCATAGGACTCTGAGTCAAAATCATCCTGTTCGGGATATGAAAAGCATATCGAATCGAACTGAAGCGTGTTGCCGGCGATGCTTTGCTTGCCAACCCTGTAGACCTTCAGGTCGGTGCGGTTGCCCGAGTTGTTTCCGAAATCTCCTATGTAGATATAATTCTCGTCCTGGGATATTTCTTCCCAGTCGGTGTTTGAAATGCCCGTCAGCGGATACGGTCTTACAACCTTACCGTAGAGTGTGTCAAGAGCGTAGAGATTGATATCATTGTTGTCGTTGTGAGTCCAGAACCTGTTATCCCAGAATATCAGTCCAGATGTTTCAGCAATCTCCGCGTCGAGGTTAAGGCTGCCCAGCGGCGAAATATTGGCCGGATTGTATCTGCAGCTGCCGTCGTTTAAAACAGCTTCCGGATCATAGTTTACAGCCAGTCGGTCAGGACAGCCGGCCTGCTGGGCTGAAATCCGGAGGGCTGAAAGGAAGAAAGCCGCGAGGGCCGGAATTTGCCTTATCTTCATCTGCTGGTTAGTTGCAGTGATAAAGATAAGAATATAATGCGGATCAGATCAAAACATTACCTTTGCCCCTGAAAAGTAAACAGATATACAGTTTTGAAAAGCAAGGTTGAAAAGGCGGTTACGCTGATGGAATATCTCAGGGAACTCTTTCCCGATTCGCCCAGGACCAGGATAAAGAAGCTGTTGCAGGGAGAGACCATCCGTGTAAATGACAAGCCGGTAACATATTTTGCTACACCGCTGAAGCCGGGAGATATTGTTGAGGTGAACCACCAGGCCGGCAATGCTGCCAGGGCAGGTCTTCCTTTTCCGGTTTTGTATGAGGACGGATATGTCATTGTTGTCGACAAGCCTGCCGGGAGGCCGACATCAAGTACCGACGGCAGCCTGAGCATCCAGAATATAGTTTCGGAGTTTCTGGCAAAGCAGAGCAAGGGAAAATTCAGGGCTCATGTGGTGCACCGGCTCGATAAGGAGGTCTCGGGTGTCCTTTTGTTCGCAAAGAACAGTGAGACAATGGAGATCATCAAGGAGAATTGGGAACAGACTGAAAAACACTATTATGCCCTGGTGGAGGGATTGCCGGAAAAGGACGAAGACACCATCAGAAGCTGGCTTGTCGAGGACCGTTCGCAGAAAGTTCATTCGACCAGGAATCCTGAAAATGCAAAATTCTCCATCACCCATTACAAGGTAATCAGGAGGATCGTTGATCATACACTGCTGGATGTCCGCACCGAGACCGGCAGGAAGAATCAGATCAGGGTTCATCTTTCCGATATAGGATGTCCGATTATTGGAGACAGGAAGTACGGGGCGTCGGATGAATTCCGCCGCAGGGTCAGGCTGCATGCTTTTTCACTCACATTCCCTCATCCCGAAAGCGGAAATATGATACTTGTGAAATCACCTATGCCTGAAGGATTCCTGTCACTCAGGAAGAAGGATGAGCATTACAAGAAGTGAGGAAAACATCGTAAAGGCAAGCATCATGCTTCGTGCTTTTTTACAAACACGGAATCCGCGAAAAGCTTCTCCAGTTCATCAGAGATCACAGCCGGATTGGTGAGAGGCATTCCGCCATCATTGAGTTCATAACCGAGGAGGTCTGCTTTCTTCATTTTTTCAAGAACGGGGAGTTTGGTTCTGTTGGTGGTCTCGATATGGTTGCCATCCTTGTCGACTATTATGAGCCTGGGAAGAAAGACATCTTTCCTTCCGATGAAAGTATCCATAATTTTCACGCCTTCATCGAATTCTTCACGGGTGGTTCTGCCAAGGGCTTCATATTTCTGAAGCTTTTTGTCATCCCACGTGAAAACATTTGCAAAGCTCTCAGATATTTTTTCATCTATTTCATGATCGAGGTTGAGGGTGTCATGGCCGGAAGGCATCAACAGTACCTTTCCGCCCCCGCCCTCGATGTTTGCAGCGTATCTTGGAACAGTAACTCCGGACATCCATCCCTGGAGATGTTTCATATAGATCTTACCGACCTGGATTGGAGTGATGAAATGGACTATTCCTTTTTCCTTGTGGCACTGAAGAAGGTAATAGGGATGAACGCCTATCCAGAACATCCTTCTGAATGTTTCGGCAAGAGTTTTATAGTAATCGTTAACATGGTTGAGCAGGACCGTCTGGTTCCTTACTGTGAATCCATGGTTCCGGATCCTTTTGACGGCAGCTGCCAGGTCGGTAGTTATCTCCTGGTAGTGATTGATGTGGGTCATGAAATAGACATATTTTTCCTGACCTCTTGTGAACCTGTTAGCTGACCGGGTTATCAGATCGAGAATTTCGTCGGTGATTCTCATCGGCAGTACCACAGGCACGCGGGTGGCAATCCGGATTACCCTGAGATGATCAATTTTGCTGAGTTCCTCCAGTACATACCTCAGCCGGTTTTTGCTAATCATCAGAGCATCGCCTCCGGTTACCAGCACTTCGTTGATGTTCCTGTTGTAACCGATGTAGAACAAGCCTTTCTGAACCTCTTTCAGGTTGACATCGACAGATGAGTCGAGCGATTTGGCTCTCTGGCAATGAACGCAATAGGAAGCGCAGCTTGTGTTCTCCGCCACGAAAAGAGCCACCCTGTTGGGATATCTCTGGTATGCTGCACCGAAGCTTCTGGAGCCCTCGCTCATGGCACCTTCGAGACCGGTATCGGGAAACAGCAGGTTTGCCGGAGTGGGCACGCTTTGCCAGAAAACCGGGTCGAGTCTTTTATACGACTTTTCGCCCTGCGCCATTTCAGGGTGGAAAGGGTCTTCCTGCATCAGTGAAGCATAATAGGGAGTGATACGCATTGGTTCCTTGCCCTGGCTTCTCAGTTCGGAAAGAGTTCTGGCGATCTCCTCCGCCTGGTGATCGTTGAGTTTGATTACTTTTCTGAGATCTTCAACCGTGCTTATCGAATTCTTAAGCTGCCATAACTGATCATTCCATTGCTTCTCAGAAACATCATTCCAAAGTTCTATAGTATTGAATTTTCTCGGTGTGTAAAAAATCTGTTCCTCATTCTCCATCTTCACGTATTTGTAGGGTTTAAAAGCAAGTATTGAGACTTCAGAAGAGCCGTCACATGTAAAGATAATAAAAATCAACCGGAAACAGGTATAAATCAAGCAGTTTTATAGCCAGAAATTTAAAGATGACGGATTAAATTCCTAAAAAAGAGGGATTTAAAAAACAGTAAAAATGAAGAAAAGCTTACTGCGCAGGGGCAGGGGCGGGTGCTGTCTTCAAATGAAGCGAATCGCTCTCCATTTCCCCCTTTGTGTTTCACCCCCCAACCCCCCCTAAAGGTGGGCTAAGATCCTGCAAATAAGGCGAATCCCCATCCTGTCAGGTGTTGAATAATTGGAAATCATATCGTTTCAGGTAAAGAAATTATTGTAAAACGATAACCCTGTTATTGTAAGACGATAAATATTCGTGGATTTTTCTTATGCAACCTGCTCCGGGGTTAACAACAAGATGATTGTATTTTACCTCACGCCTTCATGCCTTAACGCCTCACACCTCACGCCTCACAAAAGCCTCAGGCTTCCACCATTATTCCGCACCGTCTCCGGCCAGATGCTGGACTGGACCTCTCCGATATGTTTTTTTCTCAGCAGGAACATGCAAACCCTCGATTGACCAATTCCTCCGCCGATACTCAGGGGAAGCTCATGGTTCAGGAGCATGCTGTGGAAAAGGAGGTTCCTTCTTTCAGTGCAGCCCTGTATGAGGAGCTGTCGTTCCATTGCTTCCTCGTTCACCCTGATTCCCATTGATGAGAGCTCAAATGCTCTTTCAAGTACAGGGTTCCAGACAATAATATCACCGTTAAGACCTTTGTAGCCGTCTTCGTTGGGCGAGCTCCAGTCATCATAATCGGGAGCTCTTCCGTCGTGAGGTTCACCATTGCTCAGGGCAGCGCCTATTCCTATGATAAAGACAGCGCCGAAGATCCTTGCGATTTCCGTTTCACGCTGCTTTGGAGTCAGATCCGGAAACTCCCTTAGAAGTTCCTCGGCATGAATGAAACAGATGTTTTCAGGAAGAACGGGGATATACTCCGGATGCAACTCGAAAAGAGCGCTTTCCGTATCTCTCAGGGCCTGGTAGATTGCCCTGACTGCCTGCTTTAGGTACTCGATATTTCTCTGGGAAGGAGTGATTCGCTTTTCCCAGTCCCACTGGTCGACATAAACCGAATGTATGGGGCTCAGCTCTTCGGAAGGCCGGATGGCACGCATATCGGTAAGGAGTCCCTTCCCGGGTTCAATATTGTACTCCTTAAGCCTTATGCGCTTCCATTTGGCAAGCGACTGGACAATCACCGCTTTATGATCCTTGATTCCTTTCACTGAAAAACTAACGGGTTTTTCCACGCCATTAAGGTCGTCGTTAATGCCTGTACCGTCAAGCACGGCAACAGGTGCCGAAACATTGACAAGATTGAGAGCGGCAGCAAGCTTCTTTCCGAAATAATCCTTAATGAAAAAAATCGCCTCTTCAGTCCTCAGCATATCCTTGCAGGCCTCCACCTTTGTACTTGTCTGTTCACTTATCATAAACCCGTTTTGGTTTTAGTTTATAAGGCAAATATAGGGACAAAGTTTTAATATAAAAGTAAAAAGGCAAAAACATTTAATAATATGTGATATTTTGACTGTAATAATTAAAGAATTGAATGAAAAACAGGGTGGAAAATAAATCCGGAATAAGGTTGAATTTCTTGTGAATGTTTATAAATTGTAACTGCTCTTTGCAGGAAAACAAGGATTATGGACCGGTACATAAAAGACCTTATAGCTGAAGGTGAGAATCAGCGGCTCGATTTCAAGTACTGCGTGTCTGACAGCCGGAAGATCGCGAGGACGCTTTCGGCCTTCGCGAATACTGCCGGGGGAAGGCTGCTGATAGGAGTTCGCGATAACGGGAGCATTGCCGGGATCAGGTCGGATGAGGAGATCTATATGGTCGAAACCGCAGCACAGCTTTTCTGCAAACCCGAGGTTGATTATTCGGTAAGGCAGCATACCCTGGGGGGCAAGACCATTCTTGAGGTTGAGGTAAGCAAGGGGAGCAAAAGGCCTTACAGGGCGATGAATGAGGATGGCAGGTGGATCTCATACTTCAGGCATCTTGATCAGAACCTTGCAGCGAACAGGGTACTGCTTCAGGTATGGAAAAAGGAGAAGAAGGTTTCGGGAGTGCTTGTGAAGTTCAGCAAGGCGGAGAACACCCTGATGGAATACCTGCAATCGAACGGGTCAATAACCCTTTCGAAGTTCAGGAAGATATCAGGCATAAGCGCCTACCGGGCTGAAGCGATACTTGCTAACCTCATAATCTTCAGGGTGCTGGTCATAAATGCGTCGGAGAAGGGTTTCACATATTCAATAAAGCCGGATGGATCAGGCTAACAGGAATGGCCGGGTACAAGATACACGTGGGGCATTGATATTTTTATTCAAAGAAAAGGACGGACCGGAGGGAAAAATACCTAATATTGGAACCTTAAAATTAACCGGACACGTAACTCACAGGGGGTAGAAATGACAGCGGAAAGCCGCATGGGATTCGACAATGAGAAATACCTGAATGAGCAGACAGCTGCAATTCTTGAAAGGGTAAGCAGGTTCAACCAGAGGCTCTATCTGGAGTTTGGCGGCAAGATCCTGTATGACTATCATGCGGCGCGGGTTCTTCCGGGCTTTGACCCTAATGTTAAAATGAGGCTTCTCCAGAAGCTGAAGGATAAAATCGATGTAATACTCTGCATCCATGCCGGAGCAATTGAAAGGAAGAAGATAAGGGCCGATTTCGGAATAACCTACGATGTCGATGCCCTGAAAACGATAGATGATTTCAGGGAGTGGGGGCTGGATATCAGTGCGGTCGTTATCACCCGGTATCAGAATCAATCACCTGCCAAAGCCTTCAGGAACAAGCTCGAGATGAGGGGTATAAAGGTTTATCTTCACTATCCGACCGAAGGTTATCCTACAAATATCGACCTTATTGTAAGTGACAGGGGTTACGGAGCCAATGAGTACATCAGCGCCACAAAACCCATTGTGGTTGTCACGGGCCCCGGGCCCGGAAGCGGAAAGCTGGCCACCTGCCTGTGCAATCTCTATCATGAATACAAAATGGGAGTCAGGGCGGGATATGCAAAGTTCGAGACCTTCCCGATCTGGGATCTTCCTGTCGATCACATGGTCAACCTTGCCTATGAAGCTGCAACGGTCGATCTGGAGGACAGGGTTCTGATCGATGAGCATCATCTTAAAGCATACAATGTAAAGACGGTCAATTACAACCGCGACATCGAGGCATTTTTTCTACTTAGAAGGATACTCGAAAAGATAACCGGAGGCCAATCGATGTATCAGTCGCCCACCGACATGGGAGTAAACCGGGCCAGTTCAGGTATCGTGAATGATGACATCATAAGGGAGGCTTCGCATCAGGAGATAATAAGGCGTTATTTCAGATGCACCGTGGAGTACGCGATGGGGCTGGTGGAAAAGGATACGGTCGACCGGATAAAGGCAATAATGAAGAAGGCCGGCGCCAGGCCCGAGGACCGGAAGGTGGTCTGTCCTGCAAGGGAGGCGGCAAAGGATGCTGAACTGAAAGGCAAGGGCAATAATGGTATCTTCAGCGGAGCAGCAATTGAACTTGGCGACGGAACCATAATCACCGGTAAAAGTTCTTCCCTGCTTCAGGCATCCTCGAGCCTTATCCTTAATGCCACGAAGCATCTGGCCGGGCTTCCCGACAGGATGTATCTTCTTCCCGAAGCCATCATTGACTCGGTGATGCATCTGAAGAAAGATATCCTTAATGGAAAGATGGTAAGTCTTGATGTTGATGAAACACTTATAGTCCTAGGAATCAGCGCTCTCTCAAACCCTGCAGCAAAGATGGCGCTTGAGAACCTGAAACTTCTCAGGGATTGCGAGGTCCATCTCACCCACATACCAACCCCCGGCGATGAGGCAGGGTGGCGAAAGCTGAAGGTGAATCTTACGTGCGATCCGGAATATTCTGGTAAAACCCTTTTCCCGGGCGGATGAACAATCACATGTCCTGACTTCTGACAATTAGTGCAGCAGTGATACCATTGTTTAAATAAAGGATTCATAAGATTATTCCAGTCAGAGTCCGGAGAGATAAATTGCAGATTTCTTAGCATTTATATTAAGAATATTGATCTCCATGAATTAGTTCACCACGGGTTTCACGGTTCCGATAGCTATCGGGATCACGGATAAATCCACGGATGTTCTTATTTGAGACAATCCGTGCATTGCCCGTGTTCTCCGTGAACTCCGTGGTAAAATCAAACAAATCCGTTATGATTTCCGGAAGCATTCCGGTATAACCGTATTTTTTAAGGATCAGAATACTAGTCCGATCCTGAAAGACAGTATTTTGTGCGAAACCAGGTCCCATGGCTGGTTTCCGATATCCCTGGTTATATCGAGGAAGTTGTTTTCAAAACCGATACCCATGACAAGGCTGTTGCTTGCTGCCAGCGGGTATTCCATCCCGGCCATGATGTGCCAGCCCAGATTGATTTTTCTCAATTCAGCCATGGCGTTGTCGCTTCTGATGTTCAGGGATGGAATTGCCGCCGTTCCCAGAACAAGTATTTTCGGATCGAATCCGAGGTCGGCGAACACTATTCCATATCCGAGCTGATCTGTTTCGAGTTTTACGCCGAGTGGAACGCTCACATAATTAACTCGGTAGATAACTGGTTCATACGCATCGACGGTTACTATTTCGCGGTCAAAATTCCTTATCTCGAAGCTTGTGGGTTCGTTGCAGATCAGCCTTCCGCCGGCATTTATGATCTTTATTCCGGATGAAAATGAATAGTTGGAGCCAAAATAACTGTTATAAGTCAGGCCGAAGCTGAATCCCGGCACCGCACCGTCATTGCGGACATCGTAGCTCCGGGTTGTAAACCAGCTGAGGAGGGGATCGAAATGGATGCCCAGCTTCAGATACCGGCGGGGAACATCTCCGCGGGCATGTGGTCCGTACGACTGCCGGGGCTGATTGGCCCCGGGGTTATCGAAAATCCCTGAATACCTGGGGGCAGGCCGGTAAACAGTTTGAGCTTCAATGCTGTTGCACATAAGTAACAGGGAAACAGCGGTAAACGCTAAGAATGCGGGGTAATATATTTTGCTTTTCATTGCCTTAAGGGAATAATCGAATCATCGCTATGGCGTTCAATGTTATGTCTGTAAAGGCGAATTGCAAATATTGAGCCAAAGGAAGAAATGACACGAAAACCAACAAGTTTCCAATTTAAACTCACTCGTATAATTTTTGATTACCTTTCAGGGGTTATTAATATTGAATATGAGAAAGTATAAAATTGCCATTCTGGGTGGTGGTAATATCGGTACCTCACTGGCAAAGGGATTGATTAACTCGAAGCAGTTTACCCATAATGACATACTGATCACAGAAAAACGGGAACCAAGAATCGCCCAACTGAAAGAACTGGGTTTCACGGTTACTGAAAACAACCATGAGGCAGTAAGCCAGGCCGAAATTATCGTGCTGTCAGTCAAGCCTCAGCAATTTGGCAACCTTGCAGAAGAAATAAAAAATGATGTGAACCCGGGGCACATCATCATTTCAACAATTACCGGTGTTACCTTTAAGGATATTGAAACATTTTTTGGCAAGATTCACATGCTTCGTATTATGCCAAATATCGCTCTTGAAATTTGTGAATCCATGACCTGCATCACCTTTAGGAACACTGAATCAAAACAGGAGGAAAGAATCCTGTCTATTTTCGATAAAATGGGGAAAACCATGATCATTACTGAGGATATGATGGGAGCCGCAACTGTTGTAGGAGCCTGTGGTATTGCCTTTGCCCTCCGTTTTATGCGTGCCATGTCGCAAGGGGGCATTGAAATCGGTTTTGACTCAGAAATGGCGCAGTTAATTGCAGCCCAGACAATAAAAGGTGCGACCCGTCTGATAATCGAAACCAGTAAACACCCCGAAAGAGAAATTGACAGGGTGACCACACCCCAGGGTATCACCATTTCAGGATTAAATGAAATGGAGCACCAGGGATTTAGTTCAGCAGTAATACGCGGATTGATCACCTCCTTCAACAAACTTGAAAACCTGGCTATTAAATCCAATAAACCTGGTTAAGAATATGAGCTTACTTTAGTGCATGTTCCCATAATTCCAATGGGGAAAGTCAACATGATTACCGGCACTCATAAATTTTTAAATTCGTTGAAATTGCTGACTTTTACAGGTATAGTGTCAATGTTAATGATTAATTAATCTTTTTAAGATTTACCTGTAGCGTTTTAGGTCTTGTTTACGTATTAATAGTAAAACCTGATTAATTACGGTGATTCATGTAACGACGAACCCATACTTATTGTTATAATGAAAAGAATTGCTTTGCTGTTTATCTTCACACGTCTTTTGTCTTCCTGCGAGAAAGCCCCAGATACTACAGGAGATGACTATAATCTTCAGGGGAATGGTGTAATAAAAACCAAGTACATATATGCATCATCCGACATTTCCGGGATCGGAATGGGTCTGTTACAGGTATGATTATTACTAATATGATGTGTATGCTGACACTTTATGTTAATGGACATGCAACAATGATAAAATGGATTCACATTTAAAATCAATGAAATCATGGTAACAAGCCTAAGAATAAAAATTTATTCAATTATTAAAACAACTTTACCAAGCATCCTGACGGTTTTAATTCCGATGCTATTCCTGTCATGTGATAAGACCGATAAAGACAACTACATTGCTCCATGCGGTAAGATAATCAACTGTCATGCCTGTGGTGTTGACGACATCGGCAACAATCTGAAATGGTTAAATGACCTGATCATAACTTCACAAAATGATAAAACAGGAAATTATCTGGGCAGGATATGGTACAAAAAATATAATGATCAGGACATAATAGTAACTGACATGAGTCTTGGTTCAGGCGGGATTGCTTATTATTGTTACAAGTGCTCCGGAGAGAATATCGTAATAGAGGATTTGGGTTTTTATAATTCTTTGTCCCAAAGCGACATACTGTGGACAAATATTTGTATTGATTGAAAAGAATCCATAAGATAAGATTATGAAAAACATCGCATTTTTATTATTGTGTTCGCTCATTTTTATTTCATGCGGGAAAGACAATGAAGAATATCCGGCAAATCCGGATTGGTTAAACGAAATGATCTCGCAGATGGAAACTGCTGATTATTATGTGGGAACAACTGTATACGCATATGAATGGAATAATGAGTATTATTATTTAATCTCAATCGGATTATCATCCTGTGCTATGTGTGAATTTTATAATTATCAGGGGGTAAAGGTTGATTGGACGCAAGAAAAAATTGATGATTTCCAGAAAAATGGAATCAGAATTAAAGTGGTATGGGAAAGAGGGTTTAATTAATTATTAGCACTGTCGTCATGAAAAAAAATCTGCTGATCTTCATCATTCTGTTCTTCTTCATTTCCTGTGAAAAAGACAAGCAGTCCATTATCGAAAATACAGATATCCCTTTGATAAGTAAGGTATTGATTGGTAATGAGATTTATATGGAATATTCATATAATGGTGCAAATTTATTAATCGAAGAAAAGAGCAAATTTCATTACTCAAGACACTTTTACAATAACAACAACCAGTTGGTGGCATCTGATATTTATTGGGATATGCGCATTGCCAGCAGCAACAGCAGGGTTCTTGAAGAAGCAATGAACAGGGAAGAGTGGGTCAATCCTGACAATACACCCAAAAGCATTTCCCATGTTCTTGAATATGATCCTGCGAAACACATAATAAGAAAATCATTTATCCGCCCATCAGGGGATAATAACGATATCGTGGAATTCCAGTATGAAAATGACAGGATTGTCAGATCAACAGGATATATTAATAATTCAATTTCCGGCTACACCGACTATAAGTATGATGAATATGGAAATGTGATCAGACAAACGAAATTTACGGTTATATCAGCAGGAGTTACCGAGTTAACCACTACCACAGAGTATGAATACGATAGTATGCATAACCCTTATCAATCATTCAAACGATTAATAACTCCCGGTATTTATACCAACCCCAACAACATTACCAAGGAGACATATACACTTAATTTTGACGTTGACCCTTCGATTGAAAAAGTTCAAATAACAGAATACAAATATGAATATAATGCTGATGGCTACCCAATAAGAGTAAACGGGGAGACGGAATATGTATATAAACAATAACGAATGAAATATTTGAAATTCATTGTTTTACTCGTAGTAATCCTTGCACTGACAAATTGTGAAAAGCAAACTGAACTGGTTAACAAAACAACAGATGCCCAGATTGTGGGGTTTGTCACTGAAAAATGTTATTGCTGCTGGGGTTGGGTAATTAAAGTTGGGACAGGGACTATTAAAGCCGAACGAATTCCAAACCTGAATCCCTCTGAAAATACTGTTTTTCCAATGAAGGTAAGGATCACAATAGGTCAGAAAACTATAGATTGTTCCGGAAGAACAACTGCCATGTCCGCATTGCCGGATTATTACGAAATAAAGGAATGCACATTAATTAAATGATTTACACAAACATATTCCATAATGAAGAAATCGATATTAAGTTTTGTTCTCATTCAGGCAATCCTCGGTGGGTTATTGTTCCTTGGTTCTATCCCATTCCATAGTTGTGAGCCAGAACCCGATCCTGAAGAGCATGAATGTGATACTTGCATAAGGGTCATGAAGCCGAATATCTACCTCTATCCGACAGAAAATAAAATCCTGAGTGTGACTTTGAATTTCCCATCAGGTGGTAAAATTATAACTTCAATCCCTGATTATGGAAATGGTTGGCTGGTAAGTGTTGATACCGATGGGATAATAAATAACGAATTTGAATACCTGTTTTATGAAAGTGAACAACCTGATGTATGGCAGACAAATGAAGGCTGGATAATAAATGTGTCGGATTTAGAACAATTTTTCACTGATAACTTGTCAAAATATGGATTCATCGGAAGGGAAATAAACGACTTTACAAATTATTGGATTCCAAGGTTGAAAAGGTATGAATATTACGAAATATATCCACAAGAAAAGAAGATTATAGATAATGTGATAACACTTGAAATCACTGACACTCCCGATTCTGTATTAAGACTGTTTTATTTAATCAGGGGCACGGACAGTGCCACTAATAGTAAAATCATTGCACCTGAAGATAACATTCCATTTATAAGAACCGGATTCTGTGTTACTGAATGGGGTGTGGTTCTTAAATAGGACAATATTTTTTAATGATCAGGATCTTTGGTTGTTGATAGTAAAAAACCCTGTAAATCAATCATTTACAGGGTTAATCTGTAGTCCCACCAGGAATCGAACCTGAATTTAAGGTTTAGGAAACCTCCGTTCTATCCATTGAACTATGGGACCTTAAAATCGGGTTGTAAAATTATATCTTTTTTTCGGGATTTCAAACCTGTGGAGATTTTGCAGGGAACTATTAAAACATGGAAGGGATTGTTGCTGTCGAGGTATTTCATTAGGGCGGTGCAAGCTCAATAATATTACGCCCCATACGGGGCTAAAGATCTGCTCCATTATAATCTTCTACCGATATTTAGCTCCTGCGGAGCCTGGAGGACAATCAGGGGCATCGTAAAAGGGGCGATACCCCCCGCCCTATATTATTATGCCCCTGACGGGACTCGGATCATGATGTGGTTAACTGTAAACGCGGCGTTGCCCCACCCTAAGGTATTATGCTCCTGACGCAGGTGTGGCTGGGGACTGGGAATAATCAATGTCCGGAACAGGCCGTAGGCCTGAAATAGCGGT